>JBEDKD010000327.1:0-35332 GCA_041172365.1 Cyanobacteriota bacterium | reverse complement strand
TCCCCAATCCCTGCTCCCCAATCCCTGCTCCCCAATCCCCAATTAACTAATTGTATAGATTTATAAAGTTAATCATTAACCCCTTGACTTTTGGGAAAATTTATGGCGCATGAAGGTTTTTGGGGTAAGAAGTAGAGCAAATTTTAATTATTGTAAACAGACGTTTCAGATGCGAGAAGGAAGTCTATAATTCTTAGGAATCCGGGTAGTAATACCCAATCGGGAAGGAAAACACAGTTTTGGCAGGTCCTAGATGTGTCAAAATGGTGAGAAATCTTCTCAGAGTACCGATGGACACTCGGAAACTCGCTCCTTAATAGGAGTAAATGCTTGGGTAAAGAGGAGGACACTGGAAATGTTGAGAGACATGAAGGGAAGTCAGCTCAGAGAACCAAGAATCCAGTAGCGCAAGCTGCTGGAAGTCTAAAAAACAACCAGCATTTCTCGTTACTTGTCTTACGGAGAGGAGAGTCTTCAATGACAATTAGTCCTCCAGAGCGAGAGGCAAAGGTGAAAGTGTCGGTTGATAAGAATCCGGTTCCTACCTCCTTTGAAAAATGGGGCAAACCCGGTCACTTCGATCGCACCTTAGCCAAGGGACCAAAAACCACCACCTGGATTTGGAACCTTCACGCTAACGCTCACGACTTTGATAGTCATACCAGCGACTTAGAAGACGTTTCGCGCAAAATCTTTAGCGCTCACTTTGGTCATTTAGCCGTTGTCTTTGTGTGGCTCAGTGGAGCCTACTTTCACGGTGCGAAGTTTTCCAACTTTGAGGCTTGGTTAACCGATCCCACTGGGATTAAGCCAAGTGCTCAAGTAGTTTGGCCCATCTTTGGCCAAGAAATTCTCAATGCTGATGTGGGCGGTGGCTTCCACGGCATTCAGATCACCTCTGGTCTGTTCCAAATGTGGCGGGCCAACGGTATTACGAACTCCTATCAGCTCTACGTCACCGCGATCGGCGCGTTGGTGATGGCAGCTCTGATGCTGTTCGCGGGTTGGTTCCACTATCATGTTCGTGCTCCTAAACTGGAATGGTTCCAGAATGTGGAGTCCATGATGAACCATCACCTCGCGGTGCTTATCGGTTGTGGCTCTTTGGGTTACGCGGGTCAGATGATTCACGTCTCCTTACCGATCAATGCTTGCTTAGACGCGATCGACGCGGGTAAACCGCTGACAGTCGGTGGCAAGTTGATCAAGACGGTGGCTGATATTCCGTTGCCCCATGAATGGCTGACCAACTCTAGCTTAATCGCGGATATCTATCCGAGTTTTGCGAAGGGTCTGACACCATTCTTTACCCTCAACTGGAGTGCATACAGTGACTTCTTGACTTTCAAGGGCGGTTTAAACCCTGTAACAGGGGGACTGTGGCTGAGTGATGCAGCTCACCACCACCTAGCTCTGGCAGTCTTGTTTATTGTCGCTGGCCATATGTACCGCACCAACTGGGGTATTGGTCACAGCATGAAGGAACTGTTAGAGGCTCATAAAGGTCCCTTCACAGGTGAAGGACACAAAGGTCTCTACGAAATCCTGACCACATCTTGGCACGCACAACTGGCTATCAATTTGGCACTGGTTGGCTCTCTGAGCATCATCGTTGCCCATCATATGTATTCGATGCCTCCCTATCCGTACATCGCGACGGATTATCCAACTCAGTTATCACTGTTTACCCACCATGTGTGGATCGGTGGTTTCCTGATTGTGGGCGCGGGAGCGCACGGCGCAATCTTTATGGTGCGCGACTACGATCCGGCTAAGAATGTTAATAACTTGTTGGATCGGGTGATTCGTCATCGTGACGCGATCATCTCTCACCTGAACTGGGTGTGTATTTTCTTAGGCTTCCATAGCTTCGGTCTGTACGTTCATAACGACACGATGCGTGCTTTTGGTCGTCCTCAAGATATGTTCTCGGATACGGGCATTCAACTTCAGCCTGTGTTCGCGCAGTGGTTACAACATATCCACGCGATCGCTCCTGGTAATACTGCCCCTAATGCTTTAGCTGCGGCGAGTGCCACCTTTGGTGGAGACGTTGTAGCAGTGGGTGGTAAGGTCGCGATGATGCCTATTACGCTCGGTACCGCGGACTTCATGGTTCACCACATCCATGCGTTCACGATTCACGTTACCGTGCTGATTCTCCTCAAGGGTTTACTGTTCTCGCGTAGCTCTCGTTTGATTCCTGACAAGGCTAACCTGGGCTTCCGGTTCCCTTGCGACGGCCCTGGCCGTGGCGGTACCTGCCAAGTGTCCGGTTGGGATCACGTCTTCCTGGGTCTGTTCTGGATGTACAACAGCTTATCCATTGTGATTTTCCACTTTAGCTGGAAGATGCAGTCGGATGTTTGGGGTACAGTCGATGCAGACGGTTCTGTGTCTCACATCACAGGCGGCAACTTTGCCCAAAGTGCCATCACGATCAACGGTTGGTTGCGTGACTTCCTGTGGGCTCAAGCATCTCAAGTGATTGGGTCTTATGGTTCCGCGCTGTCAGCTTATGGTCTGATGTTCTTAGCAGCTCACTTTGTTTGGGCCTTTAGCTTAATGTTCCTGTTCAGCGGACGTGGCTACTGGCAAGAACTGATTGAGTCAATTGTTTGGGCTCATAACAAGCTCAAAGTTGCGCCCTCGATCCAACCTCGCGCTCTGAGTATTATTCAGGGTCGTGCGGTGGGGGTGGCACACTACCTCCTGGGAGGAATTGCCACAACCTGGGCATTCTTCCTAGCTCGAATCATTTCAGTCGGATAAGATTGTCTTCCTTGGATTCTAATTTTGGGTTTTTGATGTAATCTAAAATTTAGAATCCAGGGTACAACAAACCCGAATCCGTTCAACGTTTAGGATTCAGCATTAAACAAGGCTTATGGCAACTAAGTTTCCAAAATTTAGCCAAGACCTTGCCCAGGACCCAACTACACGGCGGATCTGGTACGGGATAGCCACGGCTCACGATTTTGAAAGCCATGATGGCATGACAGAAGAAAATCTTTACCAAAAGATTTTTGCTTCTCACTTCGGTCACATCGCGATCATTTTCCTCTGGGCGTCGGGCAGCCTCTTCCATGTGGCTTGGCAAGGCAATTTTGAACAGTGGATCAAAGATCCTCTCAATGTCCGTCCCATTGCTCACGCGATTTGGGACCCCCAATTTGGCAAAGGCGCGGTGGATGCGTTCACTCAAGCTGGCGCTTCTAACCCTGTGGATATTTCCTACTCCGGTGTTTATCACTGGTGGTATACCCAGGGGATGCGGACGAATGGCGATTTGTATCAGGGTTCAATCTTCCTGTTGATCCTGGCCTCTCTGTTCTTGTTCGCGGGCTGGCTGCACCTTCAGCCGAAGTACCGTCCAAGCTTGTCTTGGTTCAAAAACGCGGAATCTCGCCTCAATCACCACTTAGCTGGTTTGTTTGGTGTGAGCTCTCTGGCTTGGACTGGACACTTGGTTCACGTTGCTATTCCTGAAGCTCGCGGACAGCACGTTGGCTGGGATAACTTCCTGACAACGCCTCCTCATCCGGCTGGTTTGGCTCCGTTCTTCACGGGTAATTGGGGTGTTTATGCCCAAAACCCTGATACGGCAAGTCATGTCTTTGGGACTTCTCAAGGTGCAGGTACGGCGATTCTGACTTTCTTGGGTGGTTTCCATCCTCAGACAGAATCTCTCTGGCTCTCTGATATTGCCCATCACCACCTCGCGATCGCGGTTCTCTTTATTGTTGCTGGCCATATGTACCGGACTAACTTCGGTATTGGTCACAGCATCAAAGAAATGCTCGATTCTAAAGCGGGTTTGGTGGGTGGTAAGAGTGAAGGTCCCTTCAACCTGCCTCACCAAGGTTTGTATGAGACTTACAACAATTCTCTGCATTTCCAATTGGGATTCCATTTGGCGGCTCTGGGGGTTATCACTTCCTTAGTTGCCCAACATATGTACTCGCTGCCTCCTTACGCGTTTATCGCGAAGGATTACACAACAATGGCCGCGTTGTACACACATCACCAGTACATTGCTGGTTTCATCATGGTCGGCGCTTTCGCCCACGGAGCTATCTTCTTGGTGCGTGACTACGATCCTGAAGCGAATAAAGGTAATGTGCTTTACCGGGTGTTACAGCACAAAGAAGCGATTATTTCTCACTTAAGCTGGGTGTCGCTGTTCTTGGGCTTCCACACTTTAGGTCTCTACGTCCACAACGATGTAGTGGTTGCCTTCGGTACTCCTGAGAAGCAAATCTTGATTGAGCCTGTGTTCGCGCAGTTCGTTCAAGCTTCTTCTGGGAAGGCTCTGTATGGTATGGATGTGTTGCTGTCTAATCCTGACAGTATTGCGACTACTGCTTGGCCCAATGCGGGTAATGTGTGGTTGCCAAACTGGTTAGAAGCGATTAACAGCGGTAGCAATTCTCTCTTCTTGGCCATTGGCCCTGGCGATTTCTTGGTTCACCACGCGATCGCGCTGGGTCTGCACACCACGACTCTGATCCTTGTGAAAGGTGCTTTAGATGCTCGTGGCAGTAAGCTGATGCCCGATAAAAAAGATTTCGGCTATGCTTTCCCTTGCGACGGCCCCGGCCGTGGCGGTACTTGCGACATCTCCGCGTGGGATGCGTTCTACCTGTCCATGTTCTGGATGCTTAATACCATTGCCTGGTTAACTTTCTACTGGCACTGGAAGCATCTGGGCGTATGGCAAGGTAATGTGGCTCAGTTTAACGAGTCCTCTACCTACCTGATGGGCTGGTTCCGCGATTACCTGTGGCAGTATTCTTCTCAATTGATCAACGGTTACAACCCGTTTGGAACCAATAACCTTTCTATTTGGGCTTGGATTTTCTTATTAGGACATCTGGCTTGGGCGACTGGTTTCATGTTCCTGATCTCTTGGCGTGGTTACTGGCAAGAACTGATCGAAACTTTAGTTTGGGCCCATGAGCGTACTCCTCTTGCGAACCTGGTTCGTTGGAAGGACAAGCCCGTTGCTCTTTCTATCGTTCAAGCTCGTGTCGTCGGTGTTACACACTTTGCCGTTGGCTTTGTGGTGACTTACGCGGCCTTCGTCATTGCCTCAACTGCTGGCAAGTTCGGTTAATTCTGAGTGCTTGACTTTGTAGGTAATTGAAAAAATCCCTCGCCTTCGGGCGGGGGTTTTTTTTGGTATATGTTTATGTATCAAGATGATGGGAGAAATTTTTATGGCCTTGTTGCCCGATGACATAATGGTAAGAGTCTTGAATTTACAACGGCGGCTTTTGGAGGGAATTGATGCAGCTAGGGCTGTGGAAGGGGCTATTTTTGAGATATATGGGGAGAGGGAAACGACCGCGACGGTATTGGAACAATTGCAGAATGCAACAGAACGCTTAAGAAATCCCTATTCTCGGTTTTACACCCTCCTACTAAGGATTGCAGAGGCACAACCAATAGCTTCTTCTGCTATGCTAAACTTACTGGCTCAAACGATTGAACAAGCTGAAGCGGATGTTGATGCCGTAGAAGCAAGTATTCGGGAAGCAAAGAGGGATTTTGATTTACTATGACTAATACACCAAAAGTTCCTGATTCTGAAGTGATCGAAAAAACTGTCAACAATTTTCGATCTGTCTCTCAACGTCTTGATGCTTTAACGCTCAATCTTGATGAGTTAATTGCAATGGTGGAGGCCGATATTCGTAAGAGTCCTATTAATATTTATCGTCGTGAGAAGGGGACGCGTTTGGCGATGTCGGTAAAAGAGGGCAATTAGGTGGCCCGATCGCGCCTTTTCCTTGATCTGCCTTAATTTATCAAAACTACCTTGACGTGACCCGGTAGTTGTTACTATGATATGAGAACTATTGATGAAATGTCCGATAATTCATTTATGTGGCATCAATGAGTCTCTTAAGATCAGGGTATCAACGTTTTTATAGCAGGTATAAGGCTGCGAGTTTAGAAGGAATTGAGGCCTTAGCTCTATATTATGGCGCGGTAAAATTGCATTATCGAGAAAGCCATCGCAGTTTTACCGGATCTGTTGTAGAAGTCTATTTTGATGACGCGGTGAATTTGCTACAAATGTTAGATTTTTTAGAAGCATGGATGAATATTTTTATCGCGGTGCGTTTTGTTAATGATAGAATCGCGTATATTTCTGTGCCTGTGCGAGATTAAAGAACGCGTGAGCCATCAAATTATTACTAATATTAAACCACAAAGGCCGACTAGAACACAGAGAAATACAGGACAAGACAAGAGAGCCTTGGTAACAGCACAAAACCCCGGATACAATTCTTCACAATCCTGATTTTGTCGAAAATTTGAGGATAGGCTATAATCTCTCTAAAACTGGCAAAATGTCTTGGTCTAATAAATTACCAACAATTACAGGCAAGTATTTATGAATATTATACAACATTTATGGCAGTTAATTTTATGTCTAGTCATTGTAGCCGGTCCCCTTCCGGGTTGTTGGTTATTAATAGGATTGAATAATTCCCCCCTTGATCGCGATTCTGTCACCCATCGTCTTTTGATTATACTGACGGGATGGTGTATTTTTCAAGTGGGGTTAGGATTAATATTGGGAGCTTTCCATCTCTTATATCTTCCCGTGCTTGTTGGTGTAGAAATTGTATTTTTTATTCTGGGATTTATCCGTCTACGATCGCGTTCCTTATCTCCCTTTTCTGACTGGATTTCCGATTTGTTAAAAGTGACGCGATCGCTCCAACCATTAGAACTATTAATAATCGCCTCTCTGACATTTGTCAGTGTAATTTTAATTAATAAAATTACCACACTACCCATGACGGGTTATGATTCCTTATGGTTTCAACTTCCACCAATAGCCCGTTGGTATCAAACCGGAACTTTTACTTTTTTAGATCCTTTAGGACAAAGAATAGTAGAACATCCTGATGCTCACTTATATCCCTATAATTGGCAGATTTTAGGATTGTTTTTTGTTATGCCATTTTGGGAAGACTTTCTGGTGGCATTTCCGGGGTTAATCGCCTGGGTAATTCTCGGATTATCGGTTTATAGAAACAGCCGCATTTTCGGGGCTAGTAGATTATATAGTCTCGCAGCATTATCCCTGATTTTGACAACTCCCATGATCCAAGATCACGTTAATAGTTTTTATCTGGATTTACCCTTAGCGGCAATTTTTACATTTTGTATATATGTGCTGATCTGTTATACAAAAACACGCTCAAATTTAGATTTTTTTCTGTTATTTCTCAGTTGGGGTTTCCTTCTAGGGTTGAAAAGCATTGGTTTCATTTATGGATTATTTATTTTAGCAATTTGGCTCCTTGATGAAATCAAATTTATTATTAATAGTGGTTCCCTTCAAAAGACTAACTTAAATTCATCATCAGTGATAAACTTTTGGAAAATAGGTGGAATATTAGGGGGGATTTTTCTAGCCGCATTTTGGTATATTCGCATTTGGTATCAAAAACAGCCCGTCTCAATGGCGGAGCTAGAAAGTTGGCAATTAGCCAGTGCAGTTGTTAGTGATACACCGCTCTTACAGAAGTTGTATGAAATCCAAAAAACCACCTTAATTTCTAGCTTTAATTTCACGAATTTCTCTCATTGGAAAATTTGTATTTCTGCCATTATTACACGCTTACAAATCCCCTTTATTATCATGTTTTGCCAAGTGATCTTATCACCCATAATCTTCTTTTCTCCGGTTATAAATCAAGAGAAAAAGAAAAATTTAGTCTTGATTTTGATACTGGTTTTGATCACAGCTTTTTTATATGGGAATACTCCCTATAGTGCCGGTGGAGGCTTAAATGTTGAAGGGCGTGATTTGTTTAGCCATAATATCCGCTATGGATTTATCTTTGTTAGTATGTTATCTATTGCCGCCGCGGTGACAGCAACCCTCTTGAATACTTCTAAATATTTAATGGTAATAATGATTTTTATTAGTAGTTTAATAGCCATCATTCGACTGGAATTATTTAATGCTTTTACCATAGCATCTTTTCAGAGAGAAAATACCATATCGGGAGGACCGATGATGTTCAAGATGATATTGAGTAAACCCCAGGAAGGGATTGATCAGTTATTACATTATTTTGGAGAAAACATTGTCAGTTTATTTTTCTATGTATTAGTCTATTTAGGATTAATAATTATCCTCTCTTTGATTTTCTTAAAATATCCAGTTTTGCCCTCTTCTCTGATCAGAGAGTATTGGCAAAAATTTAAACCAACGATCGCGATTTCTCTCTGTTTAATCATTTTAATTTCTGCCAGTTGGGTTGCCCGAGAAAAAAGAGATTTGCAAAGGACTGATGTCTATCAAGGTATTTATGAATTTCTGGAAGTTAATCTGAAGCAAAATGACAAAATAGCCTATTCTTCAAGTATCAGAAATTACTTGTTTTATGGTAAACATTTTGATCAACAAGTTTTACATATTCCCTTGCTAGATGACACGAATAACGGTATAGATAAATGGGTTAAGAATGTGAGAAAAAGTGGGGCAAAATATGTAGTTATCGGACCGACATTCAAGGATTTTAATGATTTCAAAGCCTTTTATAAATTAAGTGAAGATGGCATTTTAAAACCAGTATTTGGCAAAAAGAATGACTTTATTTATCATCCGATTATCTGTGAATTGAAAAGGGAATAGACTTTCACTAAAATATCACTTTATCCTAATTTAGGGGGTGAATAAACTCTAAAAAGACCGATCGCGCCTTTCTGCCCGTCTTCACAAGAGTTAGGATATGAAAGAATTGTAGAATTCCAAAAACAAGGATCAGCCATGAAAATCAACAAAAAAATCCGAGGGGCAACGATCGCGCTCATCAGTAGCGTACTTGTCAATTTAGGGGGTGGATTAACCCAACCCACGAACGCGGCTCAAACCATAGTCCTGAAAAAAGGCATTTTTGAAATGTCTGTGCCCCTACAGGATCTACGAACCCTCGTTAATACAGGAAAATTATCCGATCGTCTCCAAGCTTATGCCAACTTTCTTTCCCCTCAACAACGTAGTCTTATTTATGGTGCATTGAAAGCCAAAATCAAGTTAAATCCCCTGTCATGGAGTAATGTTCTCTATAGTCGTGTCGGGGAAAATATTTTAGCCGATCTCGCAACCGTAACCCCCCGTCGTGATGGAGCAATGTTAAACGCGTTACGTGGTGCATTAGTATTAGGATCACTTCCCGATGAGGGATTATCCATCCTCAGTTTTATCGAAAATTATCCGGGGGAACGCATCATTATTGATGTAGATCAAGCCTTTAAAATTATGAAGGGTTTGAATACTTCTTTTTGGCAAACTCAACGCTTTATGCAAGCGATCGCGCCTCAATTATCCACCAAATTGCCTAATATTAATATTCCCTTTGATGCCTCAAAAGCCGGTCCCAATCAAGTCCAAATGTCCACCTTAGATTTATATGACAGTAAACGCGATCGCAAAATCCCCGTAGATATTTATTGGTCCAACGCGGCCACTCAAAATAAACCTTTAATCGTCTTCTCTCATGGCTTAGGCTCAGTGCGTTCCGATCTCCAATATTTAGCACAACATTTAGCCTCTCATGGTTATGTCGTCGCGGCATTAGAACATCCAGGGAGTAACGAAGCCAATACTAATGCAGCATTAACCGGAAATAAATCTCTTTTAAAGGCTCAAGAATTTATTGAGCGTCCCAAAGATATTAGTTTTATCTTGGATGAATTGACAAAAGTTAATCAAAATAATGCTTCATTGCAAGGCAAATTAGGCACTAATAACGCGATGGTGATTGGTTATTCATTTGGAGCCGCAACCGCATTATCACTCGCGGGAGCCGAATTACAACCCCATTGGATGAGCAAACGTTGTAAAGAGGATGTCATTAGTTTTAGTTTAGGTGAGGGAATACAATGTATTGCGGCCGCCCTTCCTGATGATAAATATCAATTGCGTGAACCTCGGATTAAAAGCGCGATCGCGCTCAATCCCGTCGCGTCATTAATGTTTGGAGATACCGGAATTAGTCAAGTAGAAATTCCCACATTAATCTTAGGAGGTTCCGCAGATAAAACCACCCCATCATTAACAGAACAAGTGATACCATTTACCAAAATAACCACCCCAAAATGGTTACTCGGTGTCGTCGGAGGCACTCATTTAAGCGTGAAAGATCCCTCGAAAACAATGGATCAAAAAGGGAAACCAAATACACCTATTACTGGAGAAGAAGTGGTGGGAGAAAAAGCCGTCGCAGTGCGAGAATATATCAAGGCGGTTTCCCTAGCAATGGCAGCACAAATGACACCCGATGCCGAACAATACGCGATTTTCTTGAGTCCCGAATATGGCCAATTAGCATCAAAGGATGGTTTTCAATTTCTGATGCTCAGGGATTTACCACCCGAAGCAAAAGCAGTGGTTGACAGTTTTATTAAAGAAAATTAACCAGCTCGTATCAGAAACCGGGTTTCTGTATTGACAATACCTGCGCCAATTTTTTCTGATTGATACCCTGTGGATGTCACCCTTACGACTTGTGAAACTACCCCCATAAAACCCTGTTTGGGTTTTGGGGAAGGGATTTTTAAATAGCTACCCCAAGCCAGGTCCGAATCGCAAAATCCCACCCCACAAGGTATCATTTTGGCGAAGGTATTGTTACCTAGCAAGGCTTTCGGGGCTGAGTATTTTTACTTATATTTTTCTCAAAGTCTTAAGGGCAATGGCTTCCGAAATTTTCAGGGGTTGGCCCTGGATATTGCCGCGAAAACTGGCACTGACTGAATCGGTTCCTGATAAACTGAAGAATACAGATCAAATTGAACATTCTCATCATCGTAATACGTTCGATTTTCAGGTCAACTTTTTGGCTGGGCTGGTAGTCTATACTTATCAGCACAAAAAGCCGAGTTTAGATTTGGAGTTCAAAGACTGGCAGACTCGGCGCTACACGATTTTTTAGGTCCATCGAAATGACGTTAAAAGACTATGCCCAAAAACATTTATGAAAATATGCAAATTTTGCCGTTCAGAAAAAACTATTTATTGATTTCTATCCTAGTTATTGCCACCTTGTTACGTTGTGATCAAATTCAACAACCATTGACTGACGGTTTTTCCTGGCGAGAAGCTAGTACCGCAATGATGGCACATAACTTTTATCAAACTAACTGGAATATTTTTTTCCCCCAAGTTGATTGGGGCGGCCCCGGTCCGAATTATCAGGGGCGGGAATTTCAAACTGTTTCTTACATAGCAGCTCTCCTATATGTGATATTTGGTCAACAGGATTGGATCGGTCGAAGTGTGGCTGTGGTTTTTGGAGTATGGGGAATATTTGCCCTGTATCAACTGGTGAGACTGGTATGGGATGAAAAACACGCCCTGGTTAGTGCTGCGGTAATGGCAATACTACCTGGGAGCATATTCATAGAACGTTCATTTTTGCCTGATCCAGTCATGGTGAGTTTGATGACAACTTGTTTATGGATGCTGGTTCGTCACTTGAAAACCAACAAACTCGAATATTTATTACTCGCCAGTTTTTTCGGAATTTGGGGAAGTTTAACAAAGATCACAGGCCTCATTGTCGGTATTCCCGCAATATATGTCGTATTTGCAACGTTAAGAGGTAAACCAGAAAACATCCGAAAAATGATGAAAATTGGTTTGGTCATGTTATTATCCTGTCTGCCGATCATCACCTACTATTTATGGGCAAGATACTTAGCAACTCATTATCCACCCTATCATTTTGCTGGGGATGGTTTTTGGCTTTGGGATGACCCCCACCTATTATGGGAACGAAAATTTTTCCTCCCTCAGTTGTGGCGAATTCTCAAACAATGGTTATGGACTAGAGTGGGGATAGTCTTTATTTTCCTAGGATTGTTTTCTCTGCCCCCGAAAATAAATGAACATTTAGATAATGTACCCTCAAGTGATGGCAATGCCAGGGAATTAAGTCCGATAAAATGGTTATTTCATTGGTGGTTGTTGGGATTTATGTTCTTCCTGTTAATAGGCTCCCACGAATTGTACGCGAATGTTTGGAATTTACACATGGTTAATCCGATTGCAGCCGTATTAGGTGCAAGGGGAATTATTGTAATTTCCCAAATAACAACCAAAGTTATCACTTCATTTAGCCCCGGACTTCCTCAAAAAATAAGATTAAAAATTCCTATATTAGTAATAGTATTTTGCTTAATAATTCTTAGTGTTACTGGCGAAAAATCCCTGAATCATTATCATCTAAATAATTGGTATGCCGAACAAAGCTATAAATTAGGATTCGCTTTATCCCAGACGAGTCACCCAGGGGATTTAGTAGTAACAATTGCTCATTCTGTGGGAGATCCGGTGGCGATTTATTATAGTCACAGGCGAGGGTGGACTTTTGATTTAGCGGATAATTACCCGGTCGGATATTCTGATACTGAATTACCTCCAAATGAGGATATTCTGATTGAGGGGATAAAAAAATTTCAAACGCGTGGGGCAGATTGGCTAGGGATTGTAGGGGTTCATCAAGATCAGATTAATCAAAAATATTTCCGACTTAAATCATATCTTGCCAAGAATTTGCAGTTGACGAAAATCAACTCGGAATTTACGATTTATCGTTTTCCGAAAAGTTGATTTTCACCGAAAATACCCCCACTCAAATTTATGGCATTGCATAGCCATGATAAGTAGTTACCAAAAATAAGGGCAGCAAAGAACAAAACAATAGGGGAAAAAAGGCTGAAAGCCTTTTTTAGTATTGGTTTTACCTAATTTTCCCCCTTTGACGTATTTTCGCTGAAACTTCGGTTTTAACTCTATTAACCACGAAAATTTGTCTAAGTCCCGTTAATAAACCGGATATCTTCTTTATTTTATACCACTTTTCAATTAATTTAACCGCTCCTAAACGCAGATATAGGGGAAGCATTCCCGAAGGGTACACAGATGTTTTTACCGGATAACGACTCTATCAAAATTAATGATGATTTTGGCATCTTTGCAGATAAATTCGGGCTACTGTATCACCCGGATTACGCTCTAAACAATCCTGAAATAAAATTGAGGCCTCCCGAAATTGCTGCAAATTAATTAACGATAAAGCCTCTAAAAATATCTGGGAAGTCGCGAATTTGCCCTCCCTTACTTCTGGTAAATCCGCATCAAATACTTCATAAACTGTTACCAACTCGGATTTACCCTTAACCTGCACCGTATCAATCATACGAATCCCATAAGCATTAGGATTTTGTAAATTGGCAAAAGTATTATGTGCAATTAACATCGAAACGCCATAATTTTTAGTCAATCCTTCAATGCGAGAAGCTAAATTAACAGCATCACTAATCACAGTACCATCCATACGATTTTGTCCGCCCACTGTACCCAACATCAGAGAACCAGTATTAATGCCAATACCATTTTTAATGGGAATATAGTCTGATTTAGCGCGATTTTGATTATATTCGGGAAGTCGATGCAGCATGGCAATTCCCGCTTTAACCGCATCATCAGCACTACCCGGAAATAAAGCCATAATTGCATCACCAATATATTTATCAATAAAGCCCTTATTTTCAATAATAGCTGGCTCCATGCGACTGAGATAAGAATTGATAAATTTAAAATTCTCTTCCGGTGTCATCATTTCAGAAAGAGTCGTGAAATCACGAATATCTGAAAATAACACAGACATTTCTTTTTCTACCTGATCTCCTAACCTGACATCAACAATACTTTCCTTGTTTAAAAAGTGCAGAAATTCACGGGGGACAAACCGCGCATAAGCTTGGTTAAGTTCAAATAATTCCGAGGTAAACTTTTCTCGCTCTGCTTCTGCCCGTTTTCGCTCCGTAATATCTTGAAAAGCGACAATGGCATAAGCAATATTCCCTTTTTCATCATAAATAGGCGTACCCCTACTTTCAATGGGGATAATCTTATCGCCTTGATGAATTTCGATATTATCAAGGATTGTCTCTTCTCCTTTTAGGGCTCGCACAACGGATAATTGATCGGAGGGATAGAGTTGATTTGTCCCCGCATAATAGATTTGATAAGTATCTGCTATTCCTTCGGCTGTGATTTCCGATCTGACTCCTTTGCCCAGTAATTCCTGCGCGATTCGATTGGTATATTGTGGCTGCCCCTTGACATTAATTACCCCGACACCGACTGGCATTGCCTCTAAAAATTGAGCGAGTCTTCTCTCCTTTTCCCGTACTTCTGAGTAAAGTTTGGCATTTTCAATCGAGATCGCGGCTTGGGAAGATAAGAGTGTTAAAACCGCCAATCTGTCAGAAGTAAAGGCTCCTGTGGTTAAATTATTTTCTAAATATAAAATCCCACTAAGTTTGCCTTGATTAATGAGAGGAATACAGATAACTGACTTCGGCTGATGTCTTTGAATGTAGGAATCATTGGTAAATTTCCCCTCACGGGTGGCATTATTTAAGACTACATTTTCTAAGGTACGGGCAACGTAATTAATAATAGCAGGTGAAACCGTCTCACTATTCTCAATGGGAACTGACTGCAACAGTGTAATGCTATCATCTTCCCCAGAGCATTCCGCTTCGATCAGTAAATTTCCCTGGGTTTCTAAAATTAATGAGCCTTTTTGTGCCCCAGCATTCTCCATGAGCATTTTCATTAATTTTGCCAGTAATTTATCGAGTAAAATTTCCCCCGAAAGTGTTTGTGATGCTTTAATTACTGTTGCTAAATCTAGGGCTTCACTACCACCTTTTCCACTGGTACTTGTGATAGAGGCATCAATGGTATTTATCGTAGTTGTAGTGGGTTCGAGCTTCTGTAATAATTGTGGATATCGCGTCTCTAAATCTTTCACTTTTGCCCTAGCCCCCCAGTGCTGATAGCAATAGCGAGCCTCTTGCATATAGACTCTCGCGATCGCGTCTTTTCCCGTCTCTAAATAAAATTTGGCAGCGAGCTCATTTGCCAAGGCTTCTTCATTAAGATATTCGTTTTCCTTCGCCAGCGCGATCGCGTGATCATAACAATCCATCGCTTTCATTTTTTCCCCGACAACTCGATGTAATTCAGCTTCCACCAGATAAAATTTATGAAGATAATTCATCGCTCCATAAACAGCCCACTTTTTCATCTTTTTTTGATGTTTTTGTAACCGCTGTAAAATCTTTTTCTTTTGAGCTTTAGATGCAGAATAATATATTTGTAATCTTACCAGAGAATCATATAAATAAAAAATAGGAATAAACATAGTCCCAGTGGCACTATCTACATAATTTGCTGCCAGATTAGCATACTCTAAGGCTTTCTCAATATTTTCAAACAGATAAAACAGTATCATTTTATTCACATATAAGTTAAAAATTACATAGCGATCGTTTGCCTCAATATCCAGGGGTAATCTTTCTAACTCATCATAAGCTTCACCAATTAAACAACAAGGATCATCGGAGTCCCCCATCAAATTTAAAACCATCTGACGATTCAGATTAATATTATAAAATTTCCGTGTTTGCTTTAATTTATGTAGAGCATTACTATATTTAGCCCCTTCCTTTTCCACAACAGCCAATGTTTCTCCAATGCAATAGGAATAATAACAGTAAAGATTGGCACAATAGCCCGCGTATTCTAAATCACCAGTTTCGATACAATTAGAGTAATTTTCCCGAAAAGCTTGTAATGTGTGCTTTCCATGTTCATGAAAGTGTTTAATCAAAGAATTAACGATATAAACTGTCTTAGATACTGCTTGTCTATGGTTTATTTTATCCAACAAATTTAAGGCTAAGTTCCCAAATTTAATACCTAATTCGATGTCCCCTAAGACACCACAGAGACTAGATCCATAGGAGGCATACATGATTGGGGATAAAGAAAAATTACCATATTTAACCGACAAATTAACCGACTTCAAAATCATTACAGGTAATAATTTAGGAGCGACATTATAGACAATAGAATTAATACTTAAAATAATGCGTATTGCCGCCAGCTTATTCTGATCATTCATGGGGGGCTGGTTAATTAAATTTTCAATTTTAGTTCCCATTAAAGCAACCTTTAGCTCCATTAGACTCAGTAAAATATCTAAATTAGTGGGTTTTGCTGGAAAATGTATGCCTAACATTTTCAGTACATTCAACCCCGTATTAATCGCATCAAGTAGTTTATTTTGGGTGATTAAAGACGCGATCTTAACTTGATAAACTTTCACCTTATCCAGTAGTGTGTTCGCTTTTTCCAACACAACATCAACCAATCTATCCATCTCGTGAAAATCACCAATTATGTATCCCAATTCCGCCGCTTCCACATACAACTCAAGGCAAAGAGTATACTGTAATTGCCATCTATCTACCCCTAATAATTCTAAGCCTTGTCTGAGATAGATATAGGCACTTTGATACGCGGTTGCGGCTTTGGCTTTTTTGCCCGCGATCAGATTTAATTTAGCAATTTTATCTCGCTCTTCCTGGTTATCTATTAAGGAAACTCCCCCATTAATTTGATTGACAATATCAAATATTTTTTCCTCTTGCTCTTCTAAAGTCGTATCCTTAAGTAGTAATTGACCAATTTCTAAATGAAAGGCTTGTTTCCGATTTTCTGGGATGAGGGAATACGCGGCTTGTTGTACTCGATCATGGACAAATTTATAGACGATTTTTAACTCATCAAATGTATCTATAACCAATAATTTATAATCATTTCCTATCGGTAAAATCAAACCTTCTTCTACGGCTTGCCAAAGTTCATCTCCTATTTCTAAAAATGACATTTTACTCACTACAGACAATATTTTCAAATCAAATTTATTGCCAATACAAGCCGCTAATTTTAAAATATTCTGTGTTTTTTCTGATAATTTCTGAATTTTACTCGCCATTAACTCCACTACATTGTCAGAAATTGGGACAATTCTAATTTGTTCTAAATTCCATTGCCACTCTCCTATTTTTACATCAAAATTGAGTAAATTTTCTGTATAAATATACTTGAGAAACTCAGTCATAAAGAAAGGATTTCCCTGAGTCTTTTCATAAACTAACTCTGCTAATACTTCAGATTTATTCAGAGAACATTTAAGGGTTTCTGCTATTAATTGATTAACGGTACTAAATTCTAAAGGCGCGAGAGTAATATTTTGGATAAGTGTCCCCGTTTTTCTGATGCTATCAAGGGTTAGCATGAAGGGATGAGCCGGACTAACTTCGTTATTACGATAGGCGAGTATCAGGAGCAGATATTGACTATCCGGTGCTGTTATTAACAGTTCAATCATTTTTAAAGAGCCTGATTCAACCCACTGCAAATCATCCAGAAAAATCACTAATGGATGTTCGGGATTGGTAAAAACATTAATGAAGTTTTGAAAGACTAAGTTAAAGCGATTTTGTGATTCTTTTGCTCCCACTTCCGCCACAGGAGATTGTTTTCCAATAATAAGTTCGACTTCGGGAATCACATCTATAATTATTTGAGCATTGATGCCAAGAGATTTGATAATTTTTTCTTTCCAAGTGGCAATTTGTTCTGCGGGTTCAGTTAAAATCTGTCCTATTAATTCTTTAAAGGCTTGAATCAGGCCACTGTAAGGAATATTTCTCTGAAATTGATCAAACTTACCCGATATAAAATAACCCCGTTTTTCCGTAATGGGTTTATAAATTTCCTGCACTAAGGCTGATTTACCAATTCCTGAATAACCCCCGACTAACATCATTTCACTTTTGCCTTGACTGATTCGATCAAAGGCTGTGACTAATGTTTCAATGTCTCTCTCTCTACCATAAAGTTTTTGGGGGATTTGAAATCGTTCTGAGATATCTTGCTCACCCAAAGGAAAGACAACAATATTTTGATGAGTTTGTAATTGATGTAAACATTCTTCTAAATCGGCTTTTAGTCCCCAAGCACTTTGATATCTTTCTTCGGCGGTTTTTGCCATTAATTTGAGTACAATATCAGAAATAATTTGAGGAATTTCTGGATAGATTTGGCAAGGGGGTACTGGTAATTTTGCAATGTGACAGTGAACTAACTCCATCGGATCGATAACCGCAAAGGGAAGTTGATTTGTTAATAGTTCATAGAAGGTTACACCCAGGGAATAAAAATCAGTACGGTAATCGATCGCGCTATTCATTCTACCCGTTTGCTCCGGCGACATATAAGCAAGAGTACCTTCTAAAACATTGGGATTACGAAAGCTTTGTGTTTCCCGTGATAACACTGTCGAGATCCCAAAGTCAATAATTTTAACTTGTCCAGTGGTAGGATTATAAAGAATATTGGCCGAGTTAATATCTTTATGAATAATATTAACTTGGTGAATATTCCCTAATATTTCTGTGACTTTAATTGCGATATTTAAAAATTCATCAATGGGAATTTTTCGCTGATTTATTAATGTTTTTAACGACTCTCCCCCAAAGTCCTCTAAAATCATTACTAGGCTATTTTGATCCTTTTCTAAACCATAGGCTCTGATTGTACCCTCCAGGGTGAGGTTACGGGTGATTTCATATTCTAGTTTGTAGCGAGTAATTTGTTCAGGTGTGGGATACTCGCCTTTGAGTCGCTTCAGAATCACTGTCTGGTTATCACTGGATCTCTGAGAGCGGCAAACAATGGAGTTCGCGCTTTCATAAATTTTTGTGATATTTATATACCCCGGAATTGTTAACATAGCTTTGCTTAAGATATCGCGAAATGATTAGAATTCTGGCATATTTCAGGGAATAGGCAATAGCCAATAGGCAATAGTGATATAAATTGATGAACAATGTACTAGAATAGATTTTGTTTTCACTTTTGCCAGACATTATATTGACGACGATCGCGATCGCCTATAAAACTGGAAGCATCCCATTTTGGTAAAACAACTGTAGTCCGAGCCAGATGCTCCCAGGGGCTCTAAGAGATCCCCAGAGGCTCCCACTCCCAAAAAAGCTTTTTACGCGATCGCGCTCCCCAATAAAACTTCTACCCTGACTAATTGAGTAATAATACCATTTTTTCTTTAACACATTCTTAATTGAGTTTGTCTATTGTCCATTATGCTAATATTTATTGTCAATTATGCTAATATTCTTTGATTCCTATTAAGCCATTGTATTCGGGAAAAAAACTTAACAAATCTCAATCTATTTCTGCAAATTATTGTTTAGCAAAATCCTCTTAATTGTCCCCCCCCCAAATATTAAGAAATGATACAGATATTAGGAACGCGATCTTTCTAGGATTATACTAAAAAAAAATCGCCCACTGTCAGAATATGTATCTAACGAAAGAAAAGTTACAGCACATTAACACTATTACCCACGAAGGGAAAGTAGTAATCGTTGCTACAGATGCCGATGGCAAAATTTGGTATAGCGTTAAACAAGATGGCTTTGAGGATAGTTACCTTAACACACCTGCGGAATTAAGAACAGGTTGGGAAAACTGGCAACAATTAGAATTACCCAATGAAACTGATGATCAGTCTGTCATTGATAAGGAAACAGAAGAATTGACTGATGCTAATAATTCCAGTCTATTTGTTTTGCGATCGCGCTACAAAACGCAAACAGAAACCGCCGTTACACCAGTACAATTAATATCTGCGGCTGGACATATATACGTTTTTCGCCAATCTAAAACTAATACTTTATTATGCGATCGCTTTGTTTTAGATGGGATGACTAATAAACTCAATCGTAAACTAGAAGTAAGGTTTAAACGTAGTCGCCAAAAACATGAAGCCTCGAAAAACATGAAGAAGGGGGCTAGTGGACTCACCAATATTGACTCCTTAGACTTCCGTGATGTTAACGGGAACTTCTTCTATGAACCGACTACAGAACTTTCTATAATTAATAATCTATATAAAGGTTGGTTTTCCGTTGTTTTAGTTCCCACCATCGAAAATGACGTTTATCGCTGGCATATTTTCGCCTATAACAACCAAACCAAGAAAGTCGAATTAACAACATTGCGTTTTTCTGATGAAGGTTTGTTTGACGTGCAAGATTACACAACCTTTATCGAATCAAACGATACCCTAATTCCTAAGAGTATTCCTGGTATTATCAAACGCACCCTAGATTTAGGTAGTGTAACAGTGGTAAATGGTTTATCAGCCACTAAATATGATATTCAACGGGAAAAACAAACCGATGATGGAATGCAACTATTACGGGAAAGTACCAAAGTAATGTTAGCCATTCCGACAAGTAATGGGAATGCTGCTGCTTTTAGTTTTGCGATCGCCGGAGATGGTTTATTATCGCAAATAGCCACAACTCCCACCTCAAAAAATTGGCGTAATACCGTGCGTCAAATGTTGTTACCCTTGAATACCTTAGATAATATCAAAGCCATTGGTACAACTACACCACCACCCCAAGGACAAATTACCGCCTTACAACGGGGAGATGATGATGCAGTAAATGTAGTGTCCTCAACAGCTACTAACCTTGATGTCACAAAAATCAACCAAATTAAAATTAGTGGGACTCAAAATTACAACAGTTTTCAACAGTCCATCACTAAAATTGATGACGACACCTTTGAAATTTCTTCACCTACCACAGTATTAGGTAACTGGGAATTAATACCAGAAGCAGAAACCGGATTAGTATTTAATGGTATCGTCACAGGTTACGAAATTACCGACACAGGTAAGATCAGAATTACCGCGATTAATCATGGATTAAATACAGGTGAATCCTTACAAATTGTTGATACCAGAGATTATAACGGTACTTATACAGTCCAAAAAATTGACGATCAAACCTTTACCTTAGATGATATTACCTGGCAAGCAGGAACAGCCGTTAACCTGAAATTACAAGCTCAGAAACGACGCGGTATTTCCTTTGATGGTGTAGATGATTATATTTCCCTAGAATCTAGCATCCTGAATAATTATTCAGCATTTACGCTCGAAGGTTGGATTAAACCCGCATCATTAATAAATCAGACTAGCCTTTTTGGTCAAAATGATCTGATTGAATTTGGGTTTAACTCTAATCAACTTAAAGTTTGGACACCCAATGGTGGATCTATTCAAACTACCTATTCATATCCTGTGAATGAGTGGCATCATATTGCTTTAGTGGGTGATGGCAAAAAACTCCGTATTTATATTGACGGCGTGGAAAAAGTTCAAGGAGGAAACCCAACTGCTAATTATGGAACTTCAGCCGATAAATTTACCATAGGTGCTGGGGTTTGGGGTGGAGGATCAAAAGATCCTTTTATTGGACAAATTGCTGATGTTCGGATTTGGAAAATCCCTCGTACAGAAGTACAGATCAAAGATAGTATGTACCTGCAATTGACAGGTAAAGAAACTGGTTTAGTCGGTTACTGGCGATTAGGTGCAGTTGTTGAAGAAAACAAACAACGAAAAGTAGTAGATTTTTCTGTAAATGGTAATGATGGCGTGGTTTATGGTGGTGCTTATGTTAGTGCTGTCACCCTACCTCGTAACTTGGAAGGAACAACAAATCCAGCAGTAAAATACGAAAACGAAGAACTATTTGCTGTCTCTGAAAATGCAGCTTATGAAGAAGAATTTGAGTTAAAAGTAACTCCAAATCTTGATCCAAATAATGTAGATGATGCAAATGGCAAGATATTTAGTTTAATCTACAAAGGTAAAACCAGTCGCTCCTCTATAGATTGGGTAAATATTACCGCAAATGCCACCGAATTTACTAATTTGGGTAATGGCTGGTATAAAGCTAAATGTCGTTTTAATGTACCGGATGGTATTTCATTAGTACGCTGTTTTGGGATTGGTAATATTAAAGGAACTTGGACAAGTTTAGA
This sequence comes from Cyanobacteriota bacterium, assembly GCA_041172365.1. Lineage (GTDB taxonomy): Bacteria > Cyanobacteriota > Cyanobacteriia > Cyanobacteriales > Microcoleaceae > JBEDKD01. The sequence continues at coordinate 13,506 of JBEDKD010000327.1, read as the reverse complement.
AATTCGCAAACAGCTTATTTGTTTAATATCTGACAGCATTACCGAGGCTAAATACACCGATAGCTTAAACTTGGCAACTTTAGCAGATAATTATGCAACCTTAGCCACAGCCTTAAAACAGATAGAATCAAAAGAGAAGCAAGAAGCACCTTTACTGATTGAAAAACGGGGGCTAGAACAAGAAATTGCTCTTTTGAGTGGTCCAGATATACAAGCAACTATAACTGCTAAAACTGCTGAATTAAGCAAACAACAAACCCTCGTCAACAAACTACTAGCAGAAACAAATCAATGCCAAACAAATTACAACACAGAAAGAACTAACCCTTTAAATTACTGGTGTAAACTGGTCTGCCGAGCGAATGAAGATAGGATCGCTCATTTTGATACAGCAGAAGTAAGGAAACTTATTTATACCGATTTAGGTGCTAATGGGAATCCTTATTACAGCAGCAATAAATTCAGGTTTGAAGCATCGAGTGACGGGTTTTATACGATTATTTGTCAGGATTCACAGTTACAGATAATGTGTCCTGCATTGCAGAAACCAGTATTGGGTGTCTCCGGCGCTGCTTTGCCTTCATGGTCGGACTGGAGACCTGAAAAATTTTCAGGGGACTATTATTTAATTCGTCATCGTTCCAGTAACGGAGTCTTAGATCGTGGTGGCAGTGACAATAACGTTTATGTTTGGTCACAACATGGACAGGATAATCAACAATGGAAAATTATTCCAATTGGAGAAGCAACAAATGCCAATATTAGCAATGCACTTGCCGCTTGGAATAGCAAAAAGAATGAGTTAGCAACAGCACAACAACTATTGACTAAACTGCAAAATGAACTGAACAGCTTAAAATTAGCTAGTACAGATCAAGCGGCTCGTTTGGCTCAACTTCGAGCAAGGTTAGACATAGTTAACAACCTACTCAATACAATTCAAAATGAGTTAAGTGTTTTAAATACTAATTTCATTAATGGAGTAAAAACTACTCAACAAACACCTCAAACCATGCCTCAAATTGCCAAAGATGAGAAGGGTTTAGTAACTCAAGGGGCATTTTTGGGCTTTGTTAATCCTGCTAGTCGTTTGAATGCCATTGAAACCTGTGAAGGCAATGTACAACTAAGTTATTTTGACCAAGAAGGGCGGATGCGACAAACTAACTATTATGCTACTGCCGACAGTAATAATATTGCCTTTGAACAATGGACTCCTGAAGCTCAACGCTCCTGTTTGAATTTTAGCAATGCTAACAGCATTGTTAAATTGAATCAGCCCCTTTACTTGTTTTCAAACTGGACTATTGAAGCGTGGTTTTTCTATCCCTTACCCGCAACGGCAGAGTGGAAAACTTTAATTAAAGGACAACAAGCAGATCAACATATTATTGTTAGTCCTGATAACAAGTTAGGTATTTACTTAACTAACGATCCACTTCAACAAAAATTTTATGATAGTGGTTTCAATATGGAATCATTATCTCTCGGTTGGCATCATCTCACCGCCGTAGGAGAAGGAGATACCACTCGCTTTTATATTGACGGAAAACAAGTGGGTGATACCAAAGCCAAAGCCTTAATTGATGCTCAAACTAATCTCAGTCTTTACCCCACTGATACCGCAGTCAAGCAAAAATTAGAAAACCTGAGACTAGCGACTTTAAAAGTTACCAGCGATGTTTATGCGATTGGTAATAATCATCTCGCACCTAGCAAACCTGCTCCCACGGATTATGGGGTAACAAAATTTGACGGGGTAAATGATTATGTACAATTCCCTTACTTAGCAGCCCATAATCCCAGCCAATTTACCGTTTCCTGTTGGGTGAAAGTGGCAGGAGGAACGAGCCATCGTACTCCTGTTTGTAGCCGGACTGAAAGCGGGGGTACAGGTCAAAAAGGTTATATCATCTATATTACTCCCGACAATAAAGTGCAATTTTGGGTAGGTAATGGTAGTAGTTGGTCATCAGTGACTGGTCCTGTGGTTACTCTCAATACTTGGATTCAGGTTACAGGGACTTATGATGGTAGCATTCTCAGACTTTATGTAAACGGCGCATTATCAGCAAGTTTGACAACTGCTTACATTCCCAATAATGTTCATGGGATGAGAATTGGGGCTGGATCAACAGAAACCACTCCATCCATGTTTTTCAATGGTCAAATTGCCGAGGTTCGCATCTGGAATAAAGCCCGTAGTCAGGCAGAAATTCAGTCTGATATGAATAAACGCTTGACAGGCAAAGAAGCTAATTTAGTAGCTTATTATCCCTTGAATAAGATAGAAAGCGGAAAAGTCTTAGACTTAGTAGCTAATAATTCTGGAAATGTAGTAGAAGTCATTGGCGTTACTGATCAAACCCTATCACTTATCTCCGCCACTACCTTAATCCAGAGTGAACAATTCGGTAAAGTCGCAGAAGTGCGAATTTGGCAATTAGCTCTGAGCGATCAAGAGATTGAAGTTAACAGTAAAACCCTGATTACGGGTAATGAATCTGGTTTGTTAGCTTACTATCCTCTGAATGAAGCCACTGGTACAGAAGTCCGCGACAACTCTGGGAAGGGTGCTAATGGTACTGTATCCGGTGCTAACTGGTGGGGTTGTACCGCCCCTATTGGGTATGTGGAGAACCCTGGTATCCCTGTTGCGGGTGGTGGAACTATGAGGTTTGACGGGGTGAATGATTATATTCAAACTCCCTTTAAAATTCCCAGTGGCGACGAAATCACAATTGAATATTGGTTTAAAGGAAGTAGTTTACAATCCGCCGTCAGACAACAAGATGGCAATGGTTATATTGTGGCAGGTTGGAGTGCTGGTAATCTTCACATTATTTCCACAGATGGAGGGACTACGGGAATTAGTGCGGGTGCTGCGGCAACAAATGGCAGTTGGCATCATGTCGCCATGACTTGGAAACGCAATACCACTAACGGATTTGTGAGCTATCTTGACGGTGTGCTAGTGGCTCAAAGAACGAGTGCTAATGTCGCTCTACCTAACATTACCAGTTCAACGGTTTTCATTGGCTCTATCTGGGGTACTAATGAATTTTCTAAGGGGCAAATTGCTGAGGTTCGCATTTGGAACAAAGCCCGAACCCAAGCCGAAATTCAAGCAAATATGAATAAGCGTCTGACGGGTAAAGAAACGAATTTAATCGCTTATTATCCTCTGAACGAAATTAAGGTAGAAAGTGGTGTCAACAAAGTTTTAGACTTAGTTGCTAATAACAACGGTACGATCCGAGAAGCGATCCTGGTTGAAGATAATACTTTACCGATCAAATCCATTGGAGATAATGCTCTCATCTCCAGTGAGTACAGCAGCATTATTATTGATCCCGTGACTCAAGCTAAGTCAGCACTGATGCGACGCTTCTTTGCTTATCCGGTGGAAAATGGCGTAAATATGCTTCCCGATAAACGCCTGGAAACCTTAGAACTAAAATGGATTGGTAACGCCCAATTTGCCCCCACTCTCTTAGGTTATATCGAGGGACCACCACCTGTGCCTAGTGAAAATATGACCTTAGCCGATGATTATAACGGTGCGACTTCCGTAGAATTGGTTATGTCTGAAGATGTGGAGTTTAATTGGACGCGATCGCAAGATACTGGGTTGGGAGCGACGATTGAAGCATCAGCTGGTATAGGCGGAACAGTTTCTGCCGGTATTGTTGCAGAAGTAGAGATAGAAGCCAAAGCTTTTTACAAAGGTAATTTAGACTTTAGCTACCAATTCCAAAATGAGAGCAGTATCACTTCTAGCTCGTCTCTGAGTATGACTGATCGACTAGAATTGCGAGGTACTTTTGAATCTGATCCGAAATTTTCTCATTTGGGAAACCGCTTTATTCCTAAAAATATTGGTTATGCCTTAGTAGTTTCAGCGATCGCAGATGTATTTGTCACCCGACTAGTTCGCAGTAAAAAAATGGTGGGCTACCAAGTTCAACCTGTGGATGGCATTCCCCCCGATGTCAACACCATCACTTTCTTGATGAATCCGGCTTACACCATGAATGGTAGTTTGGATGGCATGACCGGAAGTAGTGCCACGAGCGATCGCTTCTTTAAGCACGTTCCTGAAATGCGATCTCAATACGGTTCTCTCTATCCGGCTAGTTACTATCGTCTGCAAGAAGCTTATGAATTAAAACGCCAAATTGAAGCTGAAGATAAACGCCGAGAATCTTACTTCTCTAACTTTAATGTGCTTATGATTGATGAAGACTCTTTAGATCGGAACATTGATAGTGGTGCTGCACCTAATAGCATTGGAGTACAACGGGAAGAAGATAAATCTAGCACTGAAATGACTGCGGAAGAAGAATCTGCATCCAGAGAAGAATTTGTTGATTCATTTCAAACAGAAAGTAAAGAAGCTTCCAAAAAACAAAGTGCTGCGGCTAAGGCAAAACAGGCAGAAATCAAAAGCAAAATTAAAGACCAAGAACAACAAGCACACGCTACCGAAAGTTTTGCGGGCTGGCAAAAACGAATGGAAAATATCCAAATTCGGGCAGGAAAACGTAACATTGTCAATACTTATGTTTGGGATGCTGACGGTGGACTGCGAACTGAAGCCCAAAGCTTTGCCAATACCGTAGAACATACCATTGGTGGATCTTTTACCCTCAATGCTGGACTAGGTGGTAGCTTTGAATATGAGGGAGGTTTGACTGTAGAACTAAGTGCTCAAGCCACAGTCAACATGACTCAAACAATGAGTAAAACTGAAACTCGTAGTAAGGGTTTTGAGTTAAACATTGACTTGAGTGGCGTAGAAAATAAAGGGATAACTGACTACAAAGATAATCCCATTTTACCAGGGGAAAAAGTTGACCGTTATCGATTTATGAGTTTCTATCTCGAAGGAAGTACCCAACATTTCCAAGATTTCTTTAATTATGTAGTTGACCCCGAATGGTTGCGTAGCAATGATGAGGAAGCACGGGCTTTACGTCAAACACAAGCTGGTAAACCTAATAAAACTTGGCGAGTTTTACATCGGGTAACTTATGTGGAACGTCCGGCATTAATGGGCTTTGGTCGAGATATTCGTCAATTAAAAGCTCAGGATGAAAATGTGGGTATTGGTAAGGTCATTGTTGATGTTGCCAGTTTACAACAGAAGGTAGATCAAATTCTGGAATGGATTAGCTCACAACCAAAGTAATTAACTAAAGTGAGAAAAAAGCGATCGCGTCCGGGTTGTCTCCGGCGCGATCGTGTTTTTTTCAAGGCTATTAACAAGCCAAAAACCCTTTGCTGAAAAAAGTTTACCCAAGATAAGGGTATTGTTTTGGTTTAGTTTTCAGTAATTCTTCCCAGTATTTTATCGCATTATGTTGGGTGGTTTCTATATCGCGTTGTTTATGAACTCTCCCTATTTCCATAAGAAAATATGTCAGTTTAATCGCAGTTAAAACACGAAAAATTCCCACCGCTTTTAACTGTTGTAAAAACAAATGTCGGATAATTTCTAATTTCTGTTTATGCCGAAAATACCGCCACCATTGCATTTGATGTATAGCAATACTATTTTGATAATTTAGGGTGACTTCTACTTCGCTCAATTTATCTTTCACTTGATCATAAAACTGCATTTCTCTATGATAATCCCCCCCTTTATAAGCTAAATCAGCATCATCAGATAATTGATAGGCCTCACTGATTAATTTACCTGCGATTTGCGACTGCTGCTGACTATAACCAAGTTTTATATAGATCGTAGCCGCGGCCCTTGCTAATTCGGTAAACTCCTCAGCATCATGTAACCAATATATTTGTGCTTGTAGTTCCCCCAACATAACAGCTAAATTTTCATTCATGGTTTGCTCTCGGCATTCTTCTGTGATTAGAATAACATAATAATTACTGTAGCATTTCCTTCAGAACAAATCAGGCATTTAATCTGAATTTGTCGAGTTTAAGGTTTGATTGATTAGGGCGATCGCGTCCTGGTTGTCTCCGGCGCGATCGTTTTTTTTTCTAGGCTCTTGACAAGCCCAAAAAACTTTTATGAAAAAAATTTCCCCAACAAGACAAGGCTATTATTTGGGTTTATTTTTAGTAATTTTTCCAGGATTTTATCGCATTATATTGAGTAGTTTATATACCACAATATTTATGAAATTTCCCTATTTTTAGCGAAAATATGTCAGTTTCATCACAGTTAAAAATGAACAAAACCAAGGATTATTAACTGTTCTAAAAACAAATATCGGATAATTTCTAATTTCTATTTATGCCGAAAATACCACCATGAGATTTATTGATAATGTCCTTTAACTAACGCCCCAAAGTTCAGTATTAGGGAATGGGAAAGTCATCCCCGAAGAACAAACCAGGTTAATCTTTAATCGTGTAGTAACAGCTTATGAAATCACTCCTACAGAGAAATTAAGAATTACCGTGATCAATCACGGTTTAAATACTGGAGAATGGGAAGCTATTGGCTAACAATCCCAAATCAATACTCCTGTGAAAAATTCCTGGGTGAGACCTAGGGAAATGGTAACGGTTTGCTGTTGGGAAAATTGAACAAAATATCATTATTGAACGTTACAGCACTTGGGATGATAATAACATACACACGAAGACATAAAACGCTTGTCTAGCAAGGATTTAACGCGTGCCGAGTCCGTGCTATATCAAGGAATTGCTCTATAGATAGAACTCATTGTTCAGGAAACTTGGACAAGCTAAAGCCATCATTATCCTAAACTCCTATACCATTTACCCCAGTTTTCACAAATATTAAATTTTGAGAAGTTTATTTTTTCCCTCTAGCTCTTTTCGTTTTGCTATGATACCATAATAGATTACGAGCGGGGTTCGGTTAGTAGTGTTTGTTTTTATTATTAATAGGTATTGCCCTTTTGGTATTGGCAAGCTTCTCTCCGAAATCTCAACCTATACACTTATCTGATTTTGGAGATATATCATGTCTATATATGTAGGCAACCTTTCCTACGAAGTTACAGAAGACGCTCTCACGAGTGTCTTTGTAGAATACGGAACAGTCAAACGCGTTCAGCTACCTAAGGACCGTGAGACAGGACGCGTACGTGGATTTGCATTTGTGGAAATGTCATCAGAAGCCGAAGAACTTGCCGCGATTGAAGCCCTCGATGGTGCGGAATGGATGGGTCGTGATCTGAAGGTGAATAAAGCTAAACCCAAAGAAGACCGCGGTGGTGGTTATGGTGGTAATCGAGGTGGTGGCTCTTATGGTGGCCGTAATCGCTACTAAACTGAAAACGTTTTTAGGTATATTGAAACATTGCTTTTGACAGTGATTAACATCCTTAAGTTTCAATATCTGAGTTGAATTTAATCTTAACAAGGCTTGATCGCGAAGAATCAAGCCTTTTTTGTATTTCTCGGTTTCTCGATTTTCGCGGGAGCCAAGACCCAATTTTTGTAATAAATAGGGTTAAAACCCATGCTAGGCAAGGAAAATACCTCAAACCCATATCGAGCAATGTTTTAACTTTTTTCGAGGTAAAACTGATACCTGCAAAGGCTTTTAGCCCTTTTTTTCCTCCCTAAAATTAACTAAATTTATGATGATTCAGATGAGATTTTTCCGACGTATTCTCCTCATTGTCAGCATCCTTTTTCAATTCTCGCACCATTTCTTGTCCCATACCGATAACAAATCCAGAAACTACGCCAATATAAACCCAGTTATAATCAAGTCTCTGATATTTCTCTTCAATAGGATTCGTAATTTGACTAGGATTACTCGTATAAGCCAAATCCGCCATAGAAAACCCCAAACAACCACCGATAATGGCCGATACAACACTCCCAAAACCAATTAGTCGCAGATTCATCCGTCTTCCCCTCCTTTAACATAATTAACGATATGTTAAGTTTTCTTAAGTTTTCTCTCTACTTGTAAACATCCCTGAATTTTGATGATAAAATCAGAGAAATTCCTGGTACTTTGAGATTAGCAAGGGTTTAGAAAAAAAAACGGAATCATTACATTTCTTAATACTAAGCCTTCGCAATTTTGACATAATATATATTGATATGCGTAATATTAGGAGGTTGGGTTGAAAACCATTGTGAAGTCGCCGCAACTCCCTTTGTCTGTTCAACCCAACCTCATCTTATTAATCCGATGACATCGGTTTTTGGGGTGGCTCCTCTTCCGAAGAGGAAGAAACAGGAGCAGAGGCCCTATCGCGCTCTTCGGGTGAAGTATCTAAATGAGGAGTGTCACCATGAGGGGAGTCAATATCTTTGAGAGAAGAATCATCAGAAGCAATGGCAGAACCCTTCGTTTTTTTATGAGTTAAATTCTGTAGCCACGCGACAAAATCATTAATCAAATCATATTTAGGTTTACTCGGTTTCTGTTTGGGATTCTTCGGTTTATCCCCATCCAAAAACCACTGTTCAATAGTCTTAATCACAATATAAAGATTAGGGACAATTAACAAAGTTAAAAACGTAGAAGCCACCATCCCCCAAAACACCACCGTACCCAAAGAATTACGACTTGCAGCCCCCGCACCCGTTGCGATGACTAAGGGATAAAAACCCATCAAGCTAGAACACGCGGTCATCAAAATTGGGCGTAATCTTTCTGTACCCGCCTTAATAGCCGATTCCGTAATTGATAATCCCTCTTGTCGTGCTTGATTAGCAAATTCTACAATCAAAATCGCGTTTTTAGATGCCAAACCGATTAACATCACCAACCCAATTTGACAATAGACATCATTTTGCAAACCGCGTAAAGATTGACCGATCAAAGCCCCTAAAATTGCCAGGGGTACGGTAATCATAATAATCAAAGGATCAATATAACTTTCATATTGGGCAGAAAGTACCAAAAACACGAGAATTGTACCCAAAGCAAAAATAGCAAATGTTTGCCCTCCGGCTTGTAATTCCTCTAACGCGGTTCCCGTCCATTCATAGCCAATACCCTGTTCAGCTACTTGTTGAAAACTCTGTTGCATGGCTTGAATGGCTTGGCCTGAACTCAAACCGGGTTTGGCTTGACCTTGAATTTTTATCGCCTGAAATAGGTTGTAATGGTTAATCGTTGGTGGGCCAGATGTAGAAGTGATTTTCACAAAATTTCCCAAGGGAATCATCTCACCACTACGGGATGATCGTACATACAATTTATTAATATCATTAACGCGGGAGCGAAAATTTTGATCGGCTTGTACATAGACGCGATATTGTTGCTGCCCAAAGACAAAATCATTAACATATTGACCACCCAAATAAGTCTGTAATGTGCCAAAAATTTGACTAATATCCACATCAAGAGCCTTAGCCTTATCTCGATCTACAGAAATAATAAGCTGAGGATTGGTTGCAGAAAACTGTGTGAATACACCCATCAATATAGGATTTTGATTCGCTTTCCCAATCAAGTTATTAGACGAATCAATGAGATTATCAATATTTAAACTCCCACCACTGCGGTTTTGTAATTGAAATTCAAAACCAGAAAAGGAACTCAAGCCTTGCACGGGAGGGGCATTGACAGCGAAAACTTGAGCATCAGGAATTTGGAAAAATTTGCTGTTAAGTTCTTGGAGAACTCCATAAACAGATTGAGATTTTTCCTGCCTTTCTTCCCAAGGTTTAAGAATATTAAAAAGAATCGCTTTATTAGCAGCACTACCATCAAAACCAAAGGCATTGATCACCAAACTTGATTGAACTTCAGGATTTTTGAGAATTTCTTTTTGTACTTCCGCGGTGACGCGTTCCGTATAGTTAAGGGAAACGCCATCGGGGCCTTGAACAATCACAATAAAATACCCCTGATCTTCTTCAGGAATAAATCCAGAGGGTACTACTTGAAACATCCAAACAGTTAAGGCTAAACCCACAATAAAACCCACCATAACCAGGCCTTTAATCTTCGCGAGAAAATGCAGAATTTTGGTATAATTCCGTTGCATTCTCTCAAAGCCCCAGTTAAAACCTTTGAAAAACCAGCCTAACCACCTTCCCCCCGGCGGCCCTTCTTCTTTTCGCAGTAAAACTCCCGACATACTAGGGGAAAAACTGAGCGCGTTAAATGTTGAGAAAGCTACAGAAAACGCGATCGTCATGGCAAATTGTTGATAAATAATACCCGTACTCCCCGGAAAAAACGCGACGGGAATAAATACCGCCATTAAGACAACAGAGGTAGCAATAACCGCGCCGGTTAATTCTTTCATGGATTCGATCGCGGCTTGACGAGGTTTCATTCCCTCACTAATTTTAACGCTGACAGATTCCACCACAATAATCGCGTCATCCACCACTAAACCCGTAGCCAATACCATGCCAAATAAGGTAAGGGTATTAATGGAAAAATTAGCCACTTTCATGCAAGCAAAAGCACCAATAAGGGCGACGGGAATTGCCACACTAGGAATAATTGTAGTACGCCAGTCTTGTAAAAAAATAAAAATTACTAAAACCACCAAAAAAATCGCTTCAAAAAGAGTTTTAACAACTTCTTCAATGGAAACTTTCACAAATAAAGTTGTGTCATAGGCAACACTTGTCTTCATCCCTGGGGGAAAATCTTTACTGAGTTTATCAATTTCCGCTTTGACGGAATTGGCAACTTTTAAAGCATTACTTCCGGGTAATTGATAAATACCAATACCCACAGCAGATTTACCATTGAAAAAAACCGAAGAACTATAATCTTGCGCTCCTAATTCCGCTTTCCCGACATCTTTTAGTTTAACAAGAGTGCCATCGGGGGAAGTTTTGAGAACAAGATTATCAAATTCTTGGACAGTTTTCATGCGACTTTCGGCGCGTAAAGTAATTTGATATTGTAAGTCTTTAGGGGCAGGTTGTTGACCGATCGCGCCAATACCCACTTGAATATTTTGTTCTCTGAGAGCACTACTAACATCTAACGCGGTAAGTTGACGTGCCGCTAATTTATCGGGGTCAACCCATAAACGCATGGAGTATTTTCTTTCTCCAAAAATACTGGCATCTCCCACCCCTGGAATGCGTTTAATGGCATCCAGAATAAAGAGATCCGCGTAGTTACTTAAGAAGATATTATCATACTCATTATTTTCTGAGTAAAGACCATAAACTAATAATATATTGGTCGAAGCTTTTTTGGTAGTAACGCCTGTTTGTTTAACGCTTTCTGGTAGAGTTGCTAAGGCTAAACTCACCCGATTCTGCACATCAACCGCGGCTAAATCTTTATTTCTTTCAGGACCAAAGGTAACAGTAATATTACTACTGCCATCGTTATTACTACTAGAAGAAATATATTTCATTCCTTCTACGCCGTTAATTTGCCTTTCTAAGGGGGTTGTCACCGTATCTTCGACTGTTTTGGCATCTGCACCAATATAAGTGGATCTCACTTGTACTTGGGTGGGTGCGATGTCTGGTAATTGCGCGATGGGAAGGATCGGAATTGTGATTCCTCCTACCAATAAAATTACCAAGGTACAAACGGTTGTTAGTACCGGGCGTTTAATAAACGTGTTAACGAATAAGAGCATACGCGATCGCGCTTTTTTGAGGAACGGTGGCTAAAAATTTAAAATATTATCCCTTACCATTCTTTTGTTTTTTTGTCAATGGGATTAGGAAAATATTAATATTTTTGGAGCTATTTGAGAGGTAATATTGAAGAGGATACCATATTTTGTGATCAGTAAAAGCAGCCGTGACGCCTCCCACCCGCCGCCCTATGCGGCTTCGTGTCCATTTGCGGGAAAAGAACCGGATTTCTGAAGTAGAAACCCGGTTTCTTCGGTGGGATTATTCATCTTAATTTGATAGAGGATCGGGTGTTAAAAAGGGATACGGGGAAATAAAAACGCGATCGCAAATCCACCAACAAAAGTTAAGATACTAATAAAGAACACTGCGGTAATTAAAGTAGGAGTCATGGTAGTAGAAACATTATATAACAGAAGGAAGAAGGAAGAAGGAAGAGGGAAGAGGGAAGAAGGAAGAAGGAAGAGGGAAGAGGGAAGAAGGAAGAAGGAAGAGGGAAGAAGGAAGAAGGAAGAAAATTAATGGTTTTAGCCATTAACAATGTCCTAACCGTTGAGGTTGCTATAGACTTTCTCAATTAAATGAAGTACAAAAACCTTCGCGATCGCGTCGAGTTAGCCAATCCCACTTAGCTCCAAGGGGGGAACCAGAAAATACCCCATAAGGCGGTTGGCGCGAGCAAGCTCTTGTACCTCAGCAGACAGAGAAATGCTATATTATTTTTCTATAATATAAACATAGGCTATTACAGATTTATGTCATAATCATGTCATTCTTTTGTCAAAATGAATCAATAATCAACGACAAAAGTCCCAAATTACCAGAGTAAAAAGGAATTAAGAGAGGCAAAGGAAGGGAAAATTACTCAAAGGCTGTAAGCAAATAAAATCGAAAAGTGCTACCCTTTTCCCAGACACTTTCTACCTCAATTTTCCCCCCTTGTAATTCGATTAAACGACGGGCGATCGCGAGTCCAATACCCGTGCCACTACTTTGATTATTGCGGCAAGACTCCGAGCGCCAAAAACGCTCAAAAACATGGGGTAAATCCTCAGAAGAAATCCCTTTTCCCGTATCAATAATAGCTACCCAAACTTTATTCAATTCAGCCCAAGATTTCACAATAATGGAACCCGATGCCGTATAACGCATCGCGTTACCGATTAAATTGACTAAAACCTGTTCAATGCGATCAGTATCAGCCATTACCATTGGTAATTGATGGGGACAGTCCAATTTCATAATCGGACCATCTTCCCAAAGTTGATCAGCAAATTTTTCGACTAATGATGCTAATAAAGGACGTAAATTAAGAGGTTTTAAATCAATCGCTAAATAACCCGCTTCTGCCTTAGATAACTCTTGTAAATCATTCACCAAACGCTCTAAACGTCGAGTTTCTAAAATCAAACGATAATAAATTTCATCAGAAGAGTCAATTCTGCCATCGGCCAATTCTTCTAAATAACCCCGTACAATAGTTAATGGTGTTCTTAATTCATGGGTTAAATCGGTAATTAATTCACGTCGTCGGACTTCCACACCTTCCAGACTACTTGCCATTCTATTAAAACTAGAAGCCAGTTGATTAAGTTCTGGAATTTCATTATTAGGCATTCTTTCGGTTAATTTACCCGCGGCGAATTTATGAGTAATTTCCTCCATTTGCGTTAAGGGTTGCATAATGCGTTTGGCCACCCAAAAACTTAAACCCCCCGCCGCGGTAGTTCCGGCAATTACAGCCCAAAATGTGCTGCGATTCCAAGCAATTTCAAATCCTTCTACCAGTTGAGTACGAGCATATTTCAGGGTAAAACCTGGGCCTTCTAATTGTTCTAAATGTCTGACAAAAAAAGTAGGTGATGAGATTTTGCCAATGATGACAAGGGAACTTACTCCCACTAACATTACTAAAGCATGGGATAAAAAAAGACGCGATCGTAATCCTATTTTATTCATTAATATGGGGAT
>JBEDKD010000326.1:0-5768 GCA_041172365.1 Cyanobacteriota bacterium | reverse complement strand
GGCGGGGGAGCACCCGGAGCGGGGGGGCGAGGTGGAGGTGGAGCCGGGGGACGCGGAGTTTGTGTCATAATGCACTACCTAAGCTTTAGAGACATTGACGAAATCGGGATTTTTCGGATTTGGCAATATGGAGAAGGCACAATAGAAAGAGTGCTTTTCCATTTTTCCAGAAAAAAATGAATACAGAGGATTTAGCTTTTTACCCAGCCCTTGAACAGGCGCGTCTGATCCGTTCTCAGGAAGTTTCTCCTTTGGAATTGGTGGAACTTTATTTACAACGCATTGATGCCTTTAATCCTCAACTAGGTAGTTATTTTACCGTAATGTATGAGGACGCGATCGCGCTTGGGAGAAATCAAACGGAACAATTAGCCCATGAGAGTGATCCCGAAAGTTTACCACCTTTTTTTGGGGTTCCCATATCTATTAAAGATTTGAACCCGGTGCAGGGGGTCCGTTGTACCTATGGCTCACGCGCCTTATTAAACAATATCGCGACTTATGATGATGGTTTAGTGACTCGCCTCAAACACGCGGGTTTTATTATTTTAGGGAAAACCGCGACATCGGAAGTCGGTTCCCTTCCCTATACGGAACCCGATGGATTTGCCCCCGCTCGTAATCCTTGGAATTTAGATTACACTCCGGGGGGTTCTAGTGGTGGTGCGGCCGCGTCTGTTGCCGCGGGACTGTGCGCGATCGCGCAGGGTTCGGACGGAGGGGGGTCCATTCGTGGGCCAGCTTTTTGTTGTGGGTTAGTCGGAATTAAACCCTCACGGGGACGAGTTTCTTTTGCGCCGATGGGAGATTATCAAAGTGGGATTTCTGCCAATGGTCCCCTCGCTCGGACTGTCAGGGATGCCGCGGCCTTATTGGATGTCATGTCAGGATATGTTACGGGAGATCCCTATTGGTTGCCCGCTCCCAATCCTTCATTTTTAGCCAGTATAGATATCCCATTAAAACCCTTAAAAATTGCTTTTTCCACATCAATTGAGCCCGTGGGAGAAGCCTCACCGGAATGTCAACAACCTGTATTAGACACAGTAAAACTATTAGAAGAAATGGGACATCATGTGGAAATGGCCTGTCCTGATTTTAGTAATTTATTAGAACCTTTTACAGTAGTTTGGCAAGCGGGAGCGGGAGCTAGTGGTATTCCCCCTGAAGGCTTAGGAAAAATGAATCGTTGGTTACTCTCTCAAACTGTATCCGCGGGAGTTTATTTACAAGCTGTCTCTAAAATGCAATTTATCGCGAGACGGATTGTGGCATTTTTTGAACAGTTTGATGTTTTAGTGCTTCCTATTTATATGCACTCTCCTATTCGCATCGGAGAATGGGCTGATTTAACTCCTGAAGAAACTTTACAAAAGATTGTGCAATGGATTGCCCCTTGTCCCCCCTTTAATGCTTCTGGACAACCCGCGATCGTCATTCCAACAGGCATTTCTGCCCAGGGTTTACCCCTAGGAGTGCAATTAATTGGCAAACCCGCGAATGAAGCCACAATCATCGCGTTAGCGGCACAACTAGAAGCCGTGAATATATCAAAAACCGGGTTTCTCAAGCCCCCTCTTTTTGATAACAGATAAGAGCAAGAAACCCGGTTTCTCAAGCAATACCTTCGCCATTTTTTGTAGGTTGGGTTGAGCGATAGCAAAACCCAACGAATATCTTGGGTTTCGTATAGGTTGGGTTTCTGTAAAGAAACCGGGTTTCTTTGGTTTAAGCGTCTTTTCCTCATCTGCGTTTATCTGCGTACCCTACGGGAAGGCTTCGCCTATATCTGCGGTTTCAATAAAAGATACAAAAACTTACATTGAATGGGCTTGCACAAAAGGAGACAACGATTATGCAAATTACACTCAATTCCGAAGAAGAAAAATTATTACAAGCACAAATTGATAGTGGAAAATATACAACTCCGAATGATGTGATCATGGCGGCATTAAAATTACTCACGGAAAAACAACCACCTAGTCAACCGAAGCAAAATGTAACAAGTTCAGCAAAAGAAGCTACTCAAAAATTACTAGAAGAAAAACGGCAAATGATGAGGGATATCAACAAAAATATTACTCTCGATCCTCAACGGGAACTAAAAAGTCAACAACTGAAAGACTTATTCGATCGCACTCAATCCCTACCGGAAATTCAGGATATTACCGAAGAAGATATCGCGGCAGAAATCGCAGCTTATCGGAGGGGTGAATGAAAGTATAGCAACTGCCAAGGCTGTTAGGACAGATTTTGTAGGGGCGGGTTCACCCTCATCTTTGAACCCCAAAGACAAATTATAAAAACCCGCCCCCACCCCACTTAACCACCCTGGCGGTTGCGATAGTTATTGATACGAATGTCTTGGTTTCTGCTGTTTTAAAAGGACGAAAACCAAGACAAGTGATTCAAGCAATTGCCGATCACCCCAATATTGATTGGATAGTTTCTCAAGAAATCTTAGCCGAATATAAGGATGTGTTAAGTCGTCGTAAACTCAAATTACCTGATGATGTCAAAGCCGAATGGTTAGAAAAAATTGAGACTATTCCTATTTTAGTTTATGTCGATCTTAATGTAGATTTTCCTAGAGATCAAAAAGATGCTAAATTTCTAGCCTGTGCCATAGCTTGTCATGCTGATTTTTTAATTACAGGCGATCGTGATTTTGATGAAGTGCAGCCAATGGGAAAAACTTTAATTATTTCTGTGTCTCTCTTTAATGAATTGCTCCTTCACTCAACTTCCGGCATTGCACAATAAAGGGATGATATGGTAGGGGCAATCCCCCCGTGGTTGCCCCAAAACCCCCGCGGGGGCGGGCACTCTTGCACCGCCCCTACAAGGGGAACATTCCACGAATGTGCAACGCCCAACTTCCCTCTAATTCTCTATCCCATAAAGATACAAAACTTTACATTGAACGGGCTTGCACAAAAAAGGAAAGTCTGGTACTATAAGATTATGATATTAACAAGTTTACTTAATAATGGGATGGTCGCAATTTTAAAATTTTCGCAACCATCCCATTATAATAGAAATTATCCGTCAATTCCCCCTCTTTGTCAAGGGGTTATCCTTCTTTTGAGCGGGATTTTTGGTAAATTTTTGTAACGAGATGTTGTTTTGAAACCGCGGCTAAAGGCTCCTAAACGCAGATGGGATGGGATGGGATGGATAAGGATATAAGAATAGGGTGCAATCGAAAAAAAAATCGAAAAGTTTAATCATCAGAGCCATAAGCAATATTAAGGGTAATCCAGAAAATACCAGAAGATGCAATCATAATTAATACTGCCCAAAACCAATGGGGTAGAAGTAAATATTCTGCGATTTGTCCCGTATCAGAGATTAATTGTTCACCATTAATATTGACAGAATTTCCGCCAAACAGATATTCTTTTTGGTGATAGGTACTGACGATGGCTTGTACACCCATAAATTGTACCATCCAAGCTTGAAGTCCTTTGGGAGTTTTAAACGCGATTAATAAAACGAATAACCCCCACAGAGAGATAGCCACTACTCCAAATCCCGTTCTGATCCACAGTAACACTGAAAGCAGCATCACAGAACCCAATGCCATCAAACACCAATGGGCAGTTTGATAACGACGACTCGATAAAATCAATATTCCACCCGCGAAGGCCGGACATAGAGGGCCTCCCATTGCTACTAATGCACTTCCTAATTTACCCCCAAAAGAAATCGAATTGTAAGCTATACCTGAACCATTGGAAAATATTAAAAGTTGAGAGAAGTTTCCCCCTAGTAAAATTGCCGTTAATCCATGTCCCATTTCGTGAAACCATGTGGCTAAAATCGAAAAAGGATATAAAATATAGTTTCCCCAAGAAAATTGCCATAAAAGAATTGTGACAATCGCGGCCACAATTAACCAAATTAACCCGATTTTTGATGATGATAATTCTTTTAATTCAGACATAATTTTAATTAAGCCGAACGTTGAATAGAATCGACAAAATCGCAGATATAGCAACCGCCTGGGTAGTTAAGTCTTTGGGTAGGGGCGGGTTTTTATAATTTGTTTTTGGGCCTCAAAGATGAGGGTGAACCCGCCCCTACAAAATCTGTCCTAATAGCCTTGGCAGTTGCTATAACTCAGACAGAGAAGATACAAAAATATCTGTGTTTCTCCTCTGGGATAGCAGGATATAAGAATAATGAACGATAAAGGCAGACTCAGAAACCGGGTTTCTCAAGCTTACTCATTTCTGACAATAGATAAGAGCCAGAAACCCGGTTTCTTTGGTTGAGATTTTACAAGCTGGCCATGACTTCCCGTGCTGCGGTTAATGTCTGATCGATATCCTCATCGGTATGGGCTAAGGAGGTAAATCCGGCTTCAAATTGAGAAGGTGCTAAGTAAATTCCTCGCTCTAGCATTCCCCGATGGAAGCGACTAAATTTGCTGAGATCGGATTTCTTCGCGTCTTCGTAATTATGTACTGGACCTCCGGTGAAGAATAAACCAAACATCGCGCTGATTTGTCCTCCACAAACCGCGTGGCCTGTTTCTTTGGCTATTTTTAACAAGCCTTCGGATAATTTTTTCGTGATTTTGTCGAGTTGTTCGTAAGTACCCGGTTTTTGTAATAATTCTAGTGTCTTAATTCCCGCAGTCATCGCGAGGGGATTTCCTGATAATGTTCCCGCTTGATACATGGGACCGGCTGGGGCTACCATACTCATTATGTCGCGACGGCCGCCGTAGGCTCCTACTGGTAATCCTCCTCCGATTACTTTGCCTAGTGTGGTTAAGTCGGGTGTGACTCCGAATTTTTGTTGCGCTCCGCCATAGGCAATTCGGAATCCTGTCATTACTTCATCAAAGACTAATAAGGCTTGATTGTCTTTGGTGATTTCGCGCAAGCCTTCTAAAAATCCGGCATCGGGGGGGATAAATCCGGCATTACCAACAACGGGTTCTAATATTACTCCGGCAATTTCTCCTGGGTTTTCGGCAAATAAGGCTTTAACTGCTTCTAAGTCGTTATAGGGTGCGGTGAGGGTACTCGCGGTGACAGCCTTGGGGACTCCGGGGGAGTCGGGTAGGCCTAATGTCGCGACTCCTGAACCTGCTTTGACGAGGAACATATCCGCGTGGCCGTGATAACAGCCTTCAAATTTAATGACTTTATCCCGTTTGGTAAAGGCTCTCATTAAGCGTAATACGGCCATACAGGCTTCTGTGCCTGAGTTGACAAAGCGTACCATTTCGATGCTGGGGACGGCATCAATTACCATTTCCGCGAGGACGTTTTCTAAGACGCAGGGGGCTCCAAAGCTTGTGCCTTTTTCTAGGGCTTCATGGAGGGCGCTAATGACATGGGGATGGGTATGGCCGCAAATGGCTGGCCCCCATGTGCCTACATAGTCGATGTATTTGTTGCCGTCGATATCCCAGACATAGGCGCCTTTGACATGATCAAATACTATGGGTTGACCTCCTACTGATTTGAAGGCCCGTACTGGGGAGCTTACTCCTCCTGGCATGAGTTTCTGCGCGGCGGCGAATATTTCTTCTGATTTGGTGGTTGTGAAGGTTGTGGAAACCAATGTTTTCTCCTTTATGGTGTTTTTTGGGGATAGAATGTTAGAATAACTGGTTTTGGATAGGTCTTTACATTAAGATTTGAGGATTTATTTTACCGCGATCGCGTCAATGTCGGGGCGGGGTTTTTCTGTCGAGTCGGGTTTTCCAGTCGGGGCGGTTTTTTCCGTCGGGGCGGGTTTTCGAGTCGGGG
>JBEDKD010000325.1:0-4504 GCA_041172365.1 Cyanobacteriota bacterium | reverse complement strand
CTCTTTATATAACTTTTATCAGAGGGTTCTTATGCTGATAGGATTCAGCGTTGGTAATTACCGTTCTTTTAAAGATGTAGTAACTTTTAGTATGGTTGCGTCCCCGATTACAGGAGAAGAGCAACAGTTAGATGAAAATAATACTTTTAAAGTTAACGATCAACTGAGTTTGCTCAAAAGTGGCGCGATTTATGGAGCCAACGCGAGTGGAAAGAGCAATTTAGTCACGGCGATTAATTTTATGAAGCAATTTGTTTTAAATTCATCAAGAGAAACTCAAATTTCCGATTTGATTCCCATAGAGCCTTTTCGCCTTAGCACAGAAACAGAAAATGAACCTTGTTTCTTTGAAATTGTGTTTCAATTAGGCTCCAAATCCTCTCAAAAAATTTATCGTTATGGATTTGAGGTCAATAAAAAAAGGGTGATATCTGAGTGGTTATTTTCTCGTAAAAAGACAAGAGAAAGTAAGATATTTGAACGAAATTTCGATAATTTTGTTCTGGCAAAGAGTTTTGAGGAGGGTAAGGGTATTACAGACAAGACGAGAAATAATGCCTTGTTTCTTTCCGTTGTGGCACAATTTAATGGTAAAACCGCATCAGACATCTTGATGTGGTTTAGAAATTTGAATGTAATTTCCGGGTTGAATGATCTCATTTATCGGAATTATACAGTTTCGTCTTTTGAAAGTAATCAACATAGAAAAGATATTCTGCAATTAGTGAAAAAACTAGATTTAGGCATTGAGGATATTCACATAGAGAGAACCCCATTATTAACTGAAGAGTTATTACCGAGTTTGTCACAGGAAGTAAAAAAAACACTACTGCGCGCTAATGTAAATCAACTCAATGTGAAGACGGTTCATCAAAAATATAACTCGGAAGGGAAACCAATTGCCCTGGAAGTATTTGATATAGAGGACAATGAATCAGAAGGGACTCAAAAGTTATTTTCTTTAGCTGGACTTTTACTAGAAACGCTAAAGAATGGAGCGATTTTCGTAATTGATGAACTCGATGCGAGATTTCATCCTCTCATTACTTCTGCTATTATCAAGCTTTTCAATTGCCTAGAGACAAATCCTAAAAATGCCCAACTGGTATTTACCACCCATGATACTAATTTACTAAGGAGAAATATTTTTGATATTTCTGTATTAAGACGCGATCAAATATGGTTTACCGAAAAGGATAATCAGGGTGCTACGACTCTTTATTCTTTAGTAGAGTATAAAGTGGGGAAAAATGCGGCCTTTGAGAAGGATTATTTAATCGGAAAGTATGGCGCGATCCCTTTTATTGGTAATATTTAAGACTTGATAGGTGCTATTTCAAATGGTTAAGAAAAAAACATCAAACAGGAAAAATATTGATTACTTTAATCGACTCGTTAAAAACAGAATATGGTTTTGAATTATCTGCGAAGGGGCGGAAACTGAAACCAACTATTTTAGAAGTTTTCCCGTTGATAAAAAGGTAATTAGTCTCGATATCAAAGGGGAGAAAAAAACTCACAAGAGTTTGGTACAGGAAGCGATTAAGCTGAAAGAAGATACAGAAGAATATGATCCTGAGACTGATCAGATTTGGTGTGTCTTTGATCGAGACAAAGATAGGAAAAAACCTACGGATAAACAAAGTTTTAATGCAGCTATTCAGAGGGCAGAGAATAATAATATTAAGATTGCCTACAGTAATGATGCCTTTGAATTATGGTATTTGCTGCATTTTTATTACTATAATACGGCCATATCTCGTCAAGATTATCAGAAAATGTTGACTAAATTATTGGGATATGAATATCAGAAAAATAGTGAGACTATTTATGATGAATTGAAGGATAAACAAGTAGATGCTATTAAAAACGCGAAACGGTTATTAGAGAAATATAACCCACCTAATCCCGAAGGGGATAATCCTTCAACAACAGTGTATTTATTAGTAGAGACACTAAATAAGTTTATACCAAACACTGATTAAATTTCCGACAAACCCTAGCCTTTAACATTGATTTATTACGCGTCTCTCTCTTCTCTCTGTATTCTCTTCTCTCTGTGTTCTCCGATGCCCTTGTGGTTTATTAAAAAATAGTTTTTCTCAAAAAAAAAACGATCGCGCCTCAGAAAAACCCGGAACTAATACAAATACAAATTCCCATACCTTCCTCTTTAATTGGGATTTGGGATTGGGGAATAGGTAATAGGGAAGTTTCCCTCTTGGCTCTTCCCTTTGATAAACTTAGCAGATACTTCACCCAACTGCATATTTGTGGTAGAAACCGGGTTGAGGAGCGTAAAGAAAAAAACACTGACAAGAGAAACTAAGGTAAAGTTACTATCTATAAAGTTTCAACAATCGGCGGGGAACGAAAGCACGAATCGCCTCAGCAATGACTTGAGGAGATTCTTGGGGTAAATTTTCTCCTCCCATGACAGATTTTAATTTTATCATGGGATTTAACTTAGCATACGTTTCACCTAAAGAATGCGCGATCGCGTCTTCATCATTAGGTTGTAAAATCAAAGTAGGAACATTTAAAGAAGATACGCGATCGTCTAATAATTCCGCTTTAATTTCTACATTTTTTCGTTCAAATAAAAGTTTGCGGGCGGTTTTTGAACCTAATAGAGTCTTGCGAAATGCCAACTGTTTCTGCCATTCTTGCTGCTTATTAAAGATTTTTGCCAAAGGAAACAACAATTTTAATAACCCCAAATAAACAGGGGGTTTAGTGACTAATAATTTGGCTAAATTCCAACGATTTTTCTGTTGAGCAAGGGTGACACCTTCCGGTGCTAATAAGATCAAACCCAGGACACGATCGCGATATTTCAGAGCATAACTTGTCGCCACCCAAGCACCCAAAGAATGAGCGACAAAATAAAATTGTTTAATTTTCAAAGTATCTAAATATTCCGCCAGAGACTCCACTTCTAAATCTATAGAATAATGAACATTAATCGAATGAGAATCACCACATCCCAATAAATCCGGGGCAAAACAATGATAATTAGGAGCTAATTCTTTCATCACAGATAACCATTGAAGACTATCATACCAAGAACCGTGTAAAAATACCAAAACGGGGCCATCTTGCCCAATTTCACGGCCATAAATTTTGCCGATGGATAGTTTTACACGGGAGTTACGCGGGAGTAAGTTAATCATTTCATACCTCTTCAGGATTCCCAAAATGTTATTAGTTTACGCGACTGTCGTCAATCCTTTAAAATAATCTTCTAAGTGACGATCGTGATCGTGACTCAATTTTTCTTGGGGTAAGTCATTAGGCGCAAAGGCTTCTACTTCACTAATTTCTAAAGTATCTTTTACCCCCATTTCTCCTTTCACCTCTGCTTCCACAACTACGCAAATAGAATGAACCCTCGGATCGCGATCGGCATCAGAATAAACTCCGACTAAACGGCGAATTTTTACTAATTCTAACCCAGTTTCTTCTGCTAATTCCCGTCTGATCGCGCTAGGCACATCTTCTCCCCAGTCAATAATTCCACCAGGGAGAGCCCATAACCCATTATCACGACGGCGAATTAAGACAATCCTACCATCAGGTAAAAGAGGAATAACACAAGCACCCGCGATCGGATGCCGAAATATCATACCCATCACTGTTTTGATAATTTGCCACAATCGACGCATAAAGGTAAATAAGGAAGAGGGAAGAGGGAAGATGGAAGAGGGAAGATGGAAGAGGGAAGAAGGAAGAAGGAAGAAGGAAGAAGGAAGAGGGAAGAAGGAAGAGGGAAGAGGGAAGAGGGAAGATGGAAGAGGGAAGATGGAAGAGGGTTAACAATTCATAATTGATAATTGATAATTGATAATTGACAATTAACAATTATCAATTATCAACTGTCAATTGTTAATTATTAATTACCCATTACCCATTACCCATTTTAATGTCCCTTGTTTTTCGTTTCTTTGACAAGTTTCTCACGTTTTGCCCTAAATTCAAAGATTTGATTGTCCGAATTTAAACTAATTTTACCTGTCAAAATATTATCCTTAATTGTGCCTTCTATTTTCACTTTGTCAGATGAATTACAACGGGTTAAATGAGGCACATTACCCGATAAACTTAAGCCCGTTTTTTTCCATCTTCCATCTAAGGATGGTTTTTCATCCACAGAGATTTCTAATTCTCCATTTTGATTAACGGGTAATAAGGAACCCCCTAGGTAAATTCCTGATTGGTTTACAATTAACATTAATGTCTCGGTTTTGAGACATTCGGGTAAGTGATTCCCTTTGAGCCGATAACCACCATCAATAGGAGGAGGAGCCTTTAAATTTGTTTCACCATAGGCTGTGACGGCTTTGAATAGTACAATTACCGAACCGATCATTGCACCATAAAACATTACGGTTTTGACATTGAATTTAGGCATATTAATTAAGGAAGAAGGAAGAAGGAAGAAGGAAGAAGGAAGAAGGAAGAAGGAAGAAGGAAGAAGGAAGAAGGAAGAAGGAAGAAGGAAGAA
>JBEDKD010000324.1:0-15591 GCA_041172365.1 Cyanobacteriota bacterium | reverse complement strand
GGTGAATGGGGATTGGGATTTGGGGAATGGGGAATGAGGAATGGGGATTTTCCTTCTTCCTTCTTCCTTCTTCCTTCTTCCTTCTTCCTTCTTCCTTCTTCCTTCTTCCTTCTTCCTTCTTCCTTCTTCCCTATTACCTAAACAGTAGTAATGTCTTGCTCTTTAGCAGCCAACAATTCTTCTAGTTTAGAAATATATTTGTCAGTCAGCTTTTGGACTTTCTCTTGTAAATCTCGCGATTCATCTTTGGAGATGTCACTACTTTTTTCCTGTTTACGGATGGAATCAACCGCGTCACGACGCACATTACGAATCGCGACTTTTCCCTCTTCCGCAAACTTAGCCGCCATTTTGACAAATTCTTTACGACGATCAGAGGTTAAAGGCGGAATATTTAAACGGATAACAACACCATCATTACTAGGAGTTAAGCCAATATCCGATAAAGAAATAGCCTTTTCAATGATATTCATCGTATTACGATCAAAAGGTTGAATCGTAATGGTACTTGCATCTGGTGTTGAGATAGTCGCGAGGGACTTAATGGGGGTGGCTGCACCATAATACTCCACCATGACTCTATCTAACAGAGAAGAATTTGCCCGTCCGGTTCTAATTGTATTAAAAGAGCGTTGGGTGGCTTCTACTGCCTTTTTCATGTGATCTTCGACTTCAACTAACTTCACATAAACCTCCGACAAGGGTTCCAACTGATTCTCCCATGACGGCGCGACGGATATTTCCATGCACCGTTAGGTCAAATACCATAATGGGAATGTTATTTTCTTTACACAGCGCGATCGCGGTACTATCCATTACCCGTAAGTCTTGAGCTAAGACATGACTATAGGTAAGGGTTTCATAGCGTTTCGCGTTGGGATTGAGATGAGGATCGGAGTCATAAACTCCATCAACCTTAGTGGCCTTAAAAATCACCTCGGCATCAATTTCCGCAGCCCGTAGAGCCGCGGTGGTATCCGTGGTAAAAAAGGGATTACCAGAACCCGCGCCAAAAATAACCACTCGGTTTTTTTCCAAGTGGCGAATGGCACGACGTCTAATATAGGATTCGGCTACTTCTTGCATCGCGATCGCGGTTTGGACGCGAGTAGGGACACCTGCTCGTTCGAGGGCATCCTGTAAAGTAATGGCATTCATTACCGTAGCAATCATACCCACATAGTCCGCCGTAGCCCGATCCATTCCCCCCGCGGCGGCTTTGACACCTCTAAAAATATTACCGCCTCCCACAACGATCGCGAGTTGGATGCCGTGGGAAACGACTTCTGCCACTTCCTGGGCAATACTTTGAACTACCGCAGGATCAATGCCATAGCCAAGATCCCCCATAAGGGCTTCACCGCTTAATTTCAGTAAAACCCGTCGATAAACTATCGTCATGCCGTCACTATTTTGTTGAGTTGCAATTGCTTCCAACCTACCATATCAGTAGATCGTCCCTTTTGAACGGTAATGGGGATTGGGGATTGGGGATTAGGGATTGGTAATTGGGGATTGGTAATTGGGAATGGGGATTGGGGATTAGGGATTAGGGATTGGGGAATGGGGAAATTCTTCCTTGCTCGCTTCTTCCTTCTTCCTTCCTCCTTCCTCCTCACTTCTTCCCTCTTCCTTCTTCCCTCTTCCTTCTTCCTTCCCCCTTCTTCCTTCTTCCTTCTTCCTTCTTCCCTCTTCCTTCTTCCTTCTTCCTTCTTCCTTCCTCCTTATTTGCGCCATTTGACGGAACAACCGATGGAGTCAGTGGTAGAAGGTTCAACCGATTCACCTTGAAGGACTTGAGAAAGGGCATTGCGTAAATAAGGTGCCGTGACCGCGTTAGGATCATTGGCATTATCATCTACTAAACCCCGATAACGTAATTTCCCCTCATGATCGAGTAAAAATACCTCTGGAGTGTTCTTCGCGCCAAAACTTTGCGCGACATCCTGGGTGACATCCCGAATATAGGGAAAATTAAGTTGATTCTCACTGGCGAAAACCTTCATATTCTCAAAACTATCATCGGGATAAAAGTTCGCGTCATTGGGATTAATCCCGATGAGAGTTACTCCCTGAGCCTGAAAATCGGCTTGAATTTGCTTGAGCCGATCCAGATATAAACGCACTGATGGACAGTGATTACACATAAAAATCACTGCTACTGCCTTATATTGTTCAAGATAGCGAGCTAAATGGTGAACGCGATCGTCAGTTCCGGGTAATTCAAAATCCGGTGCGTAAGCACCTATAGAAGTTCCTGTCGTTTCTATATCTCCAATCATTTTTTTATCTGCAACAACTATAATGGACCGATTTCCTACTATTTTACCAACCTTTTGCTAAGGCTTGATATCCGATTAGCTTATAGGCTAACTTCGCGGCAGTAAATTCCGACACCACCGAATCGACTATGGGGGCTAATTCCATAATGTCACATCCGATAACATCATGCTTTTCAAAGACTTCTCGCAAAAAGCTTGTTAGTGAATACCAGTTAAGGCCACCGGGTTCCGGTGTTCCTACCCCTGGAATTAATGTCGGATCGATTCCATCTAAATCTATGGTAATAAAAACTTTCTGGGTTTGAATCGACTTAATCGCGTTTTCTTTCCAGTCTGGTTGTGTCGCGATTTCCCTTGCTCGAAAAACCGTCAGTTGTTTTTCTTTAATCAAGTCGGCTTCTTCTTTACAAATGGCTCGAATTCCGATTTGGATTGTAGGCAAACCCATATCAACAATACGACGCATTACGCAAGCATGATTATATATAGAACCTTCATACTCATGGCGTAAATCTCCATGAGCATCTATTTGAATAACTGTAAATGATTCATGGGGGTACGCGTGGCGATAGGCTTCGACAATTCCTGATGTAATACTATGTTCTCCTCCTACCGCGATCACAAATTTGTTTTCCGCGATGAGTTTTTCTACGGTTTTTTGTGTCACTTCTAGCATTTCTAATGATGTGACATTTTTATCTGCACGAGTATCCGCGATCGGTTCTGCCGTATAAATACCCACGTTGTAACAGGTTTCTGAATCGAGTTCTTCGTCATAACATTCTAGTTGATGGGAGGCTTGTAAAAATGCCTCTGGCCCTTGGGCACATCCTCGACGGTAAGTTGTGGTTTTCTCGAAGGGTATTGGTAAAATTACTACTTTCGCGGTTTTGTAGTCTGGGACAATTTCTGAACCGAGAAAGGGGACTACTGATGCAGTGGTGGTGATTGACATAATGGGAACGTGAAACAAGACTTGCTTAAGGGAATCAGTTTTATCGTGACATAAATTTGGACTTTTAGAACACACGATCGCGTTTTAGTTTTTTTATCTTTGTTAGAGATGTGTTTTTGTTAACCGCAGATGTAGGCGAAGCCTTCCCGAAGGGTACACAGATGAAGACTAGGGATATAGCAATCATACTTGTGAGGTACAGAGTTTTCTCGTTTTGGGGAACAGGCAATAGGGAACAGGAAACTGGGAATAAATTAGACCTAATTTTGAGTCGAAACTCGATCTTAATGTTCTAGGAAAATAAACCACAAAGACACAAAGACGCAAAGACACAAAGGGGTAAATTTCTCTGATGTTGAGAGACTCTCTATTTTATTTCCTTAGTGCCTTAGTGCCTTAGTGCCTTAGTGGTAAAACCACCCAGGGCTCACCTCAGAGTATGATTTCGGGAAATAAAATAAACCACAAAGACACAAAGACACAAAGGGGTAAATTTCTCTGATGTTGAGAGACTCTCTATTTTATGTCCTTAGTGCCTTAGTGGTAAAAACACGGCTCAACTGTTCTCGCAATTATACTTGTTAGATAGAGATTTTTCTCGTTTTTCTTAACTCTTAAATGAGAATAAATTAGACTTCATTTTTAGTCGAAATGTGATCCAAATTTCTGTTTTGGTAAATAAAAGTTTTCCCTGGTTGATTTTATGATAATATTGTCGTAATAAACAGGGAAAATAAAATAAATCTCAAATTTTATCCGACCAAGATTCTTAACTTTGTTTCACTGAAGACCACTTTGAGGTAAAATAAATCCTAAATCAGGGCATCCCTAATCGCAAATCTCACCAAACTATACCATGTCAACCTTAGAAAAATCTAGTATTATGCTCCCCGTTGATGAACCTCTGATCATTGCCGGAAAAACTTTTCGATCGCGCTTAATGACAGGAACGGGTAAATATCGTAACATCACGGAAATGCAACAATGTATCCTCTCCAGTGGATGTGAAATCGTCACTGTCGCGGTGCGACGAGTCCAAACCCAGGCTCCGGGCCATGAAGGATTAGCAGAAGCGATTGATTGGAGTAAAATATGGATGTTACCTAATACCGCGGGATGTCAAACCGCCGAAGACGCGGTGCGAGTGGCACGTTTAGGGCGAGAAATGGCAAAATTATTAGGTCAAGAAGATAATAATTTTGTCAAGTTAGAAGTTATTCCTGATACTAAATATTTACTTCCTGATCCTATTGGGACTTTACAAGCCGCGGAACAATTAGTGAAGGAAGGTTTTGCTGTATTACCTTATATCAATGCTGATCCTTTATTGGCGAAACGTTTAGAAGAAATTGGTTGTGCGACGGTGATGCCTTTAGGCTCTCCTATTGGATCGGGACAAGGTATTAAAAATGCGGCTAATATTCAGATCATTATTGATAATAGCAAGATTCCTGTGGTGGTTGATGCTGGTATTGGTGCTCCCAGTGAAGCTACTCAAGCAATGGAAATGGGCGCCGATGCTTTATTAATCAATTCCGCGATCGCGCTGGCGCAATATCCCGTGGGTATGGCAAAAGCAATGGGACAAGCAACGGAGGCGGGGCGTTTAGCCTATCTCGCGGGACGTATTCCCGTCAAAGACTATGCTGTGGCTTCTTCACCCCTCACCGGGACCATTAGTTAATCGGTAATGGGTGATGGGTGATGGGTAATGGGTGATGGGTGATAGGTGATAGGTGATAGGTGATAGCTATGAATGACTCAACAGCCCATAGTTTGTCGCAAATCCCTAGTCCCCAATCTCTAGTCCCCAATCTCTAGTCCCCAATCCCTAGTCCCAAATCCCTAGTCCCCAATCCCTAGTCTCCAATCCCTAGTCTCCAATCCCTAGTCCCAAATCTCCAAATTATCCCTATTTCTGATAAAGTGGGCACAGAAAAAAAAATTAGGATATAACTTTATGCCCTATACCGATGATGATGGACGGTTAAATAATTTCGCGATCGAGCCCAAAATGTACTCGGCAGAACCCGCGAGTACAGATCAAAAACGTAATTATTTGATTTTAGCAGGAGTGGGATTGTTGTTAGTGGTGGGGTTAATTGTTCTCGCGTCCCAAGTGAGTTAATGGCAAAATCCCTGTTGATTTTGCGAGTTTACCATCTGTTTGTCCGATCAGACAGATGGTTTTTTTGTGATCGTTACTTTCGCGATCGCGGCTGAGGTGAGAAACCGGGTTTCTTCAGCAAACCTCGACGGAGCGAGAAGTCTATCCCAGAAACCCGGTTTCTAATGGCCGATGGAAAAGCGCGATCGCGGCTGATGCGAGAAACCGGGTTTCTTCAGCAAACCTCGACGGAGCGAGAAGTCTCTGGCTAGAAACCCGGTTTCTGATCGCCAAAAGAGACGCGGAATTAAGCAGCAAAATCCGCATCAGCCCGGGCAGGGCAGAATATACTCGGAATTGTGCAGTAACGACACTCTCCTTCACTAGCAGTTGGTTTCGGGAGGGTGGAATTACAAATAATAGCTAAGATTTCCCAAAGGCGACTTTTAAAATTTTTATCGACATCCCCAGGAGAAATTTCTACTACACCATCTCGGTAAATAAGCCGCCCCTGTGGGATTTTACCTTGACAACGTTCTTTAGTTTCTGGAGACGCGGGAAGCAGCATCATATAAAGTAACATTTGCATCCGATGGGAGTCTTTACGCGTTCCGGTTTTGCAGTCTTCAACGATGACTCGCGTGCCTTTAATAGCCACTAAATCCGGTCTTCCTGCCACAGTGATCGGGAAATATTTACCTTTATATTTGAAAGAGTTTTGATTTTCAACATTGACAGTCCACCCCTCACATTGAAGTTGAAAAGCACGTTGAATTACCATATTGTCGTGTTCGGAGGGATCATAAGTGCTAGGTCGTCTTTTCACGTGGTATTGCGCCACGAGTGAGACAGCATAGCGGCATTTTTTCTCATTTGCGAGGAGTTCGGCAAGGCGAGTCACCCAGAGATAAAAGTTGAGGCGTTCTTTCATGGTTTTATCCTTCGTTGAAAAAGAGGTATGTAAGTCAAAGTAATCTATTTAACTCAGATTGAAAATAGAAAAATGTTGGTTCAGATTGAGTTTTGTCGAATCAGGTCGAACCAGGTCGAACTAGGTCGAACTAGGTCGAAACACACTTGCCAGATTGAAAATAACCAGGTTATAATCTTTGTGGAAAGGTACCTGAGAGGTGGAGTTTATGAATCTGTTAAGCTATGAAAAATATGAGAAAGAGTTCCTAGATTCAATGGCGAAAAAATTTGGATTTAAGGACAGATGTCAGCTTGTATTCGTTCAGCGATTCCTTACAACGAATAAGGATTTAGAAAATCAGCCACTAGCTGAGGTTTTGGAAAAGGATTTGACAATAAAGAAATCTAAGGATGCTTTTGGTATTCAGCGTGACGACTTGAGCAAGATATTTAAGAAGCTTGAAGCTGAAGGCTGTCCTTCTCATAGCCTTAAGAATCATAAACGTGAGATAGCTCAGAAGTGGCTCATTGACAGATTTTATTCACAATGGTTACAAGAACACCTCTGGGAGCAAATAAAAGCAAAAGGGACTCGCACGAATAAAATGGGAGTGGTATTCGCGGTTGAACCTGTTGGCACAATGGGACTGCTCCCTAAAAAAACTAATCCTTATCGCGATACTGTTCCCCTCAATAGTAACATTTTGTTTAAAGCAAATTTGGACAAAGAAGGTTATTTAATATTATTAGAAAGGGCACCGTCTGGGGCTGTGTTTTGCGTATGTCCTTCCCCATTTGCCCCAGAGCCTCGCTGTCAGCTTGGCGAGAGGACTTTGCCGCAATATCCCCCCTCGGCTACTTTTACGGCATGGGAGGAGGGGAATGAGCAACTTTTAGCTGTTATTTCTCAGGAGTTACCGCCGCTGGAGTGGTTAGGGAAAAGTAAGGAGGAAGCTTTGGAGTTGGAGGGGGTTCATTTGCAAGGATTATTAGATTATTTGGAGGGTGTTTCAGCGTCGCAGGTATTTTATACAGAATATCTAGTGACGGTATGATTGGGATTTTTTTGGTATCGTGGGTTGAAATTTTTATCTCAGAGTTAGGGAGTGATAGTAATGGATGAACAACGGTTTGAAGAGTATTTAAGTTTGATTCAAAAACTGCTAAATTGCCCGATCAGAGAGGAAAATAAAATATTATTGACGTACTCACATTTAATAGATCAAGAGTTAGTATCAATGATGAAGTTTGTTGCTGATAAAATAGCAGAAGCGAGTGAAGAGAATGCCGAACGATTAAAAAGTTTAGCGGTACAGTTGGAAGAACTTTTCGCACAATATCAACAGCTAAACAAAAAGGCATTAGAACTTTATCACGAGGGTAAGTTTTCTGAGGCAGTAACTCTTGCTGAACAAGCTTTAGAATTGGCAAACTCGCTTTACAAACGCGATCACCCTAATGTCGCACAAAGCCTCAACAACTTGGCTGCACTCTACTACTCCCAAGGCCTCTTCTCGAAAGCCGAACCCTTGTACAAGCGGGTTTTGGCGATGAGAGAACGCCTATTTAACGGCGATCACCCCCATGTCACACAAAGCCTGAACAACTTGGCTGCACTCTACAGATCCCAAGGTCGCCTCACAGAAGCTGAACCCTTGTACGAGCGTGCTAAAGCGATGACAGAACGTCTGTTTAACGGCGATCACTGCGATGTCGCCACTAGCTTGAATAATTTGGCAGCACTCTACTATTCGCAAGGTCGCCTTTCCGAAGCTGAACCCTTGTATGATCGCGCCTTAGCGATGACAGAAAGCCTGTTTAAGCCCGATCACCCCTATATCGCCTCCAGCCTGAACAACTTGGCATTACTCTACTACTCCCAAGGCCTCTTCTCGAAAGCTGAACCCTTGTACAAGCGGGTTTTGGCGATGAGAAAACGCCTGTTTAACGGCGATCACCCCGATATTGCCTCTAGCCTGAACAACTTGGCAGGACTCTACCACTCCCAAGGCCTCTTCTCGAAAGCTGAACACTTGTACAAGTGCGCTTTGGCGATGAGAAAACGCCTGTTTAACGGCGATCACCCCGCTGTCGCCAATAGCCTCAACAACTTGGCCGCACTGTACAAATCCCAAGACCGCCTCCCAGAAGCAGAACCTTTGTACGAGAGGGCTTTGGCGATGTATCAAGGGCTGTTTAAAGGCGATCACCCTGATGTCGCCACTAACCTGAATAACTGGGCATTACTCTACTACTCCCAAGGCCACCTCACAGAAGCCGAACCCTTGTACGATCGCGCTTTAGCGATGAGAGAACGCCTATTTAACGACGATCACCCCGATGTCGCCTCTAGCCTGAACAGCTTGGCCGCACTCTATTACTCCCAAGGTCGCCTCACAGAAGCATTCAACTTAATGCAGCAAGCGATTCAAGTGGAAAATAACCTGATTCGCCGGACTTTTGCCTACAGTTCCGAACGTGATCGCATCAATCACATGGAAACCATCGAACACAATTATCATGGGTTTCTCTCCCTCGTCTGCAACCACCTCTCTGACTCACCCGTAGCCGTCCAAACTGCCTTAGAAGTCGTCTTGCAACGCAAATGTTTAACCGGGTCTGCCCTGGCTGCTTTCAATTCTGCCATGTATCGCGATCGCTATTCCCATCTTAAAGAAAAATTCGATCGATTCCGTTCCTTAAAAGAACAAATTATCCATCTCACTTTCAATCCTCCCCTACCCAAACCAGAAGAAACTGAGGAAGAATTACAGAGCCGCAAAACCACCCATCAAAAACAGCTATCGGACTTAAAAACTGAATGCGAACGGTTAGAAAAAGAACTGGCTAAACAAGTTCCAGAAATGCAACTGCAAGAACAAATAACCGATAGAAATGCTGTTGCCTTAGAATTGCCAAGTGGTTCCGCCTTAGTGGAATTTGTCCGCTTTAATGTCTTTGATTTTCCGACAAATAAATGGCAACCCGCGCAATATATTGCCTTTATCTTACCTTCCCAACAGCCAGACGCGGTAGAAATGATTAAATTAGGAGATGCCGAACACATTGATAATTTAATTCGTATCTATCGAGAAACCATCACCTCAATTAATCCACTAGGAGACTTAGGACTCCTACCCAAAAAAACTCCCAAAAATCAACCTAAATCTTACATAGTCGAAGGCATCAACCTGCGGCAAAAGATTTATGATCCCTTGCTACAAAGTCGATTTTTTCAGAACCAGGAAAACCTCAAACATTTATATATTGCCCCCGATGACAGCCTCAACTTAATAGCCTGGGAAAATTTACCCCTAGATGAAACAGACAATCAGCTAATAAGAGATCGTTATACCATTAGTTATTTTAGTGTCGGTCGTGACATCCTGCGCCGCAAAATTCCCAGTAAACCCCCAGCCTCTCCCGCGTTAATCATTGCCCACCCCAATTTTGACTTAGGAAAACCCCAAACAACCACGATTAACCCTCCAGAAAGTAAACCCCTCACGGTGCAAACTTCCAGCCCACAAATTCTCAACTCAATGACAGCTAACCAAGTTATTTCTACCCTAGCCGGAACATCCTTTGCACCCTTACAAGACACGCAATTTTTAGGAGAAATAGCCGCGAAATCTCTAGGAGTAGATCCCTATTTTCAAGACGAAGCCGTAGAATTAAAACTCACGAAGGGTAAATGTCCTCGCATTTTATTAATTGCCACCCACGGCCACTTTGTCGAATCAAAAACACCTGATAATTCTAACATTAACCGCATATCATCCCCTGAAATAAAAGACCCCATGATGCGTTCCTTACTCGCGTTTTCCGGTGCCAACAATTGGCTATCGGGGGGGGAACCGCACCCCAAAGCAGGGAAAGGAATTTTATTTGCCCAAGAAGTAGCAAATCTCGATTTATGGGGTAACGAATTAACAATTTTAGTAGCTTGTCAAACCGCCCTGGGGGACACAAAAGCAGGAGAGGGAGTCTTTGGGTTACGGCGTGCATTTCCCGCGGCAGGTTCAAAGACATTAATTATCAGTTTGTGGTCCGTTCCCACCAAAGCGAGTATGCTATTAATGGAGCGATTTTTAGATAATTTAAAGCGGCCTAATGTTGGTCGAGGGGACGCGTTAATTGCCGCTCAAAATTACCTCCGTACTGTGACAATTAAAGAATTACAAAAGTCTGATTTAGGTAATAATGTGATCAAAGAGTTAGTTGATACACGAAATTTGTCCGATGAAGAGATTAAGAATCAGCCTGATTATCAACCCTTAAAACACCCCTATTATTGGGGTGCATGGGTGTGTCAGGGAGATATCGACGATATGTAGGGGCAATCCCCCTGTCATTGGTGTCAACTTAAGGTGAAATCCTTAGTCCGTCAGGGGTTAAAACCCCTGCCTAAAAGCTGAAGTCCTCTGAAGAGGACTAATCGCAAAAGTCATTAAAATCATCATCATTATGATAAACAGAATTAGACATCTTGTTGCCTGTTTTAGCTAGTTTCAATTTGGGAATAATGACTTCGTTTTTCAGTCCTCTTCAGAGGACTTTAGCTATTAGATAGGGACTTAAGTCTCCGGGCGGATTTTGAGCTTAAGTTGACACGAATGTCCCCCTGTGCTTGCCCCCAGATAATTTTTTCCTGGTAGGGGCGAAGGATTTGGGCGATAATCTCTTGATAAGTACCAAGATTTTATCTCCAAATGCTTCGCCCCTACTTTATCGAATCCAAATATGACTCAACAACCGCCCCAATTTCAATTACTAGAATCCCTTTTATGGGAACCCCAAAACGGCTACTTTTTACTAGATCAACATCTGCAAAGATTAGAGCGATCGTCCCATTATTTTAACTTCACCCTATCATTAACAGAAGTCACCACCGCCTTACAAAAATTAACCCTTACCTTCGGAGCCATCAAACAAAAAGTCCGATTAACCATCTCTTGTGATGGAAACATAACATTACAAACTCAGAGACTAGATGATGGTATCTTAAAAATTGGTGCATCCGTAGGAATTGCCCGCAAACCGATCGATTCTCAAATCCCATTTCTTTACCATAAGACAACTTACCGATTACCTTATACAATGGCTCTGGAGTCACAACCCCAATGTCAGGATGTCTTCCTCTGGAATGAAAAGGGACTTATCACCGAATCAACCATCACCAATATCGTGATGGATACTCCCACAGGCATGATCACACCTCCTGTCAAGTGTGGGTTATTACCAGGAACATTTCGTGCTCAACTTTTGAAGGAGGGAAAAATCCGAGAAGAAATAATTACCTTAGAGCATTTACGGGATACCCAAACTCTATTTCTTATTAACTCCGTTAGGGGTTGGATACGCGTCGAAAAAGAGTTAAACCAAGATATTTGGAAAGTTAGATTCCTAGGTTGGGTTGAGGCACAAAACCCAACATCATCAAGGGGTTAAATATCCCTCAACCCCACCGACAAAAATTGGGTTGAGGCTATTACCCAATAGGGTGCATCTCAGATTCGTAGGTTGGGTTGAGGCACAAAACCCAACATCATCAAGGTGTTAAATAGGGTGCATCTCAGTTTTGAAGAGGGCGAAGGGCAAAGCATTCCGGTATATAGGTTATTAGTTGTAATTTGATATTTACTGCCGGAATGCTTTGCCCCTACAGACATTTGCAAAAATGAGATGCACCCGAGTGCTACCCTTTGTAACTTAGGACATTCTTAATTCCATAAACCCTTGATTTTATGGCATCATCTTCTTTTTTCCCTGAGTTTTCCCTGAGCCTAGTCGAAGAGACAGTATCAGTGTAGCCTAGGGAGTTGAAGGGAATCGAAGGGGCTTATTCCTTCTTCCTTCTTCCTTCTTCCTTCTTCCCTCTGGAATATCAATATATGAAACGAATAAAACCTTGGCATTGGCGCAAACTTCCCCTCAATCAACGTAGTGGCTCGGAGATTTTTTCCCGTCTATTTCTCGGTAAAAACACCGACAATATCGCGGTACTCCTCGAAAGTCCCGTGACATCTTCTACCGACTTAACACGATATTCTATTTGTGCCGGATCTCCCCGTATAATTGACGGAAAATCCCAGTTATGGACTCCTCCCGTCGGTGAAATTCTCCCTTTTTTACGCGAGATTTGCCACTCTCAAAATCACAATTCCCAATTAAATTTACCCCCAGAAATTCCTTTTACTGGGGGTTGGTTAGGATGGCTTGGTTATGATTTAGCCTGGGAAATTGAGAAACTTCCCCAACTTAATCCCGATCCCCTTCCTTTCCCGGTTAGTTGTTGGTATGAGCCCGACTCTTTTGCCGTTTTAGATCATCAAGAGCAAATTCTCTGGTTAGCTGCGAGTCAACCTTCTCAACTTGATGTTATGGAGCATCAATTAGAGCAAATTGCCCAAGAGATAACACCGAAAGATTTACCCGAAAATCATAAAGTTAATCCCGTCTCTCCCCTTTTCCAATTGTCTCAAAATGAGTATGAGGAAATCGTGCGAAAAGCTCAAAAATATATCTACGAAGGTGATATTTTTCAGGCTAATTTATCCTTACGTTTTCAAGCCCATACCGATTGTGATAGTTGGTCAATTTATCGCGCTTTACAACAGATTAATCCTTCCCCTTTTGCTAGTTATTGGCAAACGCCTTGGGGCGCGATCGTTAGTTGTTCCCCCGAAAGACTGGTTAAATTATCAGGAAAACAAGTCGAAACTCGACCGATCGCGGGAACTCGATCGCGTGGTTTAACGACTCCTCAAGATGAAGAATTAGGAATTGAATTAATAGAAAATATAAAAGAAAGAGCCGAACATATTATGTTAGTGGACTTAGAGCGTAATGATATCGGAAGAGTCTGTGAATGGGGTTCCGTAAAAGTTAATGAATTTCTCACCATTGAACGTTATAGTCATGTGATGCACCTGGTTAGTAATGTCATTGGCACATTAAGACAAGATTGTGACGCGATCGACTTAATTAGAGGAGTATTTCCTGGGGGAACAATTACAGGATGTCCCAAAGTGCGTTGTCTGGAAATCATAGAAGAATTAGAACCCGTAAAACGTAATTTATTTTATGGCTCCTGTGGTTATTTAGACTGGCGGGGCAACCTCGACTTAAATATTTTAATTCGCACCCTTTTATATGCACCCAAAAAAGAAGGAAAACCAGGGGGAATTGTCTGGGGACAAGTGGGTGCGGGCATAGTTGCCGATAGTAATCCCGAAAGGGAATGGAAAGAATCATTACATAAAGCACAAGCCCAACTAAATGCTCTGAAATTAGCAGAAATATTGGGGTAGATTTCCGCGATCTCTTCAACTTGATTTTTGGTAAAAAACAGATTTAATCTCAGGATTAATATTTTTTAAACCCTTTAATCAAGACTTACAAAGAAGGGGCTATAAATCCAATTTATTCCTAGCACCTTCACCCCCTAACCCCTTCTGCTGGCACAGGGGGGATTCTGTAAGTTTTTTTATTGCTCATCAAAAATTAAAATCTGTGTTCATCTGCGTTTATCTGCGGTTAAAAAAACGGATTATATGTTATTATAATAGCAATACTAAAATTGCTATCATTGTGACATTAAATTACCATTATCGTCTTTTTAAACTGGTAAGAATCCCCGTGGCAATAGAGAGAAATAAAAGTATCCAGATCAGACTACTGGGAAGAAAGGTAAGAACCCCAAAACCTCTGAGAATCCAGATAAACAGAGTTAAACCCACAACTAAACCAAATATATAATAAAAAGAAGGTACTTTTAGATAATGATTTTTTTTCATATTCTAGTTATTTGAGTTGTTTCTGACAGTTAAAATAAACGCGGTTTCTGTGGTCGAATTTTTCCCAATAGAAGGATACTGCTATAGTGATATTAACAGAATTTATTTTTTTTGACCATGAGAGTCACCTCAAGGAACGATCGCGCTTGATCATATTGTGATATAATATAACCAAGGACGATCGCGCATCCTTGAGGTTATCTCAAAATCAAGGAAGTTCCATCACTAATTCACCCTCACCGGAAATCACCTCACCAATTTCAAAAGCCGCGAGCCCCTGAGCCTTAAACCAATTAAGAGTTAATTGCACCTGTGGGGGGGAGACTAAAACCACAAAACCAATACCCATATTAAAAGTATTAAACATTTCAGCTAGAGAAACTTGACCTACCTGAGAAAGCCACTGAAAAACAGGTAAAATTTCCCAACTATTGTAATTAACTTTAATTGATTGATTCGCCCCTAAACACCGAGGTAAATTTTCCGGTAAACCACCCCCCGTAATATGTGCCATACCATGAAAATCTAAACCTTGTGCCATTCCCTCTAAAATCGGTTTAACATAAATTTGCGTCGGCGTTAATAATACTTCCCCTAAACTTTTCCCCCCTAATTCTTCAGGGCGATCGCTCCATTGAAAACCGTGATCAGTAATAATTTTTCTCACTAAACTAAAACCATTACTATGTACCCCCGTACTAGCCAACGCGATCGCGATATCCCCCCCTTGCACTTGAGAGCCATCTAACAATCGAGCGCGATCGACAATACCCACACAAAACCCCGCCAAATCATACTCACCCGGTTGATAAAACCCCGGCATTTCCGCAGTTTCCCCCCCTAACAAAGCACAACCAGAAAGTTTACAACCCTCCGTAATCCCCGAAACCACATCAGCCAACTGTTCAGAATTTAACTTACCCGTAGCCAAATAATCCAAAAAAAACAAAGGCTCCGCGCCCGAAGTTAACACATCATTAACACACATCGCGACCAAATC
Source organism: Cyanobacteriota bacterium (assembly GCA_041172365.1). Taxonomy (GTDB): domain Bacteria; phylum Cyanobacteriota; class Cyanobacteriia; order Cyanobacteriales; family Microcoleaceae; genus JBEDKD01. Next base: position 536 of record JBEDKD010000324.1, on the reverse strand, counting down.
AATACCAACCGTGTCATGGCGATTAAGTTGATGAGCCAATTTTAATTTAGTACCAACCCCATCAGTCCCCGACACTAAAACCGGCTCTTGTAAACCACCCGGTACTCGGAAAAAACCACTAAACCCCCCAAGTCCCCCTAAAACCTCTGGGCGATGGGTACTATTAACCATATTGCGGATACGTTGAACAAAAGCTCTTCCCGCTTCTACATCGACTCCAGCTTCACGATAATCCATACTTTGTTCCCTTTCCTTAACTCTTCAGTCCCTAGTTTAGAGCGAAGAAGGAAGTCCGAAGAGGGAATAAGTAATAAACCACAAAGGCACAAAGGCACAAAGGAAGAAGGAAGAAGGAAGAAGGAAGAAGGTTAGCAACGGATTTTTAACGGATGTCACAGATACAGCACTTTTCAGATCCGTGAAGTACAAAGAAACCTGTTTCTGTAGGGGCGGTGCCCCCGTGCCCGCCCTGATTCAGGATTCCGGGTTTCTGTAGAGGCCCCAGTCCCCAATCCCAAGTCTCCAGTCCCCAGTCC
>JBEDKD010000323.1:0-6434 GCA_041172365.1 Cyanobacteriota bacterium | reverse complement strand
AGGATGAGGAGGAGCGGGAGGATGAGGAGGAGCGGGAGGATGGGGAAGTTTTCTTCTTCCTTTGTGTCTCTGTGCCTTTGTGGTTAATTGCTTCTTCCCTCTTCCTTCTTCCTTCTTCCCTCTTCCTTCTTCCTTCTTCCCTCTTCCCTCTTCCTTCTTCCTTCTTCCCTCTTCCCTCTTCCCTCTTCCCTCTTCCTTCTTCCCTCTTCCCTCTTCCCTCTTCCTTCTTCCTTCTTCCTTCTTCCTTCTTCCTTCTTCTCTTTCCACGGAATTTAATGAGAATTATTGACAATAAGGGAGAAAAGTCTTATAGTTCTATGTGGTTCACCTTTTTAGTAAAATTTCGCAATAATTTCACGAATCTATGTCACTTTACCCTCCTTTGGGAAAATTCGATCGCGTTACTCGTCGTCAGTTGTTGCAATGGGGATTAACGGGTTTAGGAGTATCGGGTGCTGCGATCGCCTATTCCCAAATGACACAAAGCCAAACGCGATCGGTTCCCATTCCTCCTTTAAGAGAATCAGCTCCCATGACAATGAATGCTGCATTTAATCCCATGCAGATTTTACGGGAATTTGATTATGGTACAATTAAGCGAGAAAATGGTCGTATTGTACGCGAATTTTACTTAGAAGCAGGTACGTCTGTCTTACAACTTAATAAAGCAGTTACTTTTAATAGTTGGAATGTTAATCAACGAGTACCCGGACCGACTTTACGCGCAACACAAGGCGATCGCGTGCGGATTATATTTACGAATAAAGGAGGCCATGCCCATTCATTACATTTTCATGGGATTCATCGCCCAGAAATGGATGGGATAAAACCCGTGCGTCATAATTCCGCGTTTGTTTATGAATTTGATGCCGAAACCTATGGGGTTCATCTTTATCATTGTCATATTGCCCCTGTCACTCGTCATATTAGTAAAGGTTTATATGGAATGTTTATTATTGATCCCCCCAAACCACGTCCCCCCGCCGATGAAATGGTTTTAGTTATGGGGGGTTATGATACCAATGATGATAATAAAAATGAACTTTATGCTTTCAATGGTTTCCCCAATTATTATATGATGAACCCGATTCGGATTTATCAAAATCAGTTGATTCGTCTTTATGTTTTGAATATGATTGAATATGATTCACCCGCGACTTTTCATATTCATGGTAATTTCTTTAAAGTCTATCGCACGGGCATGAGTTTAACTCCCGTCGAAGAAACTGATGTGATTACTATGGGTGTCGCCGAGCGTCATATTTTAGAGTTTTCCTATAAGTATCCAGGGAAATATATGTTTCATCCTCATCAAGACGCGATCGCGGAAGCCGGATGTATGGGGGCTTTTGATGTGGTTAGTAAATCTTCATGATCTTTACTGATTTCTTTCTTCTCTAATGCTCTCTCCCGATCTCATCTCTTTTCCTAGAGCGCGATCGCCCTCCCTTTGTTAAATTTTTCTGAAATAGTTGACAAATATTCTCACTAGAGAGAGAATACAAAACTGAACAGATATTGCCCATAATCAGTAATAAGGCGGAATATACCCCACCACCAGATATGAAAATTGACAAAAAAGCCGCGATCGCGCCCCTTCGTACTTTGTCCCTCCTCGCGGTGACGGGGACATTGATCATGTTAACCAGTTGTGGCGAAAGCAGCACTAAAACATCCACCACCCCCGCTCCCACGAGTAGCAGTGCTGTTACCATGCCCCATGAAAATCATGGTGGCAACAAGAAAATTAACATCAATACTGCCATTCTGTCAGAATTAGACAAATTAGAAGCAAAATTAGGTGTTCCCGCCCTTTCTAACAAAATTCAAGCCAGTCGCCCCTATGGGAAAATTGATGACTTAGTGACAAAAAAAGTCATTACTCAAGAGCAATTAAGCCAGATAAAAGACATCGTAACCATTGAAGAAATTGTCTTAACGGGAGAAGCGAAAGATGTTGATTACATGACAAAATTAGGCTTAATGAAAGGGCATTTAATTGTCGCCCAAGAACTTTTAGATCAGGGTAAACCTCAAGATGCTGAACCCCATATTGGCCACCCAGTTGAAGAAATTTATACTGATGTAGAAGATCAGTTAAAAGAGCGTAATGTTAAAGAATTTAAGACAACTTTGGTTAATTTACAAGATTTGGTGAAAGCAGGCGCAAAAGATCCTAACCAAGTTAAAACTCTATTTCAGAACGCGATGCAGTCCATTGATACCGCGATACAGTCTATCCCAGAAACTCAGCGCAAAAATCCTCAATTTGTGATACAAGTAATTAATGGATTATTAGATACCGCGAGTTCTGAATATGGAGCCTCCATCGCCGGAGGCAAAATTGCAGCCGCGATCGAATATCAAGACTCTAGGGGTTTTGTCACTTATGCCGATACTCTTTATCAAGGTATCTCTGATACATTAGGTAAGGAAAAACCGGAGACAAATAAAGCGATTGCCGCGAGTTTTACCGGGCTAAAAACTGTCTGGCCTAGTGTGATTCCTCCGGCTACTCCCATCAAAACCCCTCAGGAAGTTAGCCAACTCATCAAATCTCTTGAACAAGATACAAAAAAGGTCATAGGTAATCGGTAATAAAGGAAGAAGGAAGAAGGAAGAAGGAAGAAGGAAGAAGGAAGAAGGAAGAAGGAAGAAGGAAGAAGGAAGAAGGAAGACAAATTTTTCTTAATTCCCTATCACTTATCACCTATCACCTATCACCTATTACCTATCACCCATTACCTATCACCCATTACCTATCACCTATCACCCATTACCTATCACCTATCACCCATTACCTATCACCCATTACCCATTACCCATTACCCATTACCCATTATAAAATATGAGAGAACTTAACGTCGAAAAAACCATTAGTCTCCTCAACGCGATTATGGAATTTGAACTTGCGGGCGTTGTGCGTTATACCCATTATTCTTTAATGGTGACGGGACCGAATCGTATTCCCATTGTGACTTTCTTCAAAGCTCAAGCGACTGAATCTTTACTTCATGCCCAACAAGTAGGAGAAATTCTTACAGGTTTAGAAGGGCATCCGAGCCAAAAAATTGCTCCGATTGAGGAGAGTTTTAATCACTCGGTTAAGGATCTTTTAGAGGAAAGTCATAACCATGAGAAAAAAGCACTTGATCTCTATAAAGAATTACTGGAAACTGTAGAAAATGCCAGTATTTATCTCGAAGAGTTTGCTCGCTCTCAAATTGGACAGGAAGAAATGCACAGTCTTGAACTTCGTAAAATGTTACGAGATTTTAGTTAATTAACGAAGGAAGAAGGAAGAAGGAAGAAGGAAGAGGGAATAAGGAAGAGGGTTAACAATTGATAATTGACAATTAACAATTAACAATTAACAATTAATAATTATCAATTGTCAATTATTAATTATTAATTACCGATTACCCATTAACCTCTTCCTCATCCTCAATCCAAAACATCATACTTGCGGATCTAATCAAGCATAATATTTTCCTTTTTGTCATTTTCTAAGTTATGTTGCCAATTAATATCAGGAATGCGATCGAACGCTTGTGTTAGAGCAATTTCCCACATTTTCCGAATTTCTGCCAAATAAGGATCGCCCAAGGGCAATAAGAGACGATTACGAATTACTAAACTATTAGCTTCATAGAGAACTAAACTAATAGGAGGACCCACAGAAATATTCGATTTCATGGTAGAATCAATAGACAAAAGAGAACATTTTGCCGCAGCCTCTAAAGAGGTATTAAAAGTCAAAGTTCTGTCTAAAATAGGTTTACCATATTTAGTTTCACCTATTTGCAAAAACGGCGTTTCGGGTGTAGCTTGGATACAATTACCCTGAGTATAAATCAAATATAATTCAGGATCATGACCTTTAATTTGACCGCCTAACAGTAAACTACATTGAGGTTCAATACGATCCTTTTTCAGCCATACCTCATCTAATTCCATCATATCACGGATTTTACCACCAACATAACGCGCTATATCATAGAGAGTTGGCAAGGTGTGTAGATTCGTATCAGCACCCACCTTGATATCTTTATTAAGGCTAGAAATAACACCTTGAGTGACGGATAAATTACCCGAAGTGCAAAGGAGGATAACTCGTTCCCCTGGCACAGAAAAATCAAATAATTTTTGGTAAGTCGAGATGTGATCAACACCCGCGTTTGTGCGAGAGTCAGCCGCCATAACCAGTCCAAATTTGGTAATGATACCCAAGCAATAAGTCATATCACTTTATGATTTTACATTAGAGATTTTAGATTGTAATAGAATACTAACATTTAGGGAATAGGGGAGAGCTTCCCACTTCTGGCTCAAGCCGAAATACTGAGAGCCAAATCGCCATTCCCACATTCCCCACTTCCAAAAAGTAGTATGAAGCACTACACAAATACCGAGGAGCCTTGAGTATAAATACTTAGAGGAAGGGACTGCCTAAAATGATATAAGTAGATGGTGATAATTAAAGTCAATACTTCTTCGGATTACCGTTTTTGCCGATGAAGAAAATCAACCCTCACCTGAAGATAGTTTTCGCCAAGCTTGGCAAGAAATAAAACCAGATAAAGTTCACCCCATTTCAGAATTACGGGAGGGAATTGATACCGAGTAAAATTCCAGATATTCCCGTCGATTTTAGCTAGATTTAACGACACTTGACAAAGTATACTGGATTAGATATAATAGACTTATTACACATCAAAATATCAGTAACTACCACAGTAAATTAGGGTATAAAAAGATGGGACTTCAGGAACAAATTGACCGAATGAGACAAGAGATTCGAGTCGATGGTTATGCAATGTCGATCGGTGAGTGGATTAGCCTTTATGAAAATCAAGAAATTGATATACACCCTGAATTTAAAAGTTTTTTCCGTTGGAGTAATAGCCAAAAAACAAGCTTTATTGAATCTATTTTGTTAGGTATCCCTATTCCTCCTATTTTTGTTTCTCAACGTGATGATGGAGTTTGGGATGTTGTGGATGTAGATGGTGTGGAAAGACTATCTACCATATATGAATTTGTGGGTAAGCTAAAGCATGAGACGGAAGAGGCTCTTTCCCCCTTAATCAAGCTGGAAGAGACGAAGTATTTACCCGATCTGGAAGGGAAAAAATGGAATGATCCAGAGGAGCCCGAAAATTCTCTCACACCTACCCAGCGTCTTTTGATAAAAAGAACTAAAATTTATGCAAATATTCTACTAAATAAAAGTGATGAACTTGCCAAATATGAATTATTTAAAAGACTAAACACAGGGGGTTCTATTGCGACACCACAGGAAATGAGAAATTGTATTCTTGTCATGGAGAATAAAAAGATGTTCAATTGGCTAAAAGACTTAAGTGAAAATGCCAATTTTCAAGAATGTATCGCGCTGAGTGAAAGACTGATGGACGAAAAATATGATATTGAGCTATTACTAAGGTTTATCGTATTTCGGAAGCTTGAAGAACCGGCTATTAAGAAAATGGTAGATTTGGGTGATTTTTTAACAGCTCAAATGATCGAGCTGGCTAAAGATCAAAATTTTAATTTTCAGCGGGAAAAAGAAGCATTCCAGAAAACATTTGAAATTTTACATAAAACGGGCAGTGACAGTTTTCGGAAATATGATCATAAAAAAAATAAGTTTTCAGGGAGTTTTTTAGTCTCTGCTTACGAAGCAATTGCCTTGGGCATTGGTTATCACTATGAGAATATATCTGATATCAACATCAAAGATAAAATTAAGGAGATTTGGCAAGATTCTTCCTATACAAAGTATGTAGGTTCAGGTGGTAATGCCAAAAGAAGAATACAAGAGCTACTTCCTTTTGGTCGTCGGAAATTCAAACCATGAAAATACGCACATCCGAGAATCTTATTGACATTTTTAATAAGGATCTTATCTGGCGAAAAAAAGAGATTTCTGCACTGAAAGCCCTGATAGATTATCGGTGAATTTCAACGGATAAACAGAAGGTATTACTAGGGAGCATCTCAAATTTGCCAAAAAAAACTGTAGTGGGAGCGTCTCGCTCCCTAGGGATCTAATAGGGAGCGAGACGTCCGATGCTCCGCACAGGCTACGCCAACCCACTACCAATTTACAAAAATGAGATGCTCCCGTATTACTACGCAGTGCCATTGTTATTCTTTATGCACATTGGGAGGGATTTGTTAAAGTAGCCGCCAATAGTTACTTGGAATTTGTGGCATTGCAAAACATTCCTTATAATCAACTTTCAAATAATTTTATCGCGTTGGCAATGAAGGATAAATTAGATCAGGCTAAGGAAAGCAATAAAGCCACTATAGTAAACCTAAATGAATTGTTAAATCTTGTAGGGGCAATCCCCCTGTGGTTGCCCCGTCCGATCAGGGTAGGCACGGGGGCACTACCCCTACCGCGTTCATAACTCATTTAGGTTTAC
>JBEDKD010000322.1:0-4688 GCA_041172365.1 Cyanobacteriota bacterium | reverse complement strand
ATCTTTGGTTGGGGGATGGGAAGGCCGTATCGCGTTTTGGGGAGTGTTTGGAGAGAGGCCGTATCGCGCTTCAACTGATTCTATTCTTCTACATTTTCAGATTCATCCATTTGCAATATATACTGCAATGCCACCTGTAATCTTGATACATAATCTGCTGAAATAGTACCCAATTTTTTGATTAATCGCTCTCTATCGAGCGCTACTATTTGATAGCAAAGCACGACGGAATCTTGTGTTAAACAACCTTCACCAGTCGGTAAAATAATTGTCCCTGGTATTTTAGCCGCAAATTACTTGTTACGGGAATTACTACTACTGTTGTAGTAAAGCGGTCTAATGTATCTCGCTGTACAATAATGACTGGTCTAATTCCTGCTTGTTCTGAACCTCTCGAAGGATTCAGATCGGCTAAATAAATATCTCCTAGCATCAATTTTCATCCTGTTGCTGAAGTTTGGGCAGATAATCACTTAAGACGACTTCTGCAAAAGCTAAATCTTCGGTGGTAAACTCAGCTTTTAGTAGCGCAGCTTCCTCATCAGAAATGGCATCCCACTGTCGAAATAATTCCTTCTTATTAGCAGATTTTTGCAGTGGATTTGGTTGAGTAGCTTGCTGTTTGTCTGCCAGATATTTCTCGATCGCGCGTTCGAGCTCCTGTAACTCGAAAAATTCCAGCATTTCAAGCTGATTGACAATTTGGTTGAGGATTGCCTGTGACATAGCTTTTCACTTTTTGCGCTTGCTTAGTTTGTCTATTATACAACTATTCGCATTCAGTAGGTTCGTGATCGCCCTTTCTTTCTCTTTCTCAACAAAGGGCGAAGGGCGATCGCCGTCACCGGCCTGGGGCTATCGACCTTTTGGAATAAGTCAAAAAGTGTCCAAACAAAAGAAACTGGGTTTTTCAGATAACCTTTACGTCTTAACCGATATCTTGTGTAAAAACCGGGTTTCTAAGCCGCCCTAACCGCGCTTTTTGGGAAGTTTTTGGGGAGAGGCGCGATCTTGGGTTGGGGATGGAGCGCGATCATGGCTTGGGGATGGGGAGCGCGATCTTTTTTTTTTTGGGTTAGGAATGTTTTTGTAGGGGAGCCGTATCGCGCTTTGGGCAAAAGAAACCGGGTTTTTTAGAAAGATTTTCGCCTAAAACCACAGTGCCTCAGAGAAACCCGGTTTCTGACAAGAGACGCGATCGTGCTTTGGGCAAAAGAAACCGGGTTTCTGAGAAAGATTTTCGCCTAAAACCAGAGTGGCTCATCGAAACCCGGTTTCCGCGATCGCGCTTTAGGGAAAAGAAACCGGGTTTCTGAGAAAGATTTTCGCCTAAAACCACAGTGCCTCAGAGAAACCCGGTTTCTGACAAGAGACGCGATCGCGCTTTGGGCAAAAGAAACCAGGTTTCTGAGAAAGATTTTCGCCTCAAACCAGAGTGGCTCATCGAAACCGGGTTTCTGACAAGAGACGCGATCGCGCCTTCTCCCACATACCCACCAAACGCGCCTAATACCTTGTACCCTCTGAAAATCCGTAGTATCACTTCGTTTTATCTCCAGCCCAAATTATGTATTTTGATATTGATCATCAAAATGAGGCTTAAATATAGGTCGTCTAAAATACTTATTTGGTCGCAGACTAAGAAAACTGCGAAAAGTCAAAAAATTTACTCAGGAAGATTTAGCTGAGTTAACAGGTTTATCTGTCAAATTTATTAGTTATATTGAGCGAGGGATTCATGCTCCTTCCTTTGATACACTCGAAAAATTATCAGAAGCCTTAAATGTCTCGTTTTCAGAACTCTTTAACTTTGAAGAAGAAAACAATAAAAATGAAGCATCTAACAGATGAAGCTTTTATAACTGATCAAATTCAGCAAGGTAGAATATCACAAAGACAGCTAAACCGCAAATCAATAGAAGAATTATTTACAATAATTAATGTCTTGGCACAGCAAGAGTATAATATATCCACAGAAAATGTACGCGTACTTTATTCAGCCATCAGAAATTGTTTTAAAAAGCATCTTATTAATGCCGGATATCCTCCCCAAAAAATAGAGGCACTAAGTACAAAATTTAATGATTCTGGACATCGTTCAGCACCTTGGAAACCTACATCTAGTCGTGTACCCGGAAGACCACAGGATGGTAAAGATGGTAATCGAATTAATCGTTGGGAATTACCTATTGATCATAAATTTTATGCTGATGAAATCAATGCAAAATTAGTAGGAGTCAAGTATTTTTTACAAGCTTTATCAATGGAGGGTGTACCTCCGTTATCGGCTAATTCCATACAGACAAGTTTTATTTAGTTATTAGGACATTCAGTCAAACCGGGTCAATATCTTGATCCTATTCAATTAAAACCAATTTCTTTTCAAAGATTGATTGAACATCCCAGAAGTATTGAGTCAGGTCATTTGATTCCATTAGATAGGGGAGGAAAACATATACCTGAAAATACATTTCTGATGGAAAGCGAGAGTAATAGAATTCAAAATAATTTAACATTATATGAATTACTGGAATGGATGGAAAAAGTGATAAGAAAGTATAAACAAGAACTCTTTAAAAAATAAAATTTTCTATAGTTTTTGTAGTTATCTCAATGAGATTTGACGCTTCATACCTAAAAGCGTCAGCTTTATATATTTGTTCGCCAATCTTTTTGGCTTTATCTATATCTTTAGGATATAAAACAGGAATTGAAACGATATAACTACAGTTAATTTCATCAATAACAGAACCAAAAATACCATCTAGTAAAAGTCTTTGTCCAATCTGACTTTTCAGATATCCATAGAGATATCCAGGATGTATTTTATCAGGATTAGGTATGATTCTAATAATATGCTCTGATGCGGCAAATCCTTCCCAATCTTTAGGAACTGTTGCCACAATACCAGTTGTACCACTACGAGTAATTAAAATCCAGCCAGCTTTTAACGCTAATTCGTGATAATGTGGACTACTTTTTAATATTCTTTTTTGGGTAACAGGAATCAATTGTGTAATATTAGAGCCTCCCAGAAAAGGTACTGAATGTTCTATATCATCTGTATAATCACGTTTAAAGCGACCCGGATAAAAAATATTACTTACTAATTCTCCTAGGGGAGAAATAAGAAAATCTGGGTTTTGTTCCGTTAAAATAATCAACTGTTTTCGTAAATCAGAAGATTTTGGTTCATAATAAGCTGCATTAAGACGAATCCCATTAGAATGTTTAATAGATTTTGAAGAAATTATAAATGCTTTTTGACTAATTATACTTGGGTCATGTCCTTGCAAAAAAGCGTCATAAGCTTTACTAATTTCTGGGAAATCTATGTCAATAATGTTATCTTGAAAGATAGGTCTTCCTCTGCGATCATGTCCTATTTTTTGCGGTCTTGCCATAAAAATAGGATAATCTGGTTCCTCTTCCCATAAAGGATTAGGATTTTTGCGTTTTTCAACTACTAATAAGCTTCCTTTGGTTCCGGTATAAGGTTGAAAGGTATCTTCAGGAAGATCAATAACAGCTAGAATTTTACAATGTGTCATTAACCATTCTCTTACAAAACCTTCTTGGGGACCACTTAAGATTTGATATGGAACAACAAGAACCATTTTACCTGACTCTGGCCTTAATAGTTCTACATTTCTTTCAATAAATAATATATCAGGCGAACGGGGTACTATTTTTGATGTAGAAATCCATCGGTTTTTGGTATCTTTTTTCCATGCTTTTGCTAGAGCAAATGATTCTAATATTTCTCTATTTTTCACAGTTATTTTTGTACCAAAGGGGGGATTTCCTACCATAAAAGCCCTAGAATTAGGAGATAGACGCTCTAATAATGACCTTCTCCACTGTTGAAAAGGGAGTAAACTATTATGATGTTCAACTATTTTTTGAGGATTTTTTTCTAATTCCGGTGATGTATTAGAAATTTGTACAAGGTCTTTATCTACTTCTACGCCTAATAATAAATCTGAAATTAATTGGGAGTGTTCCCATTCACTTACGATTTTATTTTCCAGTGCTGATTGTATAATTATCCTTCTGGCTTGGTGTAAAAAACCAGAAGTACCACAACTAATATCTGCTAAGGTTTGATCTGGTTTTCCCGTAAAACCAACTAATTTTAATGCTAATTCTACCACAGGTCTAGGGGTGAAAAATTGTCCCCCTTCTCTTTTCATAACATAACTTCTAAAAATTTCTAAAGCATCTCCTAAGACATCACTAGGAGTTCTACTCAAGGAAATACCTTCTAAGTGAAATACAGTATAATAAATTGATTCATCATTTAATTCTATATCACTAATTTGATTCTGTTCATCTTTTGCTAAGTTATATTTTTGAGCTAAATTTCTGATTCTGTCTGATACCTGCTTAATATTTTCTTGATTAACCATCATCTGATGATTGCCTTTTTCTGGTAATTCTTTACCCATTATGCAAAAATCACATTGTTCATTGGGTTTTTCCTCATCAAATTTTTTGACTAATAGTAATTTTTGTATCTCTATTCCTAATCTTGAGGGAATCCTAATATTACTGTTTCCATATAAATGATCATGGATTTTGGATAAAATATTTTTTAAATCATAACCAGGATATAAGCTGGATTTTAAACGATAATGATGTCTAGTTTTTAAATTTCCTATTTCTTGAGTATTGGGAATAAATGGGGG
>JBEDKD010000321.1:0-15373 GCA_041172365.1 Cyanobacteriota bacterium | reverse complement strand
GACTCATGGAAATATCACCAAATAACAGAAATTAAATCCCCAGAAAAAACAGTTAAAGCAACAAAAAGCAATCTCAAAAAACTCGGTCAGATACAAACAAAAGCTTATCAAGTTACGGGTGAAATAGCACCCCGAAATTCAGCGATTGAAGCGGAAAAAGTCAAAGCGGGGAGATTTATATTAGCCACAAATATCTTAGATACTGAAGCAGTAAGCAATCCACAGGTATTATGGGAATATAAAGCGCAGCAAAGTAATGAGAGAGGATTTAGATTTATCAAAGATCCGTTATTTTTTACTTCGAGCGTATTCGTGAAAAAGCCGGAGCGAGTTGAAGCAATCGGAATGATAATGGGACTGTGTTTGTTAGTGTATAACCTGGCGCAAAGGAAATTGAGACAACAATTATCAGCTACCAACGAGCGAGGGAAAAATCAGGTAAAGAAATTAACCAATAAGCCGACAATGCGCTGGATATTTCAGATGTTTCAAGCGGTGCATTTAGTAACGATAAATGGAGCGAAGCAGGTTAGCAATTTAACCCAAGAGCATCAAGATATCTTGCGGCATTTAGGAGAGTATTGCTGTCAATACTATTTAATGTTTTCAAGTGAATGACGAGCGATGCCGAAGTGTAGATATTTGTGAATAATTTTTATTAATTAGTCAAGGTAATTTGCTCTTGGCATAATTTCCCTTGCTTCAAAATATGAGCGATCGCGATAAAATAGCAATGTGAACATATCAGAAAAAGTCAATTATTTCAACTTCCTTGGTTTAGGTAAATTTGACAAGCTTCTGTAACGCTAAAACCGCATAAGTTCAACCCAAAAGCATTGGGCTTCCAAGTTTTCACAACTGATTAAAAAATTCGATCAAATATCTGCGGAATGTGGGTTATAATACCGTTCACTATGAATCAGGGTTTGAATGAATTTCGCTCATATATCTATTTAGTCCTATGAGCGAGGACTTTGGCTTTTCTTTTAGGCTGGGGGGTTTTAACCCCTGACTAAGGGTTTGACGTTAAGTTGACACCAATGGGCACTACCCCTACAGTTAGAAATCGGGTAAAATGGAAAAATCAAACCAATAGCGAAATAAAGTCTGTAACGTATCGGTTAAAGCCGATATTCCCATAGGTTTTAATATATAACCATTCACCCCTTGGCTATAGCAAAATTTCACATCTTTTTGATTAAAAGATGTGGTAAAGACAACCACAGGCATTAAGTTTAATTCCTTCTTACTTCTGATGGTTGCTAATACTTCTCTTCCATCGGTCCCCGGTAAGTTTAAATCCAAGAGAATTAAATGAGGACGAGGCGCGATCGCGGGATCGGTATAATTTTCTTCTGGAAACAGAAAGTCCAACGCGCTATCGCCATCCTCACAACGATTAATCGAGAATGTACGCGGGAGGGTTTTGACAACCCGCATGAAGGCTTCGTAGTCTTCATCACTATCTTCGATCACTAATATACTTATAAGTTTATCCTCACTTTTCATTGGGGGCTGAAAGAGTAAAATAAAAGGTTGTTCCTTCCTGATATTTTGATTCTACCCAAATTTGTCCTCCATGTCGCTCCACAATTTTTTTAACAATTGTTAAGCCTGCCCCGGTTCCGCCGCCATATTTATTAGGCCCGTGCAAACGTTTGAAAATACGAAAAATGGTATCTAAATGTTTTTCTCTGATCCCAATTCCATTATCTTTTACATAAAAAACCGGGATATTTTGGTGAAAACAAGGATGATCGATCAATGCCCAATCGGGTTTCTCCATTACCAAACCAATTTCTATACGTTTTTCCGGTCGTTCATTATACTTGATCGCATTAGTAATTAAGTTGACAAAAATTTCTTCTGTTAAGACGCGATCGCCTTTAATTATTGGCATATCTTCTGGTATTTTCATCTCTATTTTAAAGTCTGATTGACTTATTTTAATCACGTCATTAACATTGTTAACTAACTTATTTATATCGAGGTTATTTCTGTTTAAATCAGTCCGAGATAAGCGAGAAAAATGCAGTAAAGAATTGATAAGATTTTGCATCCTCGTAGTTAATTCCATTAATGTATTTAATTTATTAACCCCATCTTCATCTAATTTATCCTGATAATCGGCTAACAAAAAACTGGCATAATTATGAATGCCCCTTAAGGGTTCTTTCAGATCGTGAGAAGCAATGTAAGCAAAAGCATCTAATTCATTATTACTGCGTTGCAACTGTTCATTAATAGAGGCTAACTCATCGGCTTTTTTCAGAATTATTCCAACAATACTGCTGCGTAATTCAACGATGCCATCAATTTCATTAGGTTGCCAAGGTAAGCTTTTTAATTTAACTATTTCCTGCCACTTTTCAAAGGATTTACGCGGAGACATTCTTATATTTCCCTCTTCATCCCTTGTTTCTTGTTTACTAGGATTTCCGCCCCAATTGACAGTTTGAATTACTTCAGGACGAAACCATAAAATGAAATTACGTTGCATTTTAGTGATAGAGACAACTATTAAACCACAAGCTAAGTCTTTAAACTCTACTGCTGGGGGGTAAACTTTAGGCAAACTATCCGTATAATAAAGATTATTGTGCAGAAGCGGAATCACCCAATCTATTAACTGATTAATATCATTTTCCCCAGGAGTTTTCCCAAATAGCATGACTAAATCATTAGAGATGATGGCTGCGCCTGTGGCATTAACCAAGTTTAATAAACGTGCTTGATCGCGTCCTACCGCGTCAACGAAATCATCCGCGTGGTAAATACTTTCCACAAAATCAGATTGGAGGGTTTTTAAGCGAATTTTGTCATCTAAATTTTCATTTTCTTCTTTATTACTTAATTCAAGGGACATGATTTGTCCGATAAATTCACAAATTGTTCGGGTTTGATAGGGGAGATATTTAGGTGTGTTATGATGACAAGCAATTAATCCCCATAACTGATTATTTTTCAGCAAAGAAATAGACATAGACGCGCCCACATTCATATTTTGTAAATATTCAATATGAATGGGAGAAACACTCCTCAAAACCGAAAAACTCAAGTCGGGAGAAGCATTGGTGAGGGGACAATGGGTGGGAATTAAAGCCGCGGGATGATAATTGATATTAGGAATTAATCGTAATTTATTCAAACGATAGAGCTCTTTTGCTTGTTTAGGAATATCTTGATCAGGAAAATGTAACCCTAAATAGGATGTTAAATCAGAGCGTTTATTCTCGGCAATAACTTCTCCCGATCCATCGCGATCGAGGCGATAAACCATCACGCGATCGAATCCGATAATTTTTCTCACTTCTTCCGCCATTAATTGACATAAACTCCTCAGATCGGATATCCCTTGTATTTTGGTGAGAGTATGACGAGTTAATTGATAAAATTGAAAGAAATCATCGGGCTGATCAGCTTTGGGGTTTTCCAGTTCCAAAATTAAGACATTATCGGGGGCACGATGGACAATCCCATGAAAAAATCTGGTTTCGTTTTCGGGGTTTAATAAATTCAAATTGAGAGGATTTACCGCGTCAAAATCTTCGGCTAAACAAGACGCGATCGCGTGTTGAGATTCGGCATCTAAAATATCATTGATGCTTTTATTTAATAACTCATCGGGAGCATATCCGAGGAAGGATTCGGTATTATCGCTCACTTGTAATATTTGCCAATTTTCCTCATTAAAAATCAACAAAACGCCATGAGGTTGAATAGCATTAGGAATATGAATTGGTTCTAAGTCGCAATTTGTCAAGGTAATCGGTTCATCGAAAATGTAATTCAGAGAAATCATATATAGAAGAAGGAAGAAGGAAGAAGGAAGAAGGAAGAAGGAGGAAGGAGGAAGGAAGAGGGAAGAGGGGGAAGAGGGGGAAGAGGGAATGAAATTAATAAACTTTTTGCGAAACTAGAAAAACCATAAAATCTCCTTAAGAAATCATTAATTTCTCCCCCTGTTGCCTGTTGCCTGACTTCTGCAAGAAATCTAATGGTTTGAGCGATTAACAACATCAACTACCGTCGAGATTGCTATAAATTCCCAGGCTTAAGGAAGGGACGATCGCGGTTAATTCTGCTGAGTACCCGAGTGACTAATTCCGGCCCCAAGACGGGTTTAGTAATAAAATCATCGGCTCCGGCTGCAAAGGCTTGTTGTAGGGATTCGGGATCGGTATGGGCTGTCACCACCAAAATCGGTAAATCTCCCCAGTTAACATCCTGTCGCACCACCTGACATAATTCTAAACCATTTACGATCGGCATTTCTAGATCGAGCACGACTAAATCAGGCACAGTGCTAATTAACACCTCCCAAAATCGTTGTGGCTCCGCGAGAGTTGTCACCTCCAGTCCCCAAGGTATCAGCAGCGCGGAGAATCTAGTCAGCATCACAGAGTCATCATCTACGATTAAGATTTTGGCTTCTGAAGTTTTGGGAGCTGGTAAGACACGCGCGATCGCGTGAAAAATTTGCTCGGTGGTGGCGGGCTTATGCAAAAATTGTTTCGCGCCTAATCGCGATACTGCCAAGCGATCGGCAAGACTATCTCGTGCGGTAAAGACAATCACAGGAAGGTTAGGCGATCGCGAATATAATTCTCGCAGGAGCGTCAATCCATCTTCCTCTGTCTCTGGAAAGCTTAAATCCAGTAACATCACATCAGGCATTGACAAAGCCAGACGCGATCGTGCCGCGCTCAGATTAGGAGCAATTTTCATTCGCAATCCCCAATCTGCCGATTCAGCCTGTAATCGCTCTGTCAATGCCCCATCATCATCAACCACTAGCACCCGATGAGATAAAAGGGTAGGCACTGGTGAAGTCGTTAAAGTAACTGGAGGTTTGGCTAATTCCTTTTGTAATGCTGTCACCATTTCCGAAAATTGAGTGATTTCCACCGTAGTGAAAAGGCTTTCTTTCATTAATAAATGCTCGGCAGATCGCGCTAATTTCGAGCATTCAGGATAACCAAAAGATCCCATTGAACCTGCCAATTTATGGGCTTCATTCTTTGCCCTTTGCTGTAATTCTGTTTCTAAATTTCCGGCTAATAATGCCGTTTTTGCCTGTTCCAATAGGGCAATTTGTTGGAGAAAAACTCCTCGAAACCGCTCGAATACTTTGTCGATAGCCGACTTATCTCCAACCCCAGACTTAGGTTTTCCGGTGAATGCGGTGTCAGGATTTTTGGAATGAGAATCCGCAGATGGCACAAAAGGTTTCAGTCGATAACCCATGCCATAAATTGTTTCGATAATATCTTCCGTTAAGCCCCCGGCTTTCAGTTTCTTTCGGACTTCCTTAATATGAGTAATAATAGCGCGATCGGTGGGTGCATCATTAAATCCCCAGAGACGATCGAGAATAACGTCACGACTAAAGATGCGATCGGGATTTCTCAGGAATAATTCCAGTAGATTATATTCTGTTGCCGTCAGTGAAATCACTTGCTCGCCAAACCTGACTCTACCTGAATCCATATCTAAACAAAGATTTCCCCAAGTCAAGGTATTGCCAGATGAATCCTCAGTAGAAGAGCTTGGAGAAAGTGCTTTACTGCGTCGCAATAATGTTCGCATCCTCACGAGTAATACTTCCGTCGCAAAGGGCTTGCAGATGTAGTCATCGGCTCCCGCATTGAATCCCGCCACCACTTCTTCCTCTGAATCTTGGGCTGTTAGTAACAGGATCGGTTGGCGGTAGCCTCGCGATCGTAGTAGCCGACATAGACTAATTCCATCTAATTTGGGAACCCCCACGTCTAGTAAAATCATGTCATACTCAAGCGCGATCGCACAGTCTAACCCCCTTTGTCCATCCTGTGCCAGATCGATGTCATAGTGATGTGTCCCCAACTCCTTTACCAGTGAGGCACTGAGTAATTGATCATTTTCTACTAGCAAAATTTTCATCTTTCCTCCCTCATGGAGACCCGCGATTTATCGCCCGGAGGAAATGAGGGGCAGGGTCTCTAGTTATACTCATAACCGTCTTTCATTAGTATATGTTTACAGAAATATTAAAACTACCAGTACCCAGCGGTTGAAACCGTGGCTACACAACCAAAGTCCGCCTACGCGGACTTTTAACTTCTTTTTAACAATGGTTTGACAAGGGAAAATCTTAAACCCGCGTAGGCGGGTTTTGTTTGTGTAGCCACGATTTCAATCGCTGGGGCTGTTTCATTCTTTGAGAGAATGAAACAGCCCAGGCGATAAAAGCCTAACAGCTTAATACTCTACGGGTAATTTGGTGTGAGGAGAATTAGTTGTTGATGATGGAGCGATCGCACTCCTTCTAATCCTAATTTTACCTCATTTAATATTTCTCCCACTTTCTTATTACCTGTTTCTGTGGCTTGCAAAAATGCAAATTCTTCTGGGGATAAATTTACCATTTGGTAATTATAACCCATGATTTGCTGACTCGGCCATCCATAGATACAAGGGCTTAATTCGGGTTGGGCTTGTAATAATACCTGATCATCGGACCAATTATTTTTCAAACGGGGAGGCCGCCCTAAGAAAAATTCGTAATGGGTAATTTGAGGATCTAATAATTCAATGAGACGATAACGCTCGCGATCGTTCAAGTTTTTGGCTCGTTCCCATAATTCCTCATCTTGGCCCAAGAGACGTTCTAATTGCCAATAATCAGGATTAGAAAACCCTAAAAACTCTAATCCTGATGCTTCAATTAATTCAAACAAGGTTTCGATATTGTAATCAATCTCTTGGGGATGGACATACATATCGGCAAAACATTCATCCCGTTGATTTTCTAAGGCCCAATGTTCTTTCTCGTACTTGACAAGGGGATTATTTTCGGGTAGGGTGGCAAATAATTTCCGTCCGATTTTGACTCCATCGGCATAATCATCTCGTTGATCCCCTTGCAAAATCGCGATCGCGTTCTGCATTAACTGAATTTCCCTACGCCCCAATTCGGCATAGACGAAAATGTGCATAATGCCCCCCGGAGCCAATTTTAACGCGAGAGATTGAATCCCCCTCTTGGGATCGGGTAAATGATGCAAAACTCCCACACAATTAATCAAATTAAACTCACCCTCTAATTTATGCACATCATAGAGACTGATATTATGAAATTGAGCGCGGGGTGAACCAGGTTGAATCACTCCAGAGCGCAGACACCTTTGTTGGGCAATTTCCAAAGCGCGACTACTTAAATCGATCGCGACAACGGAGGCTTCGGGGTTAAGATAAATGAGATAATCGGTACTAGAACCAGTGCCACAACCCGCGTCTAAAATGCGGATATTTTGGACAGAAGGCTTTTGCCCAGTACAAAATTGATACGCGATCGGCCAACACCAACGCCAATTATAGCCTGGGGGCGGCTCGTCCGAGAGGGGATCAGGGGGAAAGGGGAAAGTATCATAAAGCCGTCCGACGGCTGTACTTATATCCGATTGTGTTTTCATTGGGGTACTATAACTTAACAAAACTTATTCTTTTTTCTCAGATAACTTCTCTCAAGTCTATACAATAAGATGTCGTCACAGTTTTTTATCACTCTATTCAAGAATGAAGCCTGGGGAAGGTGGGTGTAAGTCTTTGGACGCGGAGGAATTCCTCATAGACGCGAGTCTAGGCGGCATCTGCGTCATGGGAAATGTTCGGGAGTATTTACTAGGACGATCATTTCCCAGACTTTTCGGTAAAATGCCAGCAATTGTCGGACAATGCCTACCAAAATGAGAGGGTCTGGTAAAATTAAGTAAGTCAGAAACCAAAGGTTCGGCTTAATAAAGACAAAAGCAACTTGTGACACAGAAAGTCACTAACCCTGAAAGCCTTTTCAGGCGAAGCGCCAATTATGGCGTGCCTTATTGTGGAGTAGTCCTCAATGAAAGCAGGTGTAATAGACAGAAAGCGCTATTGTTTCACAACAATAGCTTTGTGGGATACCACCTTTCCTAGCAATAGGATTGCTATATTGGGATTATCTCAGTTTGTCTGAGAAAGTCTGAATTAAAAGTATCAGACCGAAAGTGGCTCATACACTTTTAGGCTCTGGGCAAACTCTGTAAAGATTCAGTCTAAGGGAAAAAAAATCAAATGACTGTAACGGCAAGTGGTGGAAGCTCTTTAGCTCGTCCCCAACTCTATCAAACTTTACCCGTCGCAACCATTTCCCAAGCCGAACAGCAAGACCGCTTTTTAGGCATGGGGGAACTCAATGAACTACAAATTTATTTTAGTTCTGGGGCGAAGCGTCTTTCCATCGCGGAAACTTTGACGAAAGCATCAGAATTGATTGTTTCCCGTGCCGCGAACCGCATTTTTGTCGGTGGTTCGCCTTTGGCTTTCTTGGAAAAACCCGCCGAACCCACAAAGGAATTGGCGACAGTTAGTGCTGGGACCGCGGTTTCTCAAGGGATGACCCTGGGAACTGTTACCTATGTGGAAAGTGGCGGTGGTCTTTTCAGTGGTTTACGCTCTCTCTTGACGGGTAGTGGTTATACGGGGGCTTTACCTCCGGGTTTCCAACCTATTAACGTCTCGCGTTATGGTCCGGGTAATATGACTAAATCCTTACGGGATTTAAGTTGGTTCCTGCGCTATATCACTTACGCGATCGTCGCGGGGGACCCGAATATTATCTCGGTTAACGTCCGTGGTTTGCGCGAAATCATTGAAAATGCCTGTTCGAGCGCGGCGACTTTGGTCGCGATGTTGGAAATGAAGGCTTCTGCTGTTTCCTATGTGAAACAAGATCCCGAAGCTGTCAGCATCGTTGAACAGTATTTCGATGTCGCGATCACCGAGTTTAAAGCACCTACCCCTTCTAATCAGGTGCGTCGCCGTGAAAGTTCCGACCAACAAGGTCTCGCTTTACCCCAAATTTACTTTCTTTCTTCGGAACATCGCCCACGGTTTGCTATGAAACCGGGTTTATCTTCCACTGAAAAGCAAGATGTGGTCAAAGCCGCCTATCGCCAAGTGTTTGAACGGGATATTACCCGCGCTTACAGTTTGGGGATTTCTGATTTGGAATCTAAGGTAAAAAATAGCGAAATCTCCATGAAGGAGTTTATTCGCCGCGTCGGTAAGTCCCCTCTTTATCGTAAGAATTTCTACGATCGCTATGTCAATAGCCGGGTGGTGGAATTGGCGACTCGTCACTTCTTGGGACGTGGTTTGAGTTCCCGTGAAGAGTTTACCAAATATTTCGCGATCGTCTCCAAGGGTGGTTTAGGAGCGTTAGTCGATGCCCTGGTTGATTCTCAGGAATATTCTGACTACTTTGGTGAGGAAACGGTACCTTATCTGCGCGGTTTGGGTGAAGAAGCCCAAGAATGTCGCAACTGGGGTCCCCAAATTGACCTGTTTAATTACAGTGCTCCTTTCCGTAAGGTTCCTCAATTCATTACCTTATTCGCGGATTATACCCAACCTTTACCCGATCAGCACGTTTACGGTGTGGGTAATGATGCTCTGGAAATCCAGTTTGGCGCGATCTTCCCCAAAGAAACTCGTAATCCCAAGAATCGTCCGGCTCCCTTTGGTAAGGATACTCGCCGTATCTTGATTCACAATGGTCCTGGCATTGATAACCAATTAAGCAATCCGGGTGCCCGCGGTAAGGGTCCGGGGTCTTTAGGACCGAAAGTCTTTAAACTCGAACAGTTACCGGGCGGTTATGTCGCGCCTCGTAAAATTGTCCGTGTGGGTAGCACCGAGAACACTTTTACCAGTGTCAAGTTCACGGAAAGTTCAACCCAAGCGGTAATTCGCGCGGCTTATCTGCAAGTCTTTGGTCGAGATGTCTATGAAGGCCAACGTCAGAAGGTAGGCGAAATTAAGCTGGAAAATGGCGATATTACCATGCGCGAGTTTATCCGCGTTTTGGCGAAATCTGATGTTTTCCGTAAGATGTACTGGACTTCGCTTTATGTTTGTAAGGCGATCGAGTATATCCATCGACGTTTGTTAGGTCGTCCCACCTACGGCCGTCAGGAAATGAATGCTTACTTCGATCTTTGTTCTAAGAAGGGTTTCTATGCCTTAGTAGATGCCATTATCGACAGTAAGGAATATGAGGAAGCTTTTGGGGAAGATACTGTTCCCTATGAGCGTTATTTGACTCCTGCTGGTTTGTCTTTACGGACTCGTGTTGGCAATCTCGGTGATAAGAATCTCAAGGTTGAGGAAGTTGTCACGCCTCGCTTTATTGAACTGGGTACGGTTTCGATGGAGCGCGGTGATATTGAGGTTGATAATCGCGTTGCCCAAGGTGTCAGCAAGCGTCGGATACAAACGAAGGTGTTTAAGCTCACGGGCAATAATGATAAAGTCGCGGTGCAGAATTTGATTCAAGCGGCTTATCGTCAGATTTTCGAGCGCGATTTGAATCCTTACATTGTCAAAAATGAGTTTACCGCGTTGGAAAGTAAACTCAGTAACAATGAAATCAATGTTAAGGAGTTCATTGAGGGCTTAGGAAATTCGTCCTTGTACGTTAAGGAATTTTACGCGCCTTTCCCCAATACGAAGGTAATTGAGTTAGGTACTAAGCATTTCTTAGGTCGCGCTCCTCGTAATCAAGCGGAAATTCGCGTCTATAACCAAATTCTCGCGACTCAAGGTATTAAGGCCTTTATTACTGCCATGCTTAATAGTGTGGAGTACGCGGAGTTCTTTGGTGAGGATACTGTTCCTTATCGTCGTTTCCCGACGTTACCCGCGGCTAATTTCCCCAATACGGAAAGGCTGTATAATCAACTGACTAAGCAAAATGATGAGTTAGTTGTGCCTAGTTTTGAACCTGTTGTGGCGAGCGATCGCAGCTAGGTTTTTTCTGGTTTTAGATTCTGGTTTTAGGTCTAAATTTTGTCGAAAGAGAGCGGGTGAAATACCTGCTCTTTTTTTTTTTGAACTACCTCTTTTTTTGAACCACAAAGGCCGATTAGGGCACAAAGTTAAGACTATTTCATCTACTAACCACCAAGGCACAAAGACACCAAGTTAAGACTATTTCATCTAGTATAGCACCCGCCAAGACGGTTAGGACAAAAAACATCCCACCATAACTCTGTAGGGGCGGGTTCACCCATATCTGTGCCACCAAACAGACAAGCCAGAAAACCCGCCCCATCCCCACCCACCAATTCCCAATTAATTCTATGTAATTGGTGGTTGGGGCCTGTTGATGGACATTATTAGTGGGGTGGGGCGGGTTTTTGGAGGTTATTTGTTCGTGGGATAAATTCGGGTTAACCCGCCCCTACAAAATCTGTCCTAATAGCCTTGGCAGTTGCTATACTTAACACAATTTGAAGGCTCAAGATTTTTTCGATAACGATCGCGCTGACTTTGATTATCTTGAACATGGGGCGGTAAAACTCCCACTCCGATCCACTGAGGAGACGATGGCAAAGTCCTCGCGTTTTCTATTGTCTAAATATCCAGGGAAACCGACTATCTGAATAAAAGATAGAAACTCATGGAAATTTTACCCTTAACTCCTGCACGATCGCGCTGTGATACCCAATCATCCCCACTCGACTAAACCATTTCCAGTTCCCTCGGTTTCGATGTTAATTCCCTAATTGAAACCGCAGATAAACGCAGATAAACGCAGATAATTTTAAGTTTTGTCAAACCCATGAGCCCGAAGTACACCACGAAACACGATCGCGCCTTTTGCCTAAAAATCATTATGGAAACCGCAGATAAACGCAGATAAACGCAGATGATTTTAAGTTTTGTCAAAAAAAACGATCAGTCTATGGATAACTGATCATACCTAACCCAAGTAGCTAGTTAAAAATCAAATTACTAATTAATGTAGGAGTTAACTCTTCCATGTTACTTAAGACAATTTGAGCCCCTGCCTGCTCCAGATTTTTTCGATAACGATCGCGCTGACTTTGATTATCTTGAACATGGGGCGGTAAAACTCCCACTCCGATCCACTGACGAGACGGTTGCAAACCCTTGGCTTTTTCTACAGTATAAATATCCGCGACTGTATCCCCTACATAAATCACAGGGATATTGCGATCGCGCTTTTCTAATTCTTCCACAACGGAAAACAGTCCCGTGGGATCAGGTTTACCGGGGGCATCCTCCATCGCGACTAACACTGGAGACACTAACCCCAATTTTCCCTCTAACACATACCTCGCCTCATCACGCATCGCGCCACTAAAAAAACCCCACCCGATATCAGACTGGGTTAAACTTTCAAAATAAGCCCGATTTACTAACAAAGGTTCATTACAAATATAACCAGTCCACTGTGAGGGCTGCGACTCAAGGCCCCGATAACAGACTTGGAAAAATGCCACTAAGTCTTTATACTCTAAATTTAAGTCAGTCCGCGATCGGCCTTGTCCGTCAAAATAACGATAAATCAACTCTTGGGACGCGTCCCAATCATTATTCCAGATCCCTTCGGACTTCAAAACATCAATATCCGTCGAAGTCGGACGAAACCCCCCCTGGGTAAAATGTTCCACCGTATCGGAGATTGCGCGACGGTAAGATCCCCCTACATCCCGCACCACCCCGTCAATATCAAAGACCACAATTGCTTTAATCATAAAATCGCCACAATATGCTAAACTGAAAAATTGTACACTTTTGTAACAACCTTAAAGTACACCCTGGAGGTCTGCTTGTCTAAATTTATCTTAAAAGTTCTCTGGCTCGAAGAAAATGTCGCGATCGCGGTTGATCAAGTCGTGGGGAAAGGAACAAGTCCCTTAACATCTTACTTTTTCTGGCCGCGTAAAGATGCCTGGGAAGAGCTCAAAAACGAATTAGAAGCCAAACATTGGATTCCTGAACAGGATCGCGTCGAAATTCTCAACAAAGCCACAGAAGTCATTAATTATTGGCAAGAAGAAGGCCGTCGTCGCCCTATGGCTGAAGCTCAGACAAAATTTGCCGACGTTACCTTTACCGGAAGCAACTAAAGCTTGATGATCACAGGCTCTCTGGTTTTTTTAACCCAATTTTTTGATGGAGCCTGTGAAGTATCAAGAAGCCTCAGAAAACACCTTAATTTGTTTAGCATAACCTCAGATTTAGCCAACCTTGTCCGACAGTAAAAAGCCACCACTGATCACAGACTCCGATGTTATAAAACAAACGATTTTCTCAAAGTTAAATCGTTGTATCGCCCCCCGTGGAGAAGTAGTTTTTCCCTGTATTCCGGGGATGTTGGATTATTATTTTCAGTGGATATCGCGATTATTTTACGCACTAGATCGGCCCTTACCCCCCGTTAGACAAACGGAATTACGTCAACTTCTGGCTAGGAAATTGCAAGAAGGTTTCGCGTGTTCCTCCGCGGCTTTTTTGATTTTTTCTTATGAACCCACTTCAGGAGCCGAACCCGGTTTGGCCTGTCAATTACAACTTTCTACTCCCAGTATTGATGAACAATATAAGACATGGATAGAGGTCCGAAAAACTAATCTTTTTGGCTCTCATCCCGATGCTAAAGTGCTCGCGATCGCGTCACAATTAGGACAACCTCATCAAGTGCGGGTGTTAGATATTGGTGCGGGAACGGGGCGTAATACTCTCCCCTTAGCCAGATTAGGTTATCCTGTCGATGCGATTGAGTTAATGTCTCCCTTTGTGGAACAATTACAAAACGCGGTAACAGAGGAAAAATTACCCGTAAGAGTGATACAAGGGGATATTCTTGATCCCTTAGTCCGAATGCGGCCAGCATCTTATCACTACGCGATCGCGTCTGAAGTCGTCACCCATTTTCGAGACTTAGATCAAGTGCGACTTTTGCTGGCTAAAATATGCGATTTTCTCTATTCGGGGGGGATACTACTTTTTAATACTTTCCTTAGCAAAGAAGATTATCAACCAGAGCCACTCTTACGAGAAGTCGCGCAATTAAGTTGGTCCAGTGTCATCACACCCCAGGAATTGAGAGACGCGATCGAAGGATTACCCTTAATTGAGATATCGAATGAATCCGTGATAGAGTATGAATATCAACATCTGCCCTCCCATGCTTGGCCGCCGACACCCTGGTTTGAAACCTGGGCAACAGGGCGAGACGTAGTACCCCTAAAGCAAGGATATCCACCAATGGAATTACGTTGGATATTGTGTCGCCGTCTCTAAGTAAACTAAGCAAACAGAGTTAAACTAGACAATTGAGAGGATAAGCTCTGAGACATCGAATATTAGACATCTCCATAAACAACTGTAGGGTAGCATTAGCCTGCCATTGATCCGATGTTGAGGAGATATCTATTGCATAATCCTGAGAGTGCAAGCGTCTGAGCTCACGAGAAGATGCAAAGTCCATGTTTTTCAGCCGATCATTGCTCAAATTATAGAGTTCCCGTCGCGTTGGCGACTAATTTATGAGATCATGGCGAACTAAATTAGAGACATTGACGAACCTTTGGTATCGTCAAGACTCCCAGAAACAACCGTTTCACCACGGTAATAATAATGAGATGGAAGACGGCACTTCACCCCATGCCCATATCCTTTTCAGTTGGGAAATACAGCCACACCTATTAATGACAAATATGGTTCAATCTGCTGTTACGAATGAACACATCACCGCGTGGGTGCGAGGATTACTATCGATCGCGTGGGCTGATGGAGTATTAGAGGAAGAAGAGAAAGAAATGATTTCTAATCTGACTCATACAGAATTAGCATCTCTTTCCTTAGAAGGGGAATTTACTCCCATTACTCCCTCGGAATTAGCCACAGTATTAGGACATGATCCCCATCTGGGCGAGAACTTCTTAAGAACCGGCTTAATGGTAGCCCTTGCCGATGGGATTTATTCCGTCTGTGAGGACGAATTATTACATCAGTATTGCCGTGCTTTAGGCTTGAAAATCAAGGAATTAGAGTCACTCTTACATAATTTAGAAATAGCCAAAGCAGCCGCAGAAAAAGCCGCCTCTGGAGAGATTCACGAACATCACGAACATCATCATATTGATGTGTTAAAACCCGTAAAAACTTGGTTAGATGCCTGGGATATTCACGATCCCAAGGTAGCTCATGTTGTTTGTAAAATGATACCTCCTCAATGTCCTTTTGAGCGAGACATTACAATATTTGGTCGGAAAATTGCCCATATTCCGCCCATGTGTAAAATTAATCCTCTTTACGAACAATTAATGGGTTTACGTTTCCGAGCTCTTTCCTATTTGGCCGACGAATGCCATGAGGATATCTCGGAATATTGTTAGTTTCCGAAGGAAGAGGGAAGAAGGAAGAGGGAAGAAGGAAGAAGGAAGAGGGAAGAAGGAAGAGGGAAGAAGGAAGAAGGAAGGAGTGCGAGCGTCTCGCTCGCTAATGGTTTCGGCGCAAGCGTGCAAGATACTGGCACTCC
>JBEDKD010000320.1:0-8587 GCA_041172365.1 Cyanobacteriota bacterium | reverse complement strand
GTGGGGGAGATGGGGACTGGGTAATTAATAATTAACAATTGACAGTTGATAATTATTAATTGTTAATTGTCAATTATCAATTGTTAACCCTCTTCCTTCTTCCCTCTTCCTTCTTCCTTCTTCCTTAGCCATCATAAGTGATCGTTAAATCACTAGGATGTCCTAAATCACCATGCAAGATAACACCCCGTTGATTAGCCCCAAGATGTCGCACCGTTTTGTAAATAAATTCAACACGATCGCGACAACCCAATTTAAGAGCCAAAGCTTCTAGGGAGAGGGGTTGAGACTCATTTTTGAGGACTTGTAAAATCTGTCGCTGTAAATCAAGGATATCCGCGGCGGCCTTCTTGCCCGCTTCAACACCCGGTTGATGATAGGCATTAATATTTATTAAAAAGGCATACAAGCCCACAGCGCGCTCATAAAGAGCAATTAAAGCACCGACGGTATGAGCATTTACTTCAGGAATCGTCAAGGTAATAGAATCTCGATTTTTTTCATAAAGAGCTTGACGAGAGCCTTGCAATAAACCCGATAAATAATCCCCGGCAGTGACATCAGGTTCCACTTCAGGAGAAGGGCCCAAACGATCCTGTAACACCTCAATAAACGTAACAAAGAAATTATTTATCCCTTCTCGTAATTGCTGCACATACGCGTGTTGATCGGTGGAACCCTTATTTCCGTAAACCGCGATACCTTGATAAACAATATTACCATCTAAATCCTTTTCTTTGCCCAAAGATTCCATGACTAATTGTTGGAGGTAACGCGAAAAAAGTAACAGACTATCTTTATAGGGTAAAACCACCATATCTTTTTCACCCCTTCCCTTCGTCGCGTAGTACCAAGCCAGGGCGAGTAAAGCCGCGGGATTTTGTTTAATTTCTGGGATACGGGTAGCCTCATCCATTACCTTCGCACCTTCTAACATGGCGCGAATGTCAATCCCTTGTAAAGCCGCGGGTAATAGTCCCACCCCCGACATTTCAGAAGTCCTTCCCCCTACCCAGTCTGCCATCGGAAAAGTCTCTAACCATCCTTGAGCTTTCGCCTGTTGATAGAGTTTACTGCCCTCTCCAGTCACAGCGATCGCGTGTTGGGCAAAATCCAGATGACGATCGCGATAAGCCTGTTGAACCTCAATCATGGCATTACGAGGTTCAGGAGTACCACCGGATTTGGAAATGACAATAACTAAGGTACTTTCTAAACGACTTTTTAACCTCGCTAAAACGCGATCGATACCCGTAGGATCTGTATTATCAATAAAATGAATACTCATCGCGGGAAAAACCGGACTCAGAGCCTCCGCGACAAATTGAGGGCCCAAAGCCGATCCACCAATACCAATAGACAGAATATCCGTAAATTTGGAGGCATGGGGGGGACGAAGAGTACCCGAATGAATTTTTCGCGTAAAAACTTCGATTTGCTCTAAGGTTTCCACTATCTCATTTTTCAGTTGTGGCGTGGGCGCGAGTTCTGGGTTTCGCAACCAGTAATGGCCCACCATTCGGTTTTCATCCGGGTTGGCAATCGAGCCACCCTCCAAAGCCGCCATATCCTGAAAAGCTTTTGCAAACTTCGGTTTGATTTCCTCAACAAACGCGTCATTGAACCCAATACGACTAATATCGAGGTAAAATCCTAACCCTTTGTGATAGTAGAGCCAGTCTTGGTAGCGTTGCCAGAGTGTAGCGGCATCCATAGAAACTCTCTAATTCTCTTTTTGACCAAAAACCAGTCTATCATAGGCATCAGAAGCAATTTGTCAAAAATTGTACTAGCAGTCAAGATCAATACCTGTACAGTGTCCCTCAAAGAACAACTCAATACCTACACCACCTAAGTATTATTGCCTACCCTATCAGAGGAAGTTCAAGATGAATAAAAAGCTGATCACTATCTTCAGACTCTCTTGTGCAGTAACTTTAATCCTCTTGGGATGTGGAGAAAACGCCTCAGAGCCAAATAATTCTCAGAAAAAATCCCCTTGGGAAATCTCTTTACCATCCCTAGCTGGGAATATAGCCGAACCCTTGCCAACACAACATCATATCCTCTATCTCAATGGCATTTGGCAATTTACCCCCGCGACAAATAGTGAACGAATCCCCACCTCTGGTTGGGGCCAAATGAGTGTCCCCGGAGATTGGCAAGAAGAATATCCTGATACAGTCCCCGGTTTAGTCAAACATGGTACCGGTCCCCTTTGGGAAAAATATCAACCCCGCAATATCTGGAAAGCCTGGTATCAACGCCAAATAGACATTCCCTCCGACTGGAAAGGCACTCGCGTTGTCCTAGAATTAGGCCGTGTCAGTACCGACGCGGTAGTTTATCTCAATGGTATTAAATCTGGAGAAATTAACTGGCCCTACGGCACTGTGGATATCACCAAATCCATGATCCCAGGTAAAAGTAACACTTTAAGTATTCTCGTCGCCGCTGCCCCTGATGAAAAAGAAAAAATGGTCATTATGGGGCCCACGGAAATGTATAAAACCAAAGCCAATTTAGACTCTCGCGGTTTAATCGGAGAAGTACGTTTACAAAGTTTTCCCCAAGGCGCTCATATTAATGATATTTTTGTCCAACCTTCCACTCGGAATAAAAAAATCACTCTTGATCTGGAACTTAAAGATATTAAAACCGCCGGAAATGTCGGCATTCTTGCCCAAATGCTCGATGAATCTGGCAAAGTCGAGAAACAATTTACCACTCAAACAACCGTTAAATCCGCACCCAATCAAACCGTAAAAGTGCAATTTGATTGGTCAAACCCTCGTCTCTGGGATATCGGCAAACCAGCTCTGTATACACTCAGGTTAAAAATTCAAGGCGACGGCATTTATGATGTTTATGAGCAATCTTTTGGCTTCCGAGAATTTTGGATAGAAGGACGTAAATTTTATCTCAATGGTACAGAATTAAATCTACGTCCTATATTATTTGAGGATCAATGGCAAAGTTGGGCTGTAGGAATGCCTGATGTCATTGATCGAATGTTAGAAGGTTATAAAAAATCCGGCTTTAATATTGTCCAATTATGGCCTTGGAACCATGATGAGCGAGGAAAATGGCATTTTCGAGAGTTAATTACACAAAGAGCTAGTCAGAAAGGTTTTCCCCTTATCGCTCCCGCCTTAGATACTACTTCTAAAGATTATCTTGACAAATGGAATGTCTTTACTCTAGGTAGCAATGGAAAACAAAATTGGGAACCTCGGATGGTGGCAGAATTACGTCGTTATCGCAATGAACCTTCGGTTTTAATGTGGAGTAATAGCCCTAATTTTTTCGGACATAGTGATGATCAAAATCCTTTACGAATAGGTAAGAAAAAGTTAGAAGGTAGTATTAACAAAGTCGAAGACGATCGCATGAAAAGGTGGATACCTGTTGGTGAAGATATTATCACGACGATCAAAAAATATGACCCGACACGACCCGTTTTTATGCACCAAGGGGCAATGGTAGGTGATGTTTATGCTTTAAATTCTTACTTAAATTTCATTCCTTTACAAGAGCGCGAAGAGTGGCTATCTGAATGGAGTAAAAAAGGAGAAGTGCCTTATATGGTGGTGGAATTCGGTACTCCCCTCCATGTCACTTTTTCACGGGGACGTAATGGGTTTGGCTCATCCATTTATAGTGAACCTTGGATGACGGAATTTAGCGCGATTTATTTGGGTAATGAGGCTTATAAGTTAGAAACACCTCAATATCGTCAATTAATTCGTGATGCCTTTAACAGTGAACAATATTATAAATCTTTTATGGGGAAATCAGAGATTGATTACGCTCCGGCATTTCAAAAAATACAGCAATTATTTGATACAAATACCTGGCGCAGTTGGCGCACTTTTGGAATGAGTGGTGGTATGATACCTTGGAATAATGGTCATGGTTGGCAGAATATTACCAAGGATGATGATAAGGTGACAGTGGGGAAATTTACACCTAATCATCGCGGCCCTTATTTGGAAAAAGTCAGGAAAAAATTATGGGAGCATCTTCAACCCAGTGCCTATAAAATTCAACCCGGAGGTGAAGCTATTATCAAAAATAATAGCTCGACTTTGGCTTGGATCGCGGGTTCCCAAGAGGCTTTTACCGCGAAAGATCATAATTTTAACCCAGGGCAAAAATTAGAGAAACAAGTGGTGATTATTAATGATACTCGCGCCTCTCAAAATTTTGATTTTTATTGGGAAGTGAAAATCGGTAATAAGAAGATCGCGGATGGCTCTAAGTCGGGAAATATTAATACCGCGGGAAAACAGTTTTTTCCTATTAATGCCACATTACCTAATGACTTTTCCCAAAAGGAAGATGGGGAAATTTATTTAAAAGCGAAGGTAGGAGATTTTACCCATGAGGATCGTTTTTCTTTCCGGGTTTTTCCTCCTTTGTCTAAAGATAATCGTGCCTTAACTGTTTTCGATCCTGTGGGAAAAACGACTACTTTCTTAAAACAATTAGGTTATACGGTGACACCTTGGAATGGAAACTCTAATAAAAATGATGTTTTAATTATTGGGCGAGAAGCCTTTTCTAGTGGTGGTAAATTACCCGGAGATTTCGAGACTTTTATTAAGAATGGCGGGCGCGCGATCGCGTTTACGCAAAACCCCTCTTGGTTTAGCAATAATATCGGATTTCGAGTATCACCCCATTTAAGTCGTCGTGTGTTTCCCATTAATAATAATCATCCCATTGTCACAGGATTAGACGCGACGGATTTACGCGACTGGATCGGAGAAAGTACCTTAATTGAACCCTATCGTGATTTACAAAAAACAGGGGAAAATCCTTATAAACAATATGGTTGGCGATGGGGAGGACGTGGTGCGGTAAGCAGTGCTTCTATCGAGAAACCCCATCGAAGTTCTTGGCGGCCCATTTTAGAGTCAGAATTTGATTTAGCTTATGCACCATTAATGGAGTTAGACTATGGAAAAGGCCGTCTTATTCTCAATACTTTAGATGTAGAAGATCATGGTTTAAAAGATGCCGCGGCCGCTAAAATAACCCAACAATTAATTAATTATGCCACCACTGCACCTCTTTCTCCGAAAGCCAATAAAGTCATTTTAATTGGTGATGATTCTGATGGAAATTTATTAAATGATTTAGGAGTCATTTATACCAAGGAAAATGCGATTAATAATTTAACTCCGGGTAATTTATATGTGATTGGTGCGAAACAAACTCCCAAGGAAAGTGACTTAAACGCCTTTTTAAATAAAGGGGGGAAAGTGTTATTTTTGCCCCGGCAAAGTAATGATATTTTCGGAGTGACTATTGCACCCGTCAAAGATTTTCGTGGCTCTTTAAATGTTCCCCAAGGGCCAGAATTTCAAGGGATCAGTATTTCGGATTTACGATCGCGCTCTTTGTATGATACCTGGTTAATCAAATCCGGGGGAGAAGTCGCGTCCGATGGGTTATTCAGTCGGATCAAAGTAGGAGAAGGAGTCGCGATATTTGCCCAAACAGATCCCCGAGTATTAAACGCGGATAAAAAGACTTATTTACGATTTACCCGTTGGCGACAAACCCGAGTATTAGCGCAAATTTTAGCTAATTTAGGCGCGACATTTAAGGTGGATAATCAGATATTTAAAGCAGGGGAAAAGAGTAATGAATTTTATCATCCCGACTATCGCAGTGATTTTGAATTAGGCGATAACCCCTATCGTTATTATCGCTGGTAAAACACTCAAAAGTCACAAAAAAAAAGGGTTTATTAATGTCAAAAACTCTCTCAACCAGATAAAAATAATGACCAATAAACCCTTTATTTGTGATAATAAATAGTGTAGGAAATGTTTATCAACTTAACTAAAAACTGGGGTTGATTTCACCCTAGTTTAACCAAAATGATAATGTTTTCTGACATTTTTCAGAATTTTCCAAGTGCAAGACATCCCCGCGGGAAATGTCACTAAGTCTCCCTTACCAAATTGTACAGGCTTGCCACCATCAGGGGTAACAATGACATCCCCTTCTAATAAATAACACATTTCCTGCTCATCATAAGTCCAAGGAAATTCGGAGACTTCCTTCGTCCAAATTGGCCAAGAATAAACTCCTAAGTCTTGGAGATGTTCAGATGTTGGTTGATTTTCAATTTTTATTACGATCGCGGCTGTTGCCATGATGTCTTTCCTTGAGCTAAATTAATCGCGTGTGCAAATTTTATACTATCGCACAAGAAAGAAGGGTGTAGGGGCGGGTTTGTAGACAACCTTAAGAAAAAGCAGACAAGCTGAAAAAACCCGCCCCGGAAGAAGGAAGAAGTCATAAAATGAATGGTTGGGGCAATTAACAGGGTGCATCTCAGTTGAAGCATTTCGGTAGTAAATCTCTAGCTTTAACCAATAACTTATTTCCCAAAATGCTTCACACCTCCCAATTAACAACATCAACCACCGTCGAGGTTGCTATAAAAAATCCTTCTCTAGTCGGGTAAGGAGATTTTTATTAATAGAAAAACTCCCCAATATCTACAAGATAATCGCAAATATTGGGAAGTTCAAAGTTTTATCAACTCAATCTATAACCGCTCCCTTTATATCTGCTCGGTGTTGAGTATAGCCTTATATCGGAAAAAACTAAGTATGCTACCAACGCTCAGAAATGAGAGGATACTACCCGCACTAAAGGCACTCAAAATACTACCCGCACTGCCAATACTCAAAATACTGCCAGCACTACCAATACTCAAAATACTACCCGCACTGCCAATACTCAAAATACTGCCCGTACTCGCGATACTCAAAATACTTAGATGACTGGCTTTGCTGAGGATACCCTGTGTCGGAATAAGCAAATTTTCTATTAATTGAAAACCGTGCGGCTTCAGGATTTGTTCGGGATTTGTCTTAGTTATAAACTCTTCTTCATTTATCATATCAATTTCTCCCAAGATTAACTTCTCCCCTCTCACAATTTACCCCATTTTTTCTCTGATATCAAGACAGAGGAGGGGCGGGTTTACTCGACTTTTGGCTTCTCGTTAAGATATGGGCCGGGCGAAGCATTTGCCAATTCACATTTCGGGTATAATTTTAATATTGCCGTGGCAAATGCTTCGCCCCTACAGTCATTGCGCCTATTTAACCGGATTTGATATGAGTACACATAGCGCGCTGTCGGTGAAAAGGAGGACTTACGCCCAGAAACCTCAGAAACCGGGTTTATTGCTCATATAAAAACTTCCCAATATCTACGATATAATCGCAAATATTGGGAAGTTTAAAATTTATGGCTCGGACATTAAAAAATCAAATCAGCCAAGGCACTTGCCACAATCAAAGCCAGCAAACTATAGGTAAAGAAACGTCCAGTCTCACCATTAAATCCTAAACTTTTGTCCTCACGACTGGCGGTGAAAAACAAGGACCAAGCTTGAGTCTCATTGATGGGTTCAAAATTGTTAAAACTGGGTCGAAACACTACGGGACCAAAGAGTTCAGGAACGCGATAATCAAAATCAGTAGTCATGGTAATTTCTCCAAAAAAGTATCGTGAGTCGTTAATAAAGTTAAATTGATGGCTTCATCATCGGCAAAAAATGATGATGTTTGTTGTTAATGAAACATCGAATTAATTGAGAAAATGGTGTCGATTTAAGACTTCAATTGCTAATAGAGAAATAAAACCAATCATGGCAAAACGTCCATTGATTTTTTCCGCGTATTCGGTGAATCCCATTTTGTTACTCTCATCGACATACATCTTGGGTTCGATCGCGAAATTGTTAAGCTTACCGTCAGAATCCATTGTGCTGTATCTACTCATTGTTTTGTCCTCTTGCTTCCTTCTTGTTAACTAATGTAACAGAGTGTTAAGTTATATTGCGGTGACTTGACACAAGTTCAGAGGTGATGTTAATCACAGATGTTTTTTTTTGACAAGACTAGGGCATTGACGATATACAGGGACTTAGATACGCGGGGCTCCAAACCCGGTGGCTCATAGAAAAACTTCCCAATATCTACGATATAATCGCAAATATTGGGAAGTTGAAAATTTATTTATCGGACATTAAAAAATCAAATCAGCCAAGGCACTTGCCACAATCAAAGCCAGCAAACTATAGGTAAAGAAACGTCCAGTCTCACCATTAAATCCTAAGCTTTTGTCCTCACGACTCGCGGTGAAAAACAAGGACCAAGCTTGAGTCTCATTGATGGGTTCAAAATTGTTAAAACTGGGTCGAAACACTACGGGTCCAAAGAGTTCAGGTGCGCGATAATCAAAATCATTAGTCATGGTAATTTCTCCAAAAAAGTATCGTGAGTCGTTAATAAAGTTAAATTGATGGCTTCATCATCGGCAAAGAATGATGATGTTTGTTGTTAATGAAACATGGAATTAATTGAGAAAATGGTGTCGAGTTAACAATTCAATTGCTAATAGAGAAACAAAACCAATCATGGCAAAACGTCCATTGATTTTCTCCGCGTATTCGGTGAATCCCATTTTGTTACTCTCATCGACATACATCTTGGGTTCGATCGCGAAATTGTTAAGCTTACCGTCAGAATCCATTGTGCTGTATCTACTCATT
>JBEDKD010000319.1:0-7300 GCA_041172365.1 Cyanobacteriota bacterium | reverse complement strand
GCTAATAGGTAATAGGTAATAGGTAATAGGTAATAGGTAATAGGGATTAGGTAATTAATAATTAACAATTGACAATTGACAGTTGATAATTATTAATTGTTAATTATCAATTGTTAACCCTCTTCCTTCTTCCGTCTTCCCTCTTCCGTCTTCCGTCTTCCTTCTTCCTTCTTCCGTCTTCCCTCTTCCGTCTTCCTTCATTCGTTAATATTAGCGTTTTGATGGCTTAGTAGGAAGATTACCCGGAGTAACGGGTAAAGTGATAATTTTATCCTGGCGAAGAATCTCAATATTTAAGGGACTTCCCACTTCACTATTTTGGACAATTTGCTGCACTGTTTCCGATTTAGTAATCTCCTGATTGTTGATTTTTTGAATAATATCTCCCCGACGCAATCCACTTTTGGCCGCGGGGGATTGAGCTATCACATTAAAAATTAATACTCCCTTATCTACTGTTAAACGAATATTCGTATTAGGATTGTTATTAATCTCCTCTTTCAGCTCAGGAGTTAAAGTCGTCATTTCAATCCCTAAATACGCGTGTTGTACTTTTCCCGTTGATAATAATTGTTTCGCGATGCGTTGGGCATCATTAATCGGAATCGCAAATCCTAATCCTTGTGCTCCTTGAATAATCGCGGTATTCATGCCGATGACTTCTCCCGCAGAATTAAGTAACGGTCCTCCCGAATTACCCGGATTAATTGCCGCGTCTGTTTGGATAAAACCAATTCGTTTATCCGGTACTCCCACATCACGACTCGATCGCCCGGTGGCGCTAATAATTCCCATCGTAACAGAATTATCTAAACCCAAAGGATTGCCGATCGCGATCGCCCATTCCCCCGGTTGTAACTTTTCGGAATTACCCAGAGAAACCATCGGTAAATTATCCGCGTCAATTTTTACAACCGCGACATCGGTTATCGTATCTTCTCCTAATACTTTTCCCTCAAAATTACGGCCATCTTTCAGGAAAACTCGCACGCGATCAGCTCCATCAATTACATGAGCATTGGTCAAAATTTGACCATCTGAACTAATCACAAATCCTGAACCAGTACCCCGTTCAACTCGTCTTTTTGATGAGGGAGGTTCGATGCCAAAAAATTCATCGGGAAACTCATTTTCTAATCCATTTTTACGAGTTTTCACTTCCCTTGCCGCATCAATACGCACGATCGCGGGACCGACTTTATTAACCGCGTCAACCACAAAATTTTGATGATTGATATTGATCGGGAGAGGAGTTTGTGTTGTTGTCTCTTGGGGACTCTCTCGAGCCTCGCGTGTCGGTGTTTTTTCTTCCATCGCTTTTGATGATTTTAACGAAACGCGATCGCACCCCACCATTCCCCCAAAACTTAGGAAAATAATAAATGGTACAGCTAACATCCGTTGCTGCCAAATCGTTTTTACTATTCCATAATTCATACTTCTATTATCCTTAATCTGATATTTATCTGTGCAACTGCCTTACTCTTAACTGATTTAAGACTACAGTTAAAAACCCAAAACCTCGTTTTTTTGTTCCTCCGCGTAAATGCTATCATTATCACCTTTTTTTCGATTTTACATTTTATTCTAGCAAATTTCTGTCGTTTTAGTGATTGACAAATTTAATTAAGTATGATAATAAACTTGTCCCTGCCAGAAAAATAAACCAGAAAAATTTTAGGATGTCTTGAGAGTGTCACAGCTTTTTGTTACAATCTGTAAAGACAGTGAGAAGGAAATAAAGAGAATGCGGGTAGCGATCGCGGGTGCAGGATTGGCGGGCATAGCCACAGCCATTGAATTAGTCGATGCTGGGCATCAAGTAGAAATCTTTGAATCTCGTCCCTTTGTGGGAGGGAAAGTCGGAAGTTGGGTTGATCCTGATGGTAATCATATAGAGATGGGTTTGCACGTCTTTTTTGGTTGCTATTACAACCTATTTCAATTAATGGAAAAAGTGGGTGCCTTTGAGAATTTACTTCTCAAGGAACATACTCACATTTTCGTTAACCGTGGAGGGGAGACAGAATCCCTCGATTTTCGCTTCTTTGTAGGCGCACCTTTTCATGGTTTAAAAGCATTTTTTACCACGGGGCAATTAACCGTTCAAGATAAAATTCAAAACGCGATCGCGTTAGGAACCAGTCCCATTGTACGAGGGTTAATTGACTTTGATGGAGCGATGAAAACCATCCGAGATTTAGATAAAATTAGTTTTGCCGATTGGTTTCTGCGTCAAGGGGGTTCCCAAGGCAGTTTAAAAAGAATGTGGAATCCCATCGCGTATGCTTTAGGCTTTATTGATACCGAAAATATATCGGCCCGTTGTATGTTAACCATCTTCCAGTTTTTCGCGGCAAAAACGGAAGCATCTGTCTTAAGAATGTTAGCAGGTTCACCCCATGAATATTTACACAAACCCCTGATTAATTACTTAGAAGAAAGGGGGACAAAAATTCATACCCGCCGACGAGTACGCGAGATTTTGTTTAATGAAACCAATGGCGAAACCCGTGTCAAAGGGTTTATTGTTGCCAGTGGGGAAACAGAAGAAACCATCGAAGCTGATGCTTTTGTTTGTGCCTGTGATGTCCCTGGTATTCAGAAAATTGTACCCGAAGAATGGCGCAAATGGCCGGAATTTGACAATATTTATAAGTTAGATACGGTGCCCGTAGCCACAGTACAATTACGCTTTGATGGATGGGTAACAGAATTAAATGATCCCGAAAAATCGAAACAGTTAAAGGAAGCCGTCGGCATAGATAATTTACTTTATACCGCCGATGCGGATTTTTCCTGTTTTTCCGATTTAGCCCTTTCTAGCCCTAAAGATTATTATCGAGAAGGACAAGGATCTTTATTACAATTAGTGTTAACCCCCGGAGATCCTTTTATTAAACAGACAAATGACGCGATCGCGCATCATGTGCTCAAACAAGTGCAAGACTTATTCCCCTCAGCCAGGGAATTAAATATGACATGGTATAGTGTCGTAAAATTAGCACAATCATTATATCGAGAAGCCCCAGGCGTTGATCCCTATCGTCCACCGCAAAAAACCCCTGTCGCGAACTTCTTTTTAGCGGGAAGTTACACACAACAAGATTATATTGATAGTATGGAAGGAGCAACCATTTCCGGGCGACAAGCCGCGAAAGCTATTTTAGACAGTTTTCGCTCCTAATGAATGAAAATTTAAGAAAGTAGTGCAGGCTTCCAGCCTGCTTTCGATTTCAATGGTTCCCCGACAAACAAAATGCTCAAGGGGAGCATTTCATTTTTGTAAATTGGCAGTGGGTTGGCGTAGCCTGTGCGGAGCATCGAGCGTCTCGCTCCCTATTAGATCCCTAGGGAGCGAGACGCTCCCACTACAGTTTCTTTTTGCAAATTTGAAATGCTCCCATGCTCAAGGATTCCTAGGTTGGGTTAAGGGAGGAAACTTAACATCTTCCTTGGGTTAATTATCGCCCAACCCAACCTCAAAACATAACGAAGGTATTGCAGAAGAAACCGGGTTTTTGTCCCCAAAATCTGACAACAAATCACCAATTTTTCCAAAAACCCGGTTTCTCAGTCCCCAGTCAAGAGTCCCCATTATCAATTACCTAAAAAAATGTCAGATTGGCTAGAACATAGTGTACAAGTAGAAGTAGCAGTTCCTATTGAATTAACATGGGAATTATGGTCGGATTTAGAACAAATGCCCCGCTGGATGAAGTGGATTGAATCAGTACAAATTCTCGAAGATAATCCCGATTTATCCAAATGGAAATTAGCAACAGGGGGGTTTGAATTTAGTTGGTTATCAAGGATTTTAAAGGTAATTCCTAATCAAATTATTCAATGGGAATCAGTGGATGGTTTACCCAATCGAGGCGCGGTGCGTTTTTATGATCGACATGGTAGTAGTATTGTCAAATTAACGATCGCGTATGGGATACCGGGTTGGTTAGGACAATTAATGGATAATTTATTTTTAGGGAAAATAGTCGAGAGCACAATTCAAGCCGATTTAGAAAGGTTTAAAGAATACGCGCTTAAATGTCAAGCCAATAGTTAATTGATCAGGTAATCAGAAACCGGGTTTCTTGAGATATCTGGTTTGAGGAAAAAATCCCTCAGAAGAAACCCGGTTTCTTTGGCCCAACGCGATCGGGCCCAGTTGAGAAAACGGGTTTCTCAGAGATATCTCGTTTTCACCAACAGTCTCTAAGCTCTAACCCGGTTTCTTTGGTAGGAAAAATGAAAATGCCACAATTGTGCCAGAATAGATTTGATTAATTGATTAAATAAAATACCGGAATACTTCTGATTTGTAATTCGCCTTAATTTTCCCATTTTTTCTGATATTAAGGAGCGTTTATTTACCATGATAGAAAGAAAAAAAATAGAGCAATTAAGTCTGGCTATTGCCCAGGAATTTAAGCCAGATAAAATCATTTTATTTGGCTCCTATGCTTATGGAAACCCTCAAGATGACTCCGATGTAGATTTATTAGTAATTTTGCCATACAAGGGAAGCTGTTTTCGCAAAACTTGGGAAATTTTAAATAAAATTCAGCCTAAGTTTGCGATAGATTTGTTAGTCAGGACTCCTGTAGAAGTAGAGCAACGCCTTGGGTGGAATGATTTTTTTCTGCGAGAAATCATGGAAAAAGGAAAGGTGATTTATGAATCCGTTAACAGTTGAATGGGTTGATAAAGCTGAGGGGGATTTTACTACAGCTTTAAGGGAATTACGAGCGAGGAAATCTCCGAACTATGATGCCGCGTGTTTTCACGCTCAACAATGTGTTGAAAAATATCTGAAAGCGCGTTTGCAAGAAGCGGGAATTAGTTTCACTAAAACTCATAATTTGACAGTTTTATTAGATTTGCTTTTACCTGTTGAGCCTAGTTATGATACTTTTCGCCCGAAACTTTTAGCGTTAACGGCTTTTGCGGTTGCTTATCGTTATCCGGGGGCTTCGGCTGATAAGGATACGGCGCGTGAAGCGTTAAATTTTTGTAAAGAAGTCCGGCAAGCAGTTAGGTTAAGTTTTGATTTGACTGCATAAAAAGCACGATCGCGCTCCTTTTCAGAAACCGGGTTTTGAGGAGATATCTGGTTTGAGACGAAAATGCATCAGAAGAAACCCGGTTTCTTGGGAAAAAAGCGTGATGGTCAGATATAATATCAATATAGCCAGTCAATTTTAACCTACTTGCAAATAAAATTATTCACCTATGCAACTCGAAGACTATTTTGACTTTCAGCGGCCCGATGATATTCGAGTCAAAGGAACACGAATCGGCATTGAAACCATCCTATATGATTTCATTCATCGCGCTCGCACTCCTGAACAAATTGCCCAAACTTATCCATCTCTTAACTTGGAACAAGTTTATGCTACTATCCTTTATTATCTACATAATAAAGAAGCCGTTAGTAACTACATTGCCGATTGGTTGGAGTGGAGTCATCAGCAACTTAAAGCACAAGAACTTAACCCTCCACCTGGTATTGTTAGACTGCAAAAAATGATCTCGGAAAAAAAAGTTAAACCAATAATAAATGAGCCTCAATTATCTGTTGGATGAAAATGTAGATCCTAGCTATAAAGCTGAAATCCTTACACGCAATCCCAATTTGATAATTTGGTGTGTGGGTGAACCCGAAGCGCCGAGTCGGGGAACTTTAGATCCAGAAATTATTAAATGGTGTGAGGAATATAACTTTATATTGGTGACGAATAATCGTAAATCAATGCCCGTGCATTTGACAGATCATTTAGCTGAATGTCATCATATTCCGGGCATTTTTATCCTCAATTCAAAATTGAGTATTGGACAAAATATTCGGCAATTAATTTTTATTTCTGAGGCATCTTTTAATGATGAATATCAAGATCAAATAGTTCATTTGCGAGAGATTGTTTGAATAAATTTGTCTGCACGATCGCGCTCGTTTTCAGAAACCGGGTTTCTGGAGATATCTGATTTGAGCGAAAAGTCTCTGAGCAGAAACCCGGTTTCTTGGGGAAAAAGCGCGATCGCGTTATTTTTTCCCCTAAGCCTAATCCCATTTAAACCACATAAAGTCGGACAAGCATCCTGCCGAGCACAGGCAAGATGCCTGTGCTACTGGAATGTTAAATGGGTAACAGCTTATCTCCCCTTTGGGTAGTATTTTTCTGTGTCACGATTTACCTTAATATTAGGCGCGATCGCGAGCTTTCTTAATAATATCAACAACTTGAGAATGCCCCTCAGAAGAAGCCCAAATTAAAGCCGTCCAAGTATGATGATCTTTAGCCTTAAGATCCGCACCATTATCAATTAAAAATTGTACCACAGAAGCATTACCTTTAGCCGCGGCACTCATCAACGCGGTTAAACCAAAATCAGTTTTAGCATTGACATCGGCACCGGAATCAAGTAGAGTTTTTACCATATCTAAATTACCTTGAGCCGCGGCACTCATTAAAGCCGTCCAACCATCATTATCACCCTGATTGACATTAGCACCGACTTCTAGTAATTTATTTACCATGTCAAGGGAATTGGCTTCGATCGCGGCTGTTAACGCGTTTAACCCATCTTCCCCTTTGGTGTTGACATCAACCCCTTGTTTGAGTAACTCTTCTACTTGAGAAATATCGCCCTTTTGCACAGCTTCGATCAAGTTTGTCATGGTTGTATCTGATAGCTCCTCTATGGTTTTTTAATCATTTTCTCTCAATAATTTAACATTATATGGCATTTGATATTTTAATTCTTTCTAATGGCCCCGGAGAGTTAGCGACTTGGGTACGTCCCGTTGTCCACGCGTTACGTCAATTATCGGGAAACGATCGCGCTTTTGTGCGTATTTCGGTAATTTTATCCCCTTGTCCCCACGCGACGGGAAAAGAAACCGCGATCGCGCAGTCTTATCCAGAAGTCGATCGAGTGCAATCTCCAGAGCATTTTTTCCCATTTTTATTATGGGGGAAAACCGCGGAAAATTGGGATTGGCGTGACAAAGGCGTAGTTTTATTTTTAGGAGGCGATCAATTTTTTACCATTGTGATTGGTAAACGCTTAAATTATCGAACAGTTATTTACGCGGAATGGGAAGCCCGTTGGCTAAAATGGTGCGATCGCTTTGCCATAATGCAACCCAATATCTTAACAAAAGTCCCCCCCCAATATACCCATAAATTTACCATTGTCGGTGATTTAATTGCCGATATTATTAATGAAGAAGGAAGAGGGGATAAGGAAGAAGGAAGAAGGAAGAAGGAAGAAGGAAGAGGGGATAAGGAAACTTCCCCAG
>JBEDKD010000318.1:0-7572 GCA_041172365.1 Cyanobacteriota bacterium | reverse complement strand
GGGCGAAGAATCTATAAGTCAAAACCGACAATTTATGATCCGAATGCTTCGCCCTCCGAGGGGCGAAGAATCTATAAGTCAAAACCGACAATTTATGATCCGAATGCTTCGCCCTCCGAGGCAGATTTACAAAAACCGGGTGCTCCCAGATTAAGGATTAATCCTCAGTGAGGAGCTCTAAGAAAGGCCGCCGCCACGAATAACAATGCAAAGAAATAGCCCAGTCACTCGATACATTGCGGACTTGGTGCA
The DNA here is from genome assembly GCA_041172365.1 of Cyanobacteriota bacterium. Taxonomy (GTDB): domain Bacteria; phylum Cyanobacteriota; class Cyanobacteriia; order Cyanobacteriales; family Microcoleaceae; genus JBEDKD01. Next base: position 7,320 of record JBEDKD010000318.1, on the reverse strand, counting down.
GTTGCCATTTGTCCACAAAAAACGGCCAGAGTTGACGGCTTTCTTCTTTGGAAAAAACGAAAAATTTATTGTGGCTAACATGGTAGAGGGTATGCTCGATCGCGCCGTGAAGGGGCACAACGATCGCGATCGAATCATAGTGATCATGGCGCAGCGAGGAACTACCAGGAGCCCAAAAGCATAAACCACATTCAAACAAAGGGTTTGAGCCTAAGAGCAACCACCAGTAGTGACCTTTTTCGGAGTATTGCAACCGCGGTTCTACCAAGGTTAAATCCTTGGGCAGTAGGGCTTTGAGAATTTTGAGTCCCAGGGAGGAGGGTTGATCCTGTAACCCCTTGAGAGTGTCAAGAAGTTTCGCTTTAATCACGATTTCTTCTCCTTGAGAGGGTGTGAGAGGTGCATTTTGTTTTACAATCTGCATAGCTGTACGTTGTCCGATTGGTGGATAAAACCACTAAATCGGGCGGCTTCCCTGGCAGGAAACCTTTTTGCCCTATTTAGTTTTCTAGGTGCTCTGGCTAGGCAATTGCCTAACCTGAAACCATTATTGGCTGTGGCATTTTGCCTGTCACGATCAGCTATTGTGCAGAATTTGACAAAATTGCAAATTTATGGTATAGGCATCACGAAATGGCATCACGAGACAAACTGTCCCCGATGGGACAAAAAATGATTGAAGCGGCTATTTGCTCTAAAGAATGGGAAAACGTTGATGAGGAATTGTGCAAAGCAGCAACTAGCAAAATATTGAAACTCCAACGTTGTATTGATATTCAACAAGGATTAAACTATCAACAGGTGGATAAACTAATTTATAATGGTTATTTGCACGATACATTAAGAAAAATTTGTCGAGAACATAAGCAGTTTCAGTTGTCAAATCAAAGGCTAAATTCCCAGGATATTAATGACCTCATTGAGGTGGGACTTATACAAGGTGCTGGGGTATCTCCTGGGACGTGCAGGCGTTTTCGGGAAGGAAAATGTATTGAAAGAAACGCTTTTAAACTTCTTTGCCAAACATTAAACATTCCCTATGAATCAGCCGTTTTTTACCCCAGTGAAAATCAAAAATTTGCCGATCATCAAAAACAGCAACAGCTAAAATTGGCTTTAGGGGGATTTAACCACCTAAAGCAGTGGTTTCAGTTTCAGGAATTTACTGAGGATAAAAAAATCATTCGGCTTTATATTATTAAAAATAATTCCTCAAAAACCGAGAGGGAAAAATGGCTCTTAAATTGCCTGATTAAAAATTTTAGTCAGCAGAGAAATCCTTGCCCTCAGCCACTTCTTATTAATTTTTTTCCTCTTAAGTCTTCTAAGAACACCCCAATTAACATCTCAAAGGGCTTATTGGCCCAACTGGCAACTGACCTGAAAACGGCCTTGAATGAAGATCAATCTTTGGGAATAAAACTTAAAAAAAATGGGTGCATCTCAATTGGGAAGTGAGTAATTATACTTAGTGCAAATCTCCATCAAAACGGTAGATAATTTAGGTACTGTTGACCACCCTTGACTCATGAACCCCCAAAAGCAGGCACAACTCCAGCACTACCTTGACGCGATTGCCGAGATTCTCTACCAGGAAGCCGACCCCCCCGAACTCACTACCCTCGAAGACATTGAGAAAAATGTTCGAGCTCTTGCCCAAGAACATGTTTTACCTCAACTGGGAATTTTTTTATCCACAGCGCGACGGATCGCAGCACCGGAAAACAACGCACCCTGACGAGTACCCTGGGCAAACTGACCCTCAGCAAAACTCAAGCCCAACAACTGCAAGTTAAAGCAGGCAGTCGTTGGAGTCCCTATTTTGAAAAGTGTTGTTTGCTCGTGAGTGCCAATGCCTCTTACCACAGAGCCGAAGAAGATATCGCGATGCTTACAGGGGTGAGCATTTCCCACAGTACGCTCCAACGCCTTGTCCAACGACAGGACTGGTCTGAGTTAGAGATACCTGAACCGATTGAGGAAGTCAGCTTGGATGGCGGCATGATTCGCCTTCGTACCGACGAGGGTCAACCCTGTGAGTGGCGAGAATATAAAGCCTTAAACGTACATGAGCAAGGTAGTGTGGCTTTCTTTAAGGACAATGAAGGACTGCTGGAGTGGGTCAATGCTCAACCCCTAGGGATGCAGTTCACCTGTCTCGGAGATGGTCATGACGGGGTGTGGAACATTCTCAGTGGTATTGGTACTCCAGAGCAACGGATCGAAGTGCTCGATTGGTATCATCTGATCGAGAATGCTCACAAGGTGCAAGGTACACCGACTCAATTAGAGCAGATGGGAGCATTCTTGTGGCGAGGGGAGACCCAGAGGGCGATTGGCTATCTGCGCCAACAGCAATGTCGGGGAGCCACAGGGTTCATCAACTACTTGAAGCACCATCAGACTCGCATCATTGACTACCAAGCTTGGCAAGAGGCCGGACACTCGATTGGCTCTGGTCTGGTGGAATCCCTGGTGAAACAAATTGGGTTAAGGGTGAAATTACCAGGGGCACAATGGCGACCGGAGCATGTACCGAAGGTGTTGAAGCATCGCTGTGCCTACCTGAATGGGGCCTTAGCGGTCTAATTACTCTGAGTAAATATACTCATCTCCTAACTGAGATGCACCCAAAAAAATGCTAAAATTCCTGAGATTGCCCATGCGATCGCGTCATTTATCCAGCAGAAAGATTCAATTATTTTAGTTTTTGATAAAGTTGAAGATTTAGGTCACGATATTGTCGATCAAATCACCAAACAATTTTGGAAACCCTTAACCGAAGAAATTTCTCAAGACCACCGAGTTGAATCTTTCCAAAATTGTTTAATTTTATGCTATATTGGGAGAGAAGATCCCCAAATAAAGGAAAGGATGCCTTGGCAAATAGATGTTGCTGATATCTTTAAAAAAGAAGATTTAATGAAATGGATGGATCTCCCTCAAGTTCTTTCCTGTGCAGAAGTTAAAAGTTTAGAAGAAATTGCCAATAAAGTCGAAGAGATATGGAGTTTATTAAAATGTGAAAATCAGGTCGAACCAGAAGCTTTGCTAAAAGCGATTTATGAAAACTTTAACTGTGAATGGGATGAGGATTGGACAACATGGCAAACACCAACTCTGTGAAAAAATATACCGGAAAAATTCGACCTATTGCAGGCACACCGGACCCCGAAACGGGAGGAATTCTTTACCCCTATCTCCCAGATGATGAACTGGTAGATGCTGTCAATTGGGCTATCCACCTCCGCCGTCCTCTCTTGCTCGAAGGACAACCCGGAGGCGGTAAAACTGAATTGGCCCGTGCCGTGGCATTTGAACTAAATTTGCCTTATAAATATTACTGTGCCAAATCGACTAGCAAGGCTGAAGAGTTATTATATTCCTTTGATACTATTGCCCGTTTGCGCGATGCACAATTAGCAGGAAGTCCGCTTTTTTGTAATAATCAAAATGAAATTGATAAAATTAGAGATGCTGAGAATTATGTCAGCTTAGGAGTCTTGGGGGAAGCTTTCCACAGTCAAAAACAAACCGTCGTTTTAATTGATGAAATTGATAAAGCTGATGTCGATTTTCCGAACGACTTGCTTCTGGAGTTAGACAAAAAAGAGTTTACGATAAAAGAACTAAAAGACAGAGAATGTAAAGAGTCCAAACCCCCACGCCTGCCCTATAAAATTGTCGCGAACCCAGACCAAAGTCCCATTATTTTCATCACTAGCAACTCCGAGAAAAAGCTATCTGATGCTTTCTTGCGTCGCTGTCTCTACCATTATGTCGAGTTTCCTAGTGAGACTCGCCTTAAAGAGATTATTGATGAGCGCTACAAGCAGGAGAAGAAAAAACCACAACCGCAGTTATTAAAGCAAGCTTTAGAGATTTTCCTGCAACTGCGTGAAAATATGGTTGACGATGAAGAGGAGAGAGAAACGACTAAAAATATCAGCACCAGTGAATGGATCGATTGGGTTGACTTAATCACGGCTAAACCCGCCGAATTTAAAAAACATTTCAAAGCAGGGAAACTTCCTTTTGCGGAAATTCTCCTCAAAAGTCAAACCGATCGCGCTCGTTACCTAAAACTAGATCGTTATCCAAAACCAGAAGAGGAGGATTAAACATGAACCCCGTGGACAAATTCGACATCCTCAATTTATTCACAAAACTGAGGAAAGAAGGTTTACCATTAATCCTCGATGACTATCAACTCGCCCTAGACGCACTGGCAAACCCCGCACCAACCTTTAATCTCCACTCCTGGGAATCAGTAGTGCAATTGTGTCGCCGTTTGTGGGTAAAAACCCGCGAACAAAACCGCATTTTTGACAATTGCCTCGAACAAATCATCCCACAATGGAGTACCTCAAAACTAAAGGGAAAAGAAAAAACCGCGAGGGAAAACACACTGAAATCAACCATTTCCACCAGTGCCGAAAACTCCGGTACAACATCCCCAAATCAAACCCCTCTCCCCCCTCCCAAAACACCCGACTTACCACAAGAAAAAGTAGTCAAAACCATTGGCAGAATTGCCAAACCCGATCACAACTACATCCCCCTTAAAGTCTCGAAAACTTATCTGCCAGCATCTCCCCAACAAATGCGCCAAAGTTGGCTAACTTTGCATTATCCTCAATTTGCCGGCATTCCCACAGAAATTGACATTGATGCCACGATCGCGCAAGTAAAAAAAGCCGGAATATTCTTTGAACCCGTCATCGTGCCCCCCCAGCAACCGCGCCTAGAATTGCTATTATTAATTGATCGGCAAGGCTCAATGGTTCCCTTTCACGGATTAGCGCGACAATTGATAGAGACAGCCGTTGTCGGAGGACATTTCGGGAAAATCGAGAAATATTATTTTGAAAATTACCCAGACGATGACATTTATCTCGATCCCGAATGTTGGCAAAGCAAAAGAATAGGATGGCTACTCTCGCGACAAAATCTTCAACAAACCTCAGTCTTGATTTTTAGCGATGCAGGGGCAGCACGAGGAAAATTTAACCCAAAACGTCTTCAGGCAACCGAACTATTTCTGAGGAAGTTAAAACGCGATTGCCCCGTCATCATTTGGTTAAACCCACTTCCCAAAGAGCGCTGGCAAAAAACCACCGCAGAAGATATCGCGAACCTTAGTCCCCTTGTTACCATGTTTGAATGCCACCGACGCGGTTTTGCCAACGCGATCGCGCACTTGCGAGGAGAGAAAAGAAGCAGATGAGCCCCGCCCCCACAGAAGATATCAAAATCACCATCGCGAGGGAAAGAATCGAAACCTTCGCCCAAAAATTTGGCATCGCGCACCTGTACTTAGCCTATCACTGCGCCTTTCCCCTGGCATTGACTCCCCCCCTCGCGTACCAAATTTGGGGAGAATTTCAGCACGACAACGAAAAGCAACACCTCAACATTCCTTGGGTAGCCGTTGCCGACTTACTTTTATCCAACCTCTGCCATGAAGTAGACACCGAACTCTACGAAATGGATCTCGCGATCCGCACAGTCTTATTAAATGAATTAAAACTAGACCCCAAATTCGGCAAAAATCGACTGAATGAATTATCGGATTTTCTCCTCGAATTTGTCAAGAAACAACTGCGAAGTAAAAAGCCACAATCTCCTGATGTCGCACAACTCCATGAGTGGATTGCACTTGCCTACGTTAAACCCACCCAAGCAGCGCGGAAAATTGCTTTAATGTTAGATCAACAAGATTGGGGCAATCAATTAGAATTAGTCCGCCTTGCTTCTGTCATAGAAACCTTTGTTGAACCCTTAGCAGAATTTGAGGCACTGCTGACTTATGGAGACGCGATGGGAAAATATGGACGCGGAGACAAAGCAGAAGCCGAGAATGATTTTGCTAGGTTGGGAAAGGGAAAGCAGGAAATAGAAATAGCAGGAGTGCATCTGCAAGTCCCCAAGTTTTTCACCTTTGAAACCGTCACGGTTAATAAGAAAGGGGAAATCATCCAACGGGAAAACAAACAAGCGCGATACTTCAGAGAAGACTTAGGCAACGGAGTCACCTTCGATATGGTTTACATCCCCGGTGGCACATTTCTCATGGGTTCACCTGAAACTGAAGCCGAAAGCTATGGTAATGAAAAACCGCAACATCGGGTGACAATTGAACCATTTTACATGGGTAAATATACCGCGACACAAGCACAGTGGAAAGCCGTCGCTCGATTGCCGAAAATTGAACGAGACTTAGAGCGCGATCGTTCTGAATTCAAAGGTGACAATCGGCCTGTAGAGCGGGTTTACTGGTACGATGCGGTAGAATTTTGTGCCAGACTCTCTGAAAAAACAGGAAGGAATTATCGGCTACCGAGTGAAGCCCAATGGGAATATGCCTGTAGAGCAGGCACGAGGACACCATTTCACTTCGGAGAAACCATCACCACAGATTTAGCCAACTATGACGGCAACGAAACCTACGCAAATGCACCAAAAGGTAAGTATCGGGAAGAAACAGTTGAAGTAGGCAGTTTTCCCCCCAATGCCTTTGGTTTATACGATATGCACGGGAATGTCTGGGAGTGGTGCGCCGATCCTTGGCACAAGAGTTACAAACGATCACCCACCGATGGAAGAGTCTGGGATGAAAAAGAAAATGCTCATCGTTATCAAAATAGCGTTGATTTATTAGTCATGTCAGGAAATGATGACAGAAACCGGCTGCTGCGCGGCGGCTCGTGGCTCGATGATCCGCGGTATTGTCGCTCGGCCATTCGCTTCAATTTTGCGCCGGACACCCGCGACCACGCCCTCGGCTTTCGTTTTGTCTGTGTGTGGCTGCGTGGACTAAATAGCCCTTGACACTTTAGCCCTTTTGTGCTATGCACTCTGAATTTTACACTCGCCCTCCCCGCGTAGCGGGGTCGATATTTTTGGGGTGGATGAAAATCTATTTGCATTTATGGTAGGGGCGGGTTCACCGATATCATTGACAATCACCAACCAATGATAAAAACCCGCCCCGATGCGGTCCCCAATAGAGGTTATTCGTGGGGTGAGGGCGGGTTTATGTAGGTTATTTGTTAGTAGGAAAATTGGTAGGTGATTGTCAATGATATCGGTGAAAGAGCCCCTACCCATAAATGCAAATAGATTTTCAACCCCCAAAAAATATCGACCCCGCGTAGCGGGGAGGGCGAGTGTAAATTCAAGAGTGCATAGCACAAAAGGGCTAAAGTGTCAAGGGCTATTGGGTCCACGCAGCCACACACAAACAAAACGGAAGCCGAAGAAGAGGTCGTAGGAGGGGTCCGACGCATCATTGTAGCGAAGGGCCGAGCGGGAAGGTCG
>JBEDKD010000317.1:0-14577 GCA_041172365.1 Cyanobacteriota bacterium | reverse complement strand
TCTTCCTTCTTCCCTCTTCCTTCTTCCTTCTTATTTACTTTTGAGTGATCAACTTAGAAGAATTTTTGGCGAGAGAGAGGAGGTAATTAACAGAATGATTTTTCCCAATAGTCATCCGAGAAAGTCTATATTTATTAGGAGAATAATAGATATCCACTAAATCATTATCGTATAAAAAACCAGTACGATAATATTTAGACGCGATCTTCTCAACTTCTCGATTAGATGAGCCATAAGGATAGGCTAAATGTTCCCCTATGTTTTGAGTTTTACTTAAACCACTAAAACATTTTTTCAGAGAATTTTTCGCTTCCGATAACTCAAATTCTATCTCTTTTGACTTGAGTTGAGCTAAATTTTTATGACTGAAGCCATGAGATTGAACATCATAAAATCCCTTTTGATAACCTTCGCGTAAATCTTCACAACTGAGATGGGGTAAAAATTCTCCGCCTTCATCAACCCCTAAATAGAGCGGATTGACAAATAAAACTAACTTGATTTTTTCTCCATAGATATCCGCTAAATTTTCTACCACAGGTAAAACATTTTTATGTATTCCTAAATAGCCATCATCAAAAGTAATCATGATCGGCTTTTTTCCTAACTTTTTTTGAGGAATAGGCCGAGATTTATCAATAAAATATTCTTGGAGTTCTTGGGTGGAAAGAGTCCAATAATTAGCTTGGAGTAAATATTCTAAAAAAATGGCGATTTTTTGCTGAGAATAGTCGGTGGGAAAGGTTAGTCTATAAGGGGGTTTCTCAAAAGGAGTTTGCTGATCAACAATATCGTGAAACCCTAAAATAGGAATTTGCATCGTCTGAGTATAACTCTTCGCTCCCGCGATCGCGAAGCTACCGAGAAAGAGTAATAAGAGAAAAAAGAGTTTAGTTTGGCGCAAGAAACCAGATAAAAAATTTTTCCTCCTCCTGATGGAGGTGATCCCTTGGGTTAATCGTTTCATTTTACTCCTTTATTAACTTTATCCCTAAATCAATACCTTCGGCTTTGAGGAAAAATGCCTGGAAAAGTAGGTTGGGTTGAGGGACAAAACCCAACATCTTCAAGGGGGTTAAGTATCCCTCAACCCAACCTACAAAAAATCGCGAAGGTATTGTACGTCAGAGACACTGTACACCTTTTTCAGAGGTTGACGCTCAAGGATCTGAAATCTCATCAGCCTCTCAATGAGGAAGGAAAATCCGGCAAAGATCGTCTCACCTCTAGTTTTTGGTGCTGTCTCTAGTTAATCATAACATAGACTTCTTTTCGATAACAGGATGAAAAATATTAACATCAATTAGCTAGAATAGAGAGAGAGAGACAAGGGAAGAGGATTTTTGATGTTAAAACTGTTGACAAAATCACATCAAGAAATTTGGGGAACTGTGAAAAAATGGTTCTTAAAAGAGCGTCGTGTATTGGTGACGGCTTCTGGGGTAGCAGGGGCGGTGATTGTCGTCCGAGGACTGGGTTTATTACAGCCTTGGGAGTTAGCTATCTATGATCAATTTATCCGCTGGCGACCCCCTGAACCCAGAGATAATCGCATCGTGATTGTGGGTATAGATGAAGGGGATCTCCAAAAGTTTGGCTTTCCTATTCCTGATGGCAAAATGGCCGAATTATTGCAAAAAATTGCCGCGGACAAACCCCTCGCGATCGGGGTTGATATTTTTCGAGATTTACCAATACCACCAGGGGATAAAGCCGGTGAGAAAAAATTACAGCAAGTATGGGAAACGATCCCCAATATCATAGGGATTGAGCAATTACCAAGTGGTAAAGACTCAGGAGTAAATCCACCACCGATCCTCAATCAAAAGGATCAAGTTGGCTTTAATAATATCATAAAAGATGTTGATAATAAAGTCCGTCGTGGATTACTCTATCAAGGGGGAAACCAGGGTGAATTTCATACCAGTTTTGCCCTAAAGTTGGCTTTAATTTATCTGAAAAAGCAGGGCATTCAACCCAAACCTGCTTCTGATAATTCCCTGAATCTTCAGTTAGGGAAAGCGGTATTTGAACGATTACGAGGCAATGAAGGTAGTTACGTTAACGCGGACGCGGGCGGATACCAATTTTTAGCCAATCTGCGAGGTCCCCAGGGTACATTTAGTATGGTTTCGATGAATGATATCTTCTTAGGAAAAGTCCCCAGAGATTTTGCCCAAGGGCGAATCGTTTTGATTGGCTCTACAGCCACTAGCGTCAAAGATTTGCACTCTACTTCCTACAGCACTGGTTTATTTAGTGCTCCCAAAGAAGTCTCAGGAGTCGAGTTACACGCGAATTTTATTAGTCAGATTTTAAGTAGTGCTATTGAGGGTAGAACTAGCATAAAAGTCTGGCCAAATTACCTGGGAGCTTTGTGGATTTGGGGTTGGTCTATTGTCGGTGCTTTAATTAGTTGGAAATTACAATCTTCTCGCAATTCTGTTTTCTGTCTCTTGGGAATTAGTTTCGGACTTTCTGGTATTTCTTATCTGGTTTTACTTGGGAATGGTTTGTGGTTGCCCTTAATTCCTCCCCTGATGGGAATGGCGGGTTCAAGTATTGTGATTATGAGTTATCTTGCCCGTTTACAAGAGGAGTTGAAACGCTCTAAAGATTTTTTGCAAACGGTAATTAATACTATTCCTGATCCAGTTTTTGTTAAGGATAAAGATCATCGTCAAATTGTTTTAAATAAAGCTTATTGTCGTTTGACGGGTTATTCTTTAGAGCAGTTATTAGCTAAGACGGATTATGATTTATTTTCCCCCGATGAAGCGAAATTATTATGGGAACAAGATGAACGGGTTTTTCAGAGTAATGAAGAATGTGAAAATGAAGAAAAATTAACTGATGCTAAGGGGGTTGTCCATGATTTGGCAACTAAGCGCTCTCTTCATCAAGATGCCCGAGGAAATAAATTTTTAGTCGGTGTGATGCGTGATATTACGGAAAGGAAACGTTTAGAGGAAGAGCTTAAACAAGCTAACGCGGCCCTTCGTCAGGGAGCTTATCACGATCCCCTGACGGGATTACCGAATCGTACTCTCTTCGGGGATCGGCTCAATCAAGCAATGGAAATGGCTACGACTAATCATCGTCTCGTCGCGTTACTTTTCCTAGATTTAGATGGCTTTAAACTAATTAATGACACTCTCGGACATGATATTGGGGATTTACTGCTCAAAGGAGTCGCGCAACGTCTCCAAGGCTCTTTACGGGGAAGCGATACTATTTCTCGATTAGGGGGAGATGAATTCACTGTGATTTTACCTGGTATTCCGGGTTTACCCGAAGCCAGTACCGTTGCGGAAAAAATCCTCAATGCTATGACTGAACCCTTTAATCTTAATGGTAATATTGTGGCTGTGACAACCAGTATTGGTATTAGCTTATATCCCTTAGATGCCCAAGATATTGATACTTTGATCAAACACGCGGATGCTGCAATGTATCGCGCGAAGGAATTAGGGAAAAACCGTTACGAATTTTCCTGAATTTGATCAGCTTACCGTGTTCTTAAGCAAAGGGCATAGAAAGGCTAAGAGTATCATGGGCGGAAAACTCTGATTTTTTGTGTCCTTGTGAGAAAAGACTGATATAATGATGATGGAGTAATCTATCTCTGTGGCACAAGGGGGTTATAGGTATGATTAGTAATTTGTGCAAGTTAGCGATGTTTGAACGAAAAATGCTACAGCTAACCACTGTCGCGGTTTTGGTTTTATCCTTCCAGGGGTTTTCCCCTGGGAGAATTCTGGTGACTCAGTTTGTGACATCTGGTGGTGGTTTTCATTGGGACATCAGGGGGAGTAGCCCTGATCGGCTCGCGCAATATACACCGCCTGATGATACTGGTAAGCCAAAAGATAGTAGTGGTGCTGGGGGCAGAAGCTGAAGTGAAGATGTCTCTTGAGACTCTCTTCGCTCTATCACATCTCATGTTGTTGTTCGAGTGACGATTTCCACCAAGACATATTTTGAATCAATGTGTGAACTTGCCAGTTGGGACTAGAGGATGGATAATCGAGGCGGTAATGACCTCCACGACTTTCTGTGCGAAATATAGCACTTCTCAGTATCAAATAGGCAACATCAAGTAAATTGTAGGTCTCGCCCCAAGTTCGCAATAGGGGATCATTTGTGTCTAAATTAGGGAAAATGACACTTTGTGAGGGTACTAACCCTAATAATATTTTACTTATTTCTAGTTGCTGAAATTGTGAACGCCACATCTCTAACTGTGCGATCGCGCTCGCCATCTCTTCTTCTGTTCGACAAATTCCTGCACTTTTCCAGAGCATTTGGGGAACCTGGTGTCGGAACCTTTCTATTATAACATTTTCTGAAAAGTTTTGCAAAAATATTTGTTTGAAATCAAATTGGGTATTGACAGGGGGGTTTTCCCACGGATTTGAAGAGTCGAAAAAAGTGGTGTCTTTTTGCCAATGGGCCATTTGAGCCCCAAATACAATACATTCTAGTAAGGAATTGCTGGCCAAACGATTGGCGCCATGTACCCCTGTACTGGCTGTTTCACCGATCGCGTATAACCCGGCCAAAGAAGTTTGATTGTGAGTATTAGCCATGACACCACCCATCCAATAATGAGCCGCGGGGGCCACGGGAATCGGTTCTTGAAAAATATCAATTCCCCATTCACGACAGACTTTAATAATATTAGGAAAACGCAGTTGTATCCGTTCGGGAGAAATGGCACGTAAGTCTAACCAAACTCGCTCTTCTCCCGTTTTTTGTAAATGACTATAAATAGCACGACTAACAATATCTCTGGGTGCGAGTTCACCCGCCTGATGATAGTCAAAGGCAAAACGATATCCTTTACCATCAACTAAATGAGCACCTTCTCCTCGCACCGCTTCACTAATGAGAAAACGGGGCGCGCCCGGTTTGGTTAACGCGGTGGGGTGAAATTGAAAAAACTCTAAATCTCGTAAAATCGCACCGGCACGCCACGCGATCGCGACCCCATCTCCGGTACTCACCGCGGGATTCGTCGTTTGAGAAAAAACTTGCCCTCCCCCTCCCGTGGCCAAGATTACCGCGTTAGCGCGTAACCATCGGATTTGATTACCCTCAATCAAACTAATCCCTTGGACGCGTTGTGTTTGAGGATCAAGCCAAAGACTAAGGGCAAAGGCGGGAGAAAGAATAGAAATATTAGGATGTTTTAAGGTTTCCCCCGCTAAAATACTGACGACGGCTCTTCCAGTGGTATCCGCCGCGTGGAGGACTCGACGACGGGAATGGGCCGCTTCTAAGGTAAGGGCTAAATCATCCCCATGACGATCAAAGACGACACCCATTTTAATCAAAGATTCAATACACCCCGGAGCTTCTTCTACCAAAAATTTCACCGCGTCTAAGTCACAAAGTCCTGCACCTGCGCTGAGGGTATCTTGAATATGGAGTTGAGAAGAATCATCCGGCGCGATCGCCGCGGAGATACCTCCCTGGGCCCAATCACTGGCAGATAAGGGGAGGATATCTTTGCTAATGAGGGCGACTTGGTAATGATGGGGGAGACAAAGGGCTGTATAAAGACCCGCGGCGCCTGAACCAATCACCAATACATCAAAATAGTCAGTCATCTATAGTTTAGGGAGGCCAGTTTTGGGGCACTGTGAAGATTAATTGTCTTACCACATTATCAATAAATTAAGAAAAATTAAGGGATAAGAGAGAAATAATGACCGACGGGGCATCATTTCTCCCTTATCCCTGAGCAGAAGAGTCAAAAACGGACCAGAGCCTAGTCGTAGAGGCCGTTGTTTAAGCGGTTGTCCCCTTCATTGAGAGTTGATTCCTTCTTGGTGACGGTAAAGTTATCGAGATTCGCCTTGAGCAAATCTTTTTGAGCTTCCGTTAGGCGAGGAATTGCCAATACATCTTCTACTTTCGCGTAGGGAGCATTTTTAATGATCTTGGCCGCGAGATTGGGATATAAACCCTTAAACTGACGGAAGTTACGCACCGCGGAGTTATTCAAATCGACTTTGTAGCCTATTTCACTCAGTTTATTGTCAGCGCGATTAATTCTGGACTCCTCGACGGCTAACACAGAAGAGGAGGGTAAAATCGCGGTATTGAAGGGGGCCGCGATCGCGGCTTGATGTCCCATCCATCCCAAACAACCCAAGATCAAACCGAAAAAGGCCAAGAGACGACCGAATTGTTTAATCATTATTCATTTCTCCCAATGTTATACACAGCATTATCATTAGAGACTATCATTTCACTAAGACAGTTTTTCAGAGAAATCCTTAATCTGATCATCGTCTTTCATATAACAATTTTTTTTTGATTTCTCATTTTAAAGTTGTCGTTCCAGAAAAGTCTCTAAGTCAGCAAAGGTAGCCCCATAGGTAATAGTAGGAATATCATAACCCTTCAAATTAACAGTATATTGTTCAAAGATTTCACAGCCCTTCAAGAGGGATAAATATTTATAAGTAGTTTCACCGAGGGCGATATCCATGCCAATTTCCTTGGTACAAGACTCCAAACGAAACGCGGCATTAACGGTATCACCCAAAGCCGTATAATCAGAGCGATCGCCAGTGCCAGTATTACCCACCATCGCGTATCCCGTATTAATACCAGAGCCCACCCGTAGGGGAAAAGGTAAAGGATAACGAGCGCTTAACTCATCCGTTGCCTGATGCAGTTCACTTAAAGCCTGACAAATACGAATCATATCATCTTGACTAATGCCACTGGGCTTATGAAACCAAACGGCCATAATAGCATCCCCAATATATTTATCTACCCAACTGCCATGTTTACGAATAATCTCCCCAGCTTGGCGAAACCAACTACCAATCACTTCCGAAAGGATCGTCTCATCGAGTTGTCGTGTCAAAACAGTAAAATCACGGATATCCATTACCATCACAGAGATTAAACTACGAACCGTTAAAGTCGCGGTAAACTCTTCAGAGTCGTCCTTATCAGGATCGAGTCGTGCTTGAATATGGGGACTGCGAAACTCCAATTCGATTTTGCCAAACTGGAGCATATCTTCATTTTGTAATGTGACGGGGATGCTTACCCGCCTTCCATTGACAAAAGAGCCATTACGACTACCTAAATCAATTAAATAAAATTCTCCCGTATCCATTCTTTGTAACATCGCATGGTTGCGCGATATCCAGCGATCATTCAAGACAAAACTATTATCTTCACTGCGCCCGATCGTCCAGCAATTACTACCCACCAATGGCAAATAGCGCACTCCAGAGTCAGCGCGAAGGATCAAATGGGGTGTGGGTTGGAATGTTACCACGGGCGGTTAACCGATTTGGGATTTGAGATTTGAGATTGGGGGATGGCAAACTATGAGCTCCCTAGAGGGGAGTGACTAACAGTAGATTAAATCTGCCATGCCCATCTAGGGATGGGGCGATGATCCTGTGATATGAAGTCGCCCTAAAATTGCACAGATCACTTGTACTTTATCTCTTTTTGCCAGTCCAAGACAACTGCCCAAAGAAACCGGGTTTTTTTCATCCGTCGGAGCATGGTGCTACAGTTGTCACGGAAAAACCCGGTTTCTCTGCCCAGGAGAAACCCAAAGAAACGGGTTTTTTTCATCCATCGGAGCATTGTCGCGCCGTTGTCACGGAAAAACCGCGTTTTTCTGCCGAGGGTAGCCACAGAAACTAGGGAGAAATTTGACTACCCAACGCGGCACATAAAAATAAACCATCTACCAGAATTGTACCTAAGACGGCTCCGCCAAATACCCATCGGTGGGCTTTCGGAGTGCGAAATGCCCAAACACTGATACTAATGAGAAGCCCTAATAACAATAACGCAGAACTGATCCCCCAAACTGTGGAGATTTGCGCGATCGCGCCTTTAAACACCTCAGCCACCAAAGAAGGTTCGACTTGCATCAACTGTCGCCAATAGGGAATTAAACCCGTCAAATAAAAATAACCATCAGTAACCGCGGTACCAAATAAGGAACCCAAATAAAACCAATTACCTACTTTTCCCCAATTACGGGCTAATCCCCAAAGGGCAAAAGGGACAAAAATTGCTTCTACGGGCAGATGTAAGAAGGGTTCCCACCGTAACCATCCCCAATAAATCCCCCCTGTTAACCAGGTCCAAGTAAATCCTAATAATAAATCTCCCCAAACCTCTCTACCCGGACTTTTCAGGAGTTTTCCCGATATCACTAATAACGCGATCGTCAAGACTAAACTCAACACAGGCATTTCGCGCACCAGAGGGGCTTGGATAAATACGGGTACTGAAACGAGGAATACCCCTGCACCAAACATCAGCCCGGTTTGATTTCCTCTGAGGGTTTCCCAAGATAGACTGGGCAAGGGGGTATCAGACTCCTGGTGCTGAGTCTGAGAGTTTTCTCCAGAAAAAGTCTCGTTAAACAAGGTTTCTTTAAGATTTGTTACTTAAGTTAATCTTTTTGAAGATATCACAAGAAATGTCGTGCTGAAGATGAGCCCCTGTGGAAGCCCGCAAAATAGTAACTAGGGCATGGGGACGTGATCGCGACACCCACGAAATAGTAACTAGGGCCCAGGGACGCGATCGTGACACCCACGAAATAGTAACTAGGGCCCAGGGACGCGCCCACTACCCATGCTGGGACTGCATTCGCAAACCCCCGAATAAACCTATATATTTGTATCAACCTTAAAGTGAAATGGTATTAGTTTATATAATGGTTTGTCAGGCTCAAAAAATATATTAAGTATGTTCACATTCCTGGTTCCATTCTTGGCTCAAACGGCAACAGAAACCGCGACGACACACCATCAGATAAATCTCTTTCAGTCTTTAGTTTTGGGTTTTATTCAGGGTGTCACTGAATTTTTACCCATTAGTAGTACCGCGCATTTGAAAGTGATTCCCATTATTTTAGGATGGGGTGATCCCGGTGTAGCTTATACTGCTGTGATCCAATTGGGTAGTATTGCCGCGGTTTTATGGTATTTCTGGAAAGATTTAACCGAGATTATTTTAGGTGCTTATCACGCGATTACTCAATCTAAATATGATTCTCAAGAATTTCGTTTAGCCTTGGGAATTGGTTTAGGTACTCTACCCATTATCTTTTTAGGATTATGTGTAAAAATCTTTATTCCTGATTTCGATAATTCTCCTTTACGTCATTTATCTTCGATCGCGATCGCGTCAATTTTCATGTCTATCTTATTAGCCATCGCGGAAAAATTCGGCAAACGTCTGCGTAATTTTGAAGACTTAACAGTGCGCGATGGTATTTTAATGGGATTAGCCCAAGCAATGGCAATTATTCCGGGGGTATCTCGTTCGGGTTCAACCCTCACCGCGGGTTTATTCATGAAATTAGAAAGGGCTGTCGCGGCACGATTTTCTTTTCTCTTAGGGATTCCCGCGATTACTTTAGCTGGTTTAGTGGAGTTAAAAGGTGCTATTAAAGAAGAAGGATTAGGGCATGATGGTCCCTTGGCTTTAATTGTTGGTGTCATTTCCGCGGCTTTCTTTTCCTATGTCGCGATCGCGTGGTTAATGAAATTTCTCCAAACTCAAAACACTTGGATTTTTGTTTGGTATCGTTTAGCCTTTGGAGTGGCAATTTTAACCATGCTCGCGGGAGGGGTGTTGACAAATATTTAACTGAGCTCTCTGTTTCCCTAAATCAACCACAAAGACACAGAGACACCAAGGGTAAAAAAAACAATTTTTCTTAGTGTCTTAGTGCCTTAGTGTTTGCCCAAATTAACCACAAAGACACAGAGACACCAAGGGCAAAAAATCTCCTCGCGCTCTTCGTGTCTTAGTGTTTGCCCAAATTAACCACAAAGACACAAAGACACCAAGGGGAAAAAAAACGGCTCTTTTTTTCTTAGTGCCTTAGTGCCTTAGTGTTTCCCCAAATTAACCACAAAGACACCAAGACACCAAGACACCAAGACACCAAGACACAAAGACACCAAGACACCAAGGGGAAAAAAAACGGCTCTTTTTTTCTTAGTGCCTTAGTGCCTTAGTGTTTCCCTAAATTAACCACAAAGACACCAAGACACAAAGGGGAAAAAAACGGCTCTTTTTTTCTTAGTGCCTTAGTGCCTTAGTGTTTCCCTAAATTAACCACAAAGACACAGAGACACAAAACGCGATAAACACAGATGTTTTTATACTTGAGGAGCACGACATATCCAGATACAATCTCGCGGGACGGTTTCGGTGTCTTTGTGGATAATTTCATAGTTAAGATGGGTGAGGAATTGCTCCATCATGACATCATTCATTATGGAAAAATCCGTGCCATTTCGATTGCCTAATATGTTTTTTTCCCACTCACTTAAAAATTTTTGCCATCCTAATTTACTACAAATATTACTGTGATGGAAAATGCACACGCGATCGCCTTTTAAGAGTGGGGGAATTTGGGTGAGGTAGTTATAAATATCTACGGGCTCTAAATGCACCATTGTATCGTAGGAAAAACAAATATCCGCGACTCCGGGTGTAATATTTTGTAAGGTGATACCATCTAGTTTGACGTAAGTTACTCTTTCTTCTCCTAAACGTTTTTTTGTCATGTTTAACATTTCTTGGGAAATATCTGCGCCAATGACGCGATCGGCATATTTTAATAATAAATTCGCGGTTTTACCTCCCCCTACTCCAATCTCTAAAACTGTATGTTCTTTTTTTATATAAGGTTTAATAAATTTCCCTTCAATTACGGTTTCATATTCGGCGAGGGAGTTTGCCGCACCCGCTCCTTTTCCGATCCATTCATCGCCAATATAAGTTAATTCAGGAAACGTCTTTTTCCACCTTTTGGCATAGAGATCCCAGGCATTTTCATAATGGATTTGTTGACGCTCCATTTCTTCATCATACCAATCTTCTTCACTATTGAGTTTTTCTAATTGTAAATCTAATTGTACTCGTAAAGAAGAATGCTCTTTTTCTAATTTTTGTCCGACAAAAAAAACACCCGCGGCTAAAGTTTCTCGTCCAATTTCACTCAATCCGACATCAAGGTAATAACCATATTTCTGTAGGCGATCAGTAAAAGAGTTTAGGTATTTTTTCCAATTTCTATCGGCTAAATGAGGTAAGATTGTCTGCATTTGCATCATTAAACTATGGGAAGGATATTGATAAGGCAAAACACCACTTTGTAATTCTTCAAATTCTGACATCACTTGTCGCAAACCACTCAATGTCATATTAAAATAATGATTGGGAACCGCGTGTAATGGCTGCATAAAAGCTACCTCGATAAAAATTAAACCACCGGGTTTTAACACTCGATACAATTCCTGCGCGGTTTCAAAGGGATTGGGTAAATGTTCAAACACCGAGTGACTAATAATGGCATCAAAACAATTATCAATGAAGGGTAATTTATTGGTATTACAGACAATATCTGTATAGTTAAATTGCTGTACGTCTAAATAGCAAATATTGGGTTTAACATACGCGATCGGTGTATTTCCTGCTCCAAAGTCTAAGATTAGTTTATCATCGCCGATTTTTTCTAATACTTGTAATGCTGCATCGGAATAGGGATGATCGTTTGCCTCCATCATTATGTTGAGAAAGGGTAATTCATTATTGGCTAAAATATGGGGAGTGTTTCCTCTCAAATAAACAACGGTTTTGTCGTCATTTAATTTAATTTCGTTGGTTTCTGATAATTTTGGTGTTTCTAAAGATAATAATTCTTGAATATTAAAACTGCATTGTCTGGGTGCTATTGGTTGGGCATTTTTATCTAAGATAAATTCTTGTTTGAATAAAGAGATGATTTGATTATCGCTTTCTTCACTGATGATTTCAATTTCGATTTTTTCTCCGGGTTGAATGCTTTTGGGGAGAAGTAAATCGCCCCAAAATCCACAATATCCCACATTCGCTTTCTGGGGAAATACTGACTCTAAATCGAAACGATAGGAGATGCCTCGCCAAAGGGCTACATAGGGTTTGCCATTTAAGTAAAGAGTCAATTTGACTGGGTGATCTTCTTCAGGAATATACCAACCAGAAAAACGGGTTAAATAATTTAATTCGGTTGGGTTTGGGGTATCAAGGTTAAATAACATAGTCGTTATGGGAGGGGATTATTATTGATGCTATGGTAGAATCTTTCGCGATTATACAACCTTTTAGCACTACCCAAAGCCCTCTAATCTCTATCTAGTAATGTTTCTCTTTTTATTGAGCAAACTCTAAATAAATTTCTCTATGACAAAATTACAGGAGGACTGTAATGATAATCGTAATTACAGTTAATGTAATGATAATCGTAATTACATGATGACAAGTATGGGAACGGAGAAGGAGAGATTGAGGAGGCAAAGATGCACCCGCAAAACCAGGGGATCTGAAATTGTCTGAGGAGCCAATTATTATTATGGAAAAACAGAAAGGTGGAGAATTTACGATCGCGCTTCCTCCTTCCTTCCTCTTTTGTTAGAATTTTGCGATAATTTCTTGTAAAATAAGAGGAAACTTACGGATTATTTTCCCCTTTTGTGAATCTACAGGTACAAGGGTCACTTGGGCGGAAACATATAAAACTTGACGATCGCTCGATACAATTTCATACTCCCAAATCATGCGAACCCCGTGAAAGGACGCGACACGAGTTCTGACGATCGCGCTTGCCCCCATTTTCACCCCTCGATGATAGCGGAGGGCTAACTGAAAAACCTGTAACTCCACACCCTGAGCGACTAAATCGGCATACTCCATCCCGCGCGATCGTAAAGAATCGACGCGTGCCGCTTCCATCCACTCCAAATAGGTCCCATGCCAGACAATCCCCCCATAGTCCGTATGATGGGGATAGACTTGCACCGGATATTCAAACCAATCATGGGGGGCGCGAACCGTAGAAGGCGCGATGGAATCCATAGACACTTCACTGGATAAATGTTGAGACACAACTTAACAAAAAGTTCAAAAACGCTACATTTCTACAAATAATAAGTCAAACTTCAGGTCTATGCTGATAAAAAGGCAAAAAACACAGCCGTTTATTCAAATCTCAAACTCATTTTTATCGCCAAATCAACATGATCGAAAAAATTTTAGTTGCCGTTGCAGGTCGAGGCCTGTGTGAAGAGATGTTTAATATGCTAATGGACATCCCTTCCCTACAAGGAGCCTCCGTCACCGTACTGCACGTTGTCCCCCCCCAAGTCACCTCCGATGAGATGGCAGAAAAATTAGAAGAAGGGGGCAAAATACTCGCGAAAGCGGTTCAGTCATTAAAGGTAGATCCCCATAAAGTCAACCCCCGCCTCAGACAAGGCGATCCCAAAGCCATTGTCTGTGAAGTCGCCGAAGAAGAAAAAGCCGATCTGATTATCATTGGTTCACGGGGCCTCGATCGCTTACGTTCTATTTTGGAAAACTCCGTTAGTCAATACGTTTTCCAATTAACATCCCGCCCCATGTTGCTCGTCAAAGATGAGACATTTATCAAGAAAATTAAGCGAGTGATGGTGGCCTATGACAATTCCCCAGCATCTCAAGATAGTTTAAAATTAGCGCTATCTCTACTTAGATACATTGATGGGGGTCAATTAGTCCTTGCCCACGTTGCCAAAGACTTAACTGGAAAAACCAAGGAAGATACAAGTCCCGCGGCTGAAAAAGATCCCATTTTAGCCCCCGCGGTGGCAGAAGCGAAAAAAATGGGTGTCAATTATCGCTGTATTTCCGCGATCGGCAAACCGGGTGAAACTATCTGTCGTTTAGCTGATGAGTCCAACATAGATTTATTAATGTTAGGTTCCCCCGATCGCCGTCCTTCCATTGCCAAAACTTTTGTGGATCTCGATCGACTCTTGGGGAGTTCCCTGTCTGACTATGTTCGAGTCAACGCGACTTGTCCCATCTTATTAACCCGCACCAGCACTTAGAAAATCAAAAAACAAAACAAAAGCGCCCAAGCGGAAGCTTAAGGCGCTTTTTTTCTAGGCAAAGAACACCCAGTTAGAACAACTAACTGTTCTTGTTACCTTCACGACTCGCGGTTTGAATATACAGAATGAGTAAAAAAACCGCGGGAACTAGCACAAACAGGATACTAGCGACAAAACCTAGATCATTAACTTGCATGATCCCCAGCCTCTATATAAAAACAGACAATTGACACAACCTAGAATATCACTAATCGTTATGGCTTAGTTTTGACACTGATTGGTCCATTGACCAAAGTTTGACAGGCCAAGCGATAATTTTGGGGTTTACGCTTCAGTTTCTTTTGCTCAAATTCGGTACGGGGGGAGAGATTTTCCAGCCCTTCCACGATTTCCACAATACAGGTCCCACATTGCCCGTAGCCCCCGCAATTCATCATTTTTCCCGTGAATGTGTACAAGTCCACTTGATTTTCCAGCCCCTTGAGCCGTAAATTCGCTCCATCGGCCGCGATCGCTTCCTTGTTTTCCTTCACAAACTTAATATTTGCCATGATCTATTTTTCTGTTTAGTGACTACATTGGGATCTTTATTACAAAATATTAACTTATATGTCAAATGTTTAAGTGGGATTGGGGATTGGGGATTGGG
>JBEDKD010000316.1:0-3240 GCA_041172365.1 Cyanobacteriota bacterium | reverse complement strand
CCTCTTTTTCTAAGACGTTCATCGCGTTGCGAATTGTGGCTGAACTTACACTTAAGTTAAATTCATCCACTAATGCTTTTGAGGCAACAGGTTCCGCGGTCGCGATATAATGCCGAACGGTGGCCCAAAGTATATGTTGTTGGCGTTCTGTTAGATGAATTTGTAAAGACATTGATGCAATTTTTAACGCGTATAAGTCAATACATTGGTAATGGGGAATTGGTAATGGGGAATTGGTAATGGGTAATAGGTAATGGGGAATTGGTAATGGGTAATAGGTAATGGGGAATTGGTAATTGTCAATTATTAATTATTTATTAACATTCTTCCCCCTTCCTTCTTCCTTCTTCCTTCTTCCTTCTTCCCTCTTCCTTCTTCCCTCTTCCTTCTTCCTTCTGCGATATAATGATGTCTAAATTTAGAAAAGATTAGCCGATGTTAAGACTTATTACTGATTTTGATGGTCCGATTATGAATATTTCCGATCGATATTATCATGTTTATAAGTTATGTTTAGCGCAAACGCGAGGAGTTAAACAACCGATTACGATTTTAAGTAAACAAGAGTTTTGGGATTTGAAGCGATCGCGCATTCCTGAAAGTCAAATCGCGTTAAAATCGGGATTAGATGAAGAACAAACGGAAATGTTTGTTAAAATTCGTGATAAAAATGCCCATAATATGTCACTTTTAGTCTATGATCAACCGGTGGCTGGTGCGGTGGAAGCTTTACAAACTTGTCAAAAATCGGGTATTGATTTAGTGGTAATGACGATGCGACGACAACGAGAATTAAATGAAGCTTTACATCGTTGTCATTTAAGGAAATTTTTTACTAAAAATCGCCGTTATTGTATTGGTGATAATTACTATAAAACGAAGGATATCCATGATAAACCTCTCTTAATGGCTAACGCGATCGCGTCCCTTCCTCCCGTGTCAAAAACCTGGATGGTAGGGGATACGGAGGCTGATATTATTTCGGCACAAAGTCAAGGGATTCCTATTATTGCTGTTTTATCAGGTATTCGCGATCGCGCCCAATTAGAAAAGTATAAACCGGATCTAATTCTCAACAATTTAGCCGAATCCGTCGAATTTATCTTATCAGAAAAATCGTCAAAATTTGGCTAGGAAGAGGGAAGAAGGAAGAAGGAAGAAGGAAGAAGGAAGAAGGAAGAAATAATGAACCACAAAGGCACAGAGGGCACAGAGGAAGAGAAGGAAGAAGGAAGAAGGAAGAAGGAAGAAGGAGGAAGAGGGAAGAAGGAGGAAGAGGGAAGAAGGAGGAAGGTGGAAATAGGGATTTCGCCTTCTCCTTTTCCATTACTTTAAAAAGCTGCTTACTAACCAAAGAATTAGAAATGTAACAAGGGTAATAAACTTTTCAGCCGTTAACAGGGGAATCGTGATCCCTGACGCGATCAAACCCCCTAATAATAACCCTGTTATTAAACCCGTGACTGTCAATAATACAGCCCGACCAAATTTATTTTCCTTACGATTAAGAAAATAAAGACTTGCCCCTACTCCTAATGCTAAAGTAAGCTGTAAAACTGAATTACTGCTGGCTGGATAAAGACTTAAACCACTTAATCCTACAAATACTCCCGCGGGCCAGACAATATCTGGTATGCTCGGAGTATCAATCAGTTTTTGTAACCACGCGGGACTAGAATTAATCGAAGGCGTGGGAAAACTAGGAGGCACCTCCGCGACGCGTTCGGGAAAACGAATCCCCTCTGGTACTTTGATTTTCCCCTCTTGGCGCATTCTTAAACGCTCCATGAGGATAGCATCATAGGCCGTCTCAATCATTTGTGTACGTCTTTGATCCCCGGTATATTGTTGGGTTAAACGCACACGCGCCGCCTGCACTTCCTCAAAGGAAGCGTCTTCTGTGACTCCAAGCAATTGATATGGACTTTGCTCACTCATGCTTAACTTAATCCGCTTCTACAAGGGTTTAGGGATGTAGTATTTTGGCTTACTTTACGCTTACTATGCCTGACCATTGCACTTTTTTCAAGTTATCCCGACGGTAGGAGCAGAAATAATCGGGTGTTTGGAATGTGCAGAATGGCGCGATCGCGCTTTGAGAAGCTTTCATCCCTAATTGTTCTAATTGTAAGAGATTAAACCGACGGACATCAACTCGTATTTTTCCGGGCTCGGTATCGGCTAAAATTGGTGTCTGGGGTAATTGGTATAAATACTCGATTAACTCTTCTGTATTTTTTATCTCCTGATTCGGCGCGATCGTATAGCCCAATTTTTCTACGACATCCAGTGAGACTTGATATACTTCTCCGGTAATCGCTGGACCTAAGGCGACTCGTAAATTTTCTACTCGACTCCCTTGGGCTAGAAATTGCGCGATCGCTTCGGGGACAATCTTACTCGCGGTTCCTCTCCATCCCGCGTGAACCGCGGCCACTTGTCCCGTTTCACTATCGGCAATGAGCGCGGGCACACAATCGGCACTACAAACCCAAACCGCTTCCGTTTCAGCTTCGGTGATAATACCATCGGCTTCGACGTAAGTATCTAAGGAAGAGATAACACCATTGTCCGCAACGGGTGTGATATTTCCCGTTTTCACCACAGTATTACCATGAACTTGTTTCACCCGAAAGACTTTAGCACTAGAATGGAGTTCCTGTACTAAATCCGCGGGTGTGCGAGGGGAAAAGTGTTTGGTAAAAAAGCCATGAGGCCAAGGTTCTAATAAACTACAAGTAAGATAAGGTAATCCCTCTTGTGTTTGCCATTGCCAAGTTACATTATCTTGTTCTGAGGATAGCTCTCCCACAGACAAGTTTTGTGAGTCTAAAGTCCTAGTCATTACCATCCCTTATTAGGTCACATTTCTGTACAATTTAACACTTGATCGGCAAAATAACAGGACTCTTGCTATAGCAATTCCATAGGAGATGTAAATGTGGTACGGGCTGAGAACCCGTCACAGGCAAGATGCCTGTGCCACAAGGTAGGGACACGGCAATGCCGTGTCCCAAGGTAGGGACACGGCAATGCCGTGTCCCTACGAGGATTGAACGATAAGTGCAACCCAACAAACCATGAGTTAGTTAGTAGAATAGAACAAGATTTCTAAGGTGTTTCATACACCTTTAGCACTTCATCCCCATAATGATTAATCACCTTAATCGCGATCTTTCCGGGTTTGCCATTCTTACCTTTGGGCGCATCAAAGGGCCGGCTAGTAGTAGCATAAATCTG
>JBEDKD010000315.1:0-20622 GCA_041172365.1 Cyanobacteriota bacterium | reverse complement strand
GGACTGGGGATTATTTATTTCCATTGAATTTGTGCCAAAAATAATAAAATATGTTATTATATGATTGGTCATTTTAGCAAGATTAAAAAAAGGATTATTTTTGATTAAAGAAAAATCAAATTATTGCCCAAGGTAATCATTAAAAATTAGTAATTAAACCTTAATCATTAACAATAGCTATTAACAACAATGAATAATCACATCGAACGCACGGTTTTAAATAATGGTTTAGTGGTGATTGCTGTGGAGAATCCCGCGGCGGATATTATCGCGGCTCGGATTTTTTTACGCGCGGGGAGTATTGGGTTATCGCCGGAAAAAGCCGGTTTATCTCATCTTTTAGCCGCGGTGTTAACCAAGGGGACGGATAAACTTTCTTCTCGGGAAATTGCCGAGCAAGTAGAGTCTGTTGGGGCTCGTTTAAGTACGGATTCTGCTACGGATTATTTCTTATTAAGTTTAAAAACCGTTTCTTCTGATTTTCCTGATATTTTACATCTGGCTGGGGAGTTATTACGCGCCCCTTCTTTTCCTGAATCTGAAGTGGAATTAGAACGAAAAATCGCGATTCAAGGGATTCGATCACAACAGGAACAACCCTTCGCGATCGCGTTTGAGCAGTTACGTTTAACGATGTATAAAAATCATCCTTACGCGTTTTCCACTTTGGGCACAGAAGTTACGATGTCTCAGTTAACCTGTGAGGATTTACACGCGTTTCATCAAACTTATTTTCGCCCGGATAATATGGTAATTTCCGTGGTAGGCAGGATAGCCACCGATGACGCGATCGCGCTAGTTAATGAGGTGTTTGGGGATTGGGAAAAACCTCAAACTCCCTTACCTACCATAGATTTACCTCCCATTTATCCCCATCCAAAACCCGCGGTGACATCTCAAGACACACAACAATCAGTCGTGATGTTAGGTTATTTGACTCCTAATGTTAAAAATCCTGATTATGGCGCGATGAAATTATTAAATACTTATCTAGGTAATGGTTTATCGAGTCGTTTATTTGTGGAATTACGGGAAAAACGGGGATTAGCTTATGATGTTTCTGCCCTTTATCCCACTCGTTTAGAGGCTTCTCAATTTGTAGTTTATATGGGCACGGCTCCTGAAAATACCTCAGTCGCGTTGGAAGGGTTACGCACGGAAGTCGATCGCCTGGTGAATATCCGATTAAGCGAAGAAGAATTACAGTCTTCTAAGAATAAATTATTGGGGCAGTACGCGTTAGGGAAACAAACTAATTCCCAAATTTCTCAAGTGTTGGGTTGGTATGAAATTTTGGGCTTAGGTATTGCTTTTGATCAATCTTTTCAAGACGCGATCGCGGCGGTGACAGCCGCAGAAGCCCAAGAAGCCGCGCAACAATATTTTATCGAACCTTATCTCTCTTTAGTCGGTCCAGAAGATGCTGTCACGGCTTTAGGATTTTAAGCAAGTGCGATCAAATTTATCATAGATAGAAGACCGGGCGGTTGAAACCGCGATCTGCACAGACATTCGCGCCCCCCTGCCCCCGTGAACGGGGGTTATCGTGCGCGTAGCCCCAAACCCGCCTCCGCTCTTTGAATTTCTTCAGGAGACTTTGTTTGTGTAGGGGCGAATGGCATTCGCCCAATCAATCGCCCAATCAATCGCCCAATCAATCGCCCAATCAATCTTAGTGTTTCCATTTCAGAGGTAAAACTTGTGGCACAGGCATCTTGCCTGTGACGGGATCAGCTCCCGTACCACATTTACATCTCATTTAAAAATGCTATATGTGCCCTAAAGCAGGGAAGATGCCTGCACTACTTTATGATAATTTCCATTCAATAGGGGATTAATCGACAATTATCAAGTTTCTCACTCCCTTGGGATTTGAGATGAAAGACGTGAGTAATAGAAAAGACGCGATCGCGCTCTGGGAAGAATGGGAACCTGATTTAATTTTGATGGATATGAGAATGCCCGTCATGGATGGTTAGGAATGGACAAAATATATCTATCAAATCCACCAGAAAAGGCAATGCTACAGTGATAATTGCTCTTACAGCCAGTGGCTTTGAAGAAGAGAGAGTCGTGATTCTCAGTGCAGGTTGTGACGACTGTGTGTGTAAATCCTTTAGCGAAGAGAAGATTTTCCACATACAGGCTCGAAATTTGGGAGTAAGATATATCTATGCAATGACAAAATCCTTTACCTTGAATAATTCCACAGATAGTACCTTGACATCCTAAGATTTAACCTGTATGTCGTGAGAATGGATTACCCAGCTATGCCAAGCCGCGATTGAGGGAAATTCGAGGCTTGTGCTGGAATTGATTGCACAAATTCCAGAGAGAGAAACTCCTTTGATAAAATCGCTCCCAAAACTTGGGCATGAATTTTAATTGGATCACATGGTTAACTTAGCCGAAATTCCTGATAACCCATGAGCCACGATCGCGTCCAGAAATCCCACAAAACTAGAAAAATCCCCCTGACATTAGTGCTAATTATCCCCTTTGTGTTGCAAATTGTCGGAGCAGTGGGATTGGTGGGTTATTTGTCTTATCGTAGTGGACAAATCGCGGTAGAAGATATGGCAAAATATTTGATGACAGAAATGGGCGATCGGATTGATCAAAATCTCGCGAATTACCTGCGGAAACCAACCGAAGTTACGCAAAATAATGTCAAAGCTATTAAAATGGGTATCCTTAATTGGCAAGATTTAGTCACAGTAGAACGCTCTTTCTGGGAACAAATACACATTTTTGAAGGTCTAAGTTCCATCGCGATCGCTAATGAGCAAAAAGAGATTTTAATCGTACAAATTGATGATGATGGTTCTCACGCGATTCGTATTAGGGATAAGTCAACTAATTATAACTTTGATAATTATTTGGCGGACGATAAAGGTGCGCGCATCAAATTACTCAGACGCTCTAGCACTTATGATCCTCATCAAGATCCCCCAAATAACCCTTGGTATGGACAAACCAAAAAAGCCAACCGTTCAATTTGGAGATTAAATGTGGCAAGGGTAACAGCAGATAAACCAACCTTAATTGCCATTAATTTAATGCCTTTTACTAATCGTAATAATCAATTTCAAGGCGTTGTTGCTTCTTCAGTTTCTCTGTCTCGCTTGGGTGATTTTTTGAAAAGTTTAAAAATCGGGAAAACTGGCCAGGCTTTCATTATCGATCACCAGGGACTACTAATCGGTACTTCTACAGGGGAAATACCTTTTCGCCAGGGTTTGCTTGCGCCAGATAATCCGCAAAATTTTAGCAAAAATGTCGATCCCAACCAGAGAAGATTAAATGCCCTTGATAGTCGTAACTTATTAACTCAGCAAACAGCAAATTATTTAAAGAAAAATTTTACTAATTTTGATCAGATTAAAACCAGACAACAACTACGTTTCACCCTTGATAAGCAAGCTTACTTTCTCCAAGTTATCCCCTTGCAAACACAACGTGATCTGGACTGGCTGACAATTATCGTCATTCCTGAATCTGACTTTATGATAGAAATTGAGTCAAATACTAGATGGACAATTTTCTTATGTGTGCTGACTCTTTTAGTCGCGACAGGCATTGGCATCCTCACGGCACGTTGGATCACGATCCCGATTTTACGATTGAGTCAAGCCAGTCAGGATTTGGCAATAGGTGAATGGCAAAATTTCGAGTTCAAAAATGATTTAATTGAAGATCAAAGTATTACAGAAGTATCAAATCTGGCTAATTCATTTCACACTATGGCACGGCAGTTAAAAGTCTTGTTTGAAACTTTGGAAAATCGTGTCCAAGAAAGAACCGCGGAGTTAGTGCTCGCGAAAGAAAAAGCGGAGGTAGCAAATCAAGCCAAAAGTTTATTTATTGCTAATATGAGCCACGAATTGCGATCGCCCCTCAATGCCATTTTAGGTTTTTCCCAATTAATGTTACGAAATCAAAATATCACCCCCGAACAATACGAGAATGCCAACATCATCTATCGCAGTGGTGATTACCTATTGACGCTGATTAATAATATCCTCGATTTATCTAAAATCGAAGCGGGTAAAACTAGCCTCAATGCTCAAGATTTTGACTTACATCACCTCCTAGATGATTTAGAAGATATGCTAGATTTACGAGCCAGTAATTCGGGATTAAAATTAGTGTTTGAGCGTGAACCCAATGTCCCCCGTGATATCTATAGTGATGAAGTAAAATTGCGTCAGGTTTTAATTAATTTACTGAGTAATGCCATCAAATTTACCTCCGAGGGGCAAATTACTCTCAATGTATTTCAGGGAAAGGAAGAAACCACAGATATTTTTCTGCTCCATTTTCGTATATGTGATACTGGGGTAGGTATTGCACCCTCAGAATTGCCTCAGCTTTTTGAGGCTTTTTCCCAAGCTGACGCGGGAAAAAAGATGCAAGAAGGAACGGGTTTAGGTTTAGCCATCAGTCGCAAATTTGTGCAACTAATGGGAGGGGATATTTTCGTAGAAAGTGAATTAGGAAAAGGCACTATTTTCCAATTCTATATTCAGACAAAATTGGGTCAAAAAACAGTCAGAAATAGTTGGGAAGAAAATCGCACAGTGCTGGGCATTGCTCCTGATAAACCTACCTATAAAATTTTGACGGTAGATGATAACGTGATTAATCGACAATTATTAATTAAGCTTCTCACTCCCTTGGGTTTTGAGGTGAAAGACGTAAGTAATGGAAGAGACGCGATCGCGCTCTGGGAAGAATGGGAACCTGATTTAATTTTGATGGATATGAGAATGCCCGTCATGGATGGTTACGAAGCGACAAAATATATCAAATCCACCACCAAAGGCAATGCTACAGCCATAATTGCTCTCACCGCGAGCGTTTTAGAGGAAGAAAAAATCGTGATATTAAGTGCAGGTTGTGACGACTTTCTGCGTAAACCCTTTACCGAAGAGATGATTTTTGACATATTGGCGAAACATTTGGGAGTAAAATATATTTATGCCATCACAACATCCTCTACCTTGAATAATTCCACTGATAATGCCTTGACATCCCAAGATTTAACCTCTATGTCAGGAGAATGGATTAGCCAGCTATACCAAGCTGCTCTTGAGGGAAATTCCGGGCAGGTGATGGAATTGATTGCACAAATTCCAGAGACAGAAACTCATTTGATACAATCCCTGACACAAATTGCTCGACAATTTCAATTTGAGCGGATTGTTGACTTAGCCTTAAAAGTGACAAATTCCTGAGAAGAAATGATTCCCTATCTCGTTCCCAAAAAAAACAGAAAATTTCCTCTGAGATTAGTGTTAATCGTCCCCTTTGTGTTGCAAATTGTCGGGGCTGTGGGGCTGGTGGGTTATCTTTCCCTACGCAATGGACAAAAAGCGGTTAACGATGTCGCGGCTCAACTGCGTCAACAAATTTCAGCGCAGATACATGGGGAAATCCAACAATATATTAATATACCACATATTCTGAATCAAATTAATGCAGCCTCTTTAGCCGAAGGTAAATTTGATATGGCAAAAGCCAGTAATGCCCAACAATTATTAATCCAAGTCAAAAAATTTCCTTTTATTTATTCATTTTATTGTGGTAATTCTCAAGGACAGTATTTGGGTGTATCGAACCGTGACACAGGGTTATATCTGGCGGCCAGTAATCAGGAAACCAATTATCTTTTTCACCGATATAGAATAGATGATTGGGGTAATCGGAAAGAAATCAATAAAAAATTGGGAAAATATGATCCTCGTCAACGCCCTTGGTATCTTTCCGCCGTGAAGGTAGGTAAACCTATCTGGAGTGAATTATACCTAGATTTTGCCACGGGAGAGCCTACAATTACTGCTAGTGAACCCGTCTATGACCAAAAAGGAAACTTGATCGGTGTTTGTGGTGATGATGTGATATTTACTAATAATTTAAGGGATTTTCTCAGCAGTCTTTCCATTGGTAAAACAGGACAGGCATTTTTGATGGATCGATCCGGTTTTATCATTTCTAGTTCGACTCAAGAGCCATTAACTACTGGAAAAGGTAAGGAGAAAACCTTAATTAAAGCCTTCGCAAGCAGTAACCCTTTAATCCGTCAGACGGCTCAATATTTGCAGCAACGGTTTGGCGACTTTACACAGATTCAAGAATCACAACATTTCGATTTTACTTTCAATAATCAACGGGAGTTTGTACAGGTGCTACCCATCAATGATCACAGAGGGATTAATTGGATTATTGTCGTGGCTATTCCAGAAGCCGATTTTATGGAGCAAATCAACGCGAACACCCATTTAACGATCATCCTCTGTCTATTAGCTTTAGTCATAGCTACGGGATTGGGAATTATCACCTCTAATTTGATTGCTGAACCGATTCGGCAATTGAGCGAAGGGAGTACCGCGATCGCGAGTGGTGAACTTAGTCAGGTTGTGGAGATAAAAGGGATTTCTGAACTGGAAACTTTGGCAGACTCTTTTAATATTATGGCAAGTCAGTTACAAACATCATTTAACACTTTGGAAGCGCGGGTACAGGAGAGGACAAGAGAATTAGCCGTGGCTAAAGAAAAAGCGGAAGTAGCCAATCAAGCCAAAAGTACATTTATTGCTAATATGAGCCATGAATTGCGATCGCCCCTCAACGCGATTCTGGGATTTGCTCAATTAATGTTACGCACTAAAAATCTCCCTCCCGATCAATATGAAAATGTAGGAATCATCTATCGCGCTGGCGATTATTTACTAACATTAATTAATAATATTCTGGATTTATCAAAAATCGACGCGGGTAAAACTACTTTCAATCCTAAAGACTTTGACTTACATCGCGTGCTTGATGATTTAGAAGATATGTTTGATATCCTGGCTAGGAAGGCCGGATTAGAATTGATATTTGAGCGGTCTGAATCAATCCCTTGTTATATTTGTACCGATGAAATAAAACTGCGTCAGGTTTTAATTAATTTACTTAGTAATGCCATTAAATTTACTCAAAATGGCTTCATTCTTTTGAGAGTTTTTCAGGAAAATGAATCCACAGAAGATGTTTTGACTCTTCATTTCAGTATTCGTGATACAGGTGTGGGAATTTCTCCGGCAGAATTACCCCAACTTTTTGATGCTTTTAGTCAAACTCAAGCGGGAAAAAATGCCCAAGAGGGTACGGGATTGGGTTTAACAATTAGTCGGAAATTTGTGCAACTCATGGGGGGTGATATTAGGGTAGAAAGTGAATTGGGTAAAGGGACAACTTTCTCCTTTAATATTCAGGCAAAACTCGCTGAAAAACCTATTATTAATCATAGAGAATCTGGGCAACGCATTTTAGCTTTGGCTCCCGATCAACAGACTTACAAAATTCTCACGGTAGATGATAAACCGATTAATCGACAATTATTAATAAATCTGCTCGGTCCCTTAGGGTTTGAGATGAAAGAAGCGAGTAATGGAGAAGACGCGATCGCGCTCTGGGAAGAATGGGAACCGGATCTAATCTGGATGGATATGAGAATGCCCGTCATGGATGGTTACGACGCGACAAAATACATCAAATCCACCACCAAAGGAGCCAAAACCGTGATCATTGCTCTCACAGCCAGTGTCCTCGAAGAAGAGATCGTCGTGCTCCTAAGTGCAGGTTGTGACGACTTTGTGCGTAAACCCTTCACCGAAGAGATGATTTTCGAAATACTGGCGAAACATTTGGGAGTGAGCTATAATTATGAACAAAGATTATCCGATAAGAGCAACGCCCCGACTGATCATTTTTTAGCATCAGATAATTTAAGAGTTATGTCTGATGAATGGATTATCCTCTTATACCAAGGCTCTCTTGAGGGAGATGTGAATCGTGTGATGCAATTGATAGAAGAAATACCCGAAACTGAAACGGATTTAACTCAATGTCTCACGAAAATTGTCCATCAATTTCAATTCGAGCAGCTTATTGAATTGAGCGAACCCTTTATAACTCATGATTCCATATTACATTAATAAACTGCACAAATCTCGACAAATTCCTCTGAGATTAGTGCTAATTGTCCCCTTCGTTTTGCAAATTGTCGGGGGAGTGGGATTGGTTGGTTATCTTTCCTACCGTAGTGGGCAAAAAGCGGTAGAAGATATGGCTAATCATTTAATGGCTCAGGCAACAAAACGGATACAGGATCACCTCAATAGCTCCCTACAAATTCAACAGCAAACAGTAGCTCTTAATTATGAGGCATTCCAACTGGGTAGCCTTAATATCAAGGATTTTGAGCAACTACGTCAGTATTTTTGGCAGCAGATAAAACTATCTCCGTCCCTTTCATCTACTGGGTTTGCCAATGAAAAGGGAGAGGATATCGCCTACTTCCGTCTTCTAGGCAAGGAATTAGTGGAAAAATCCAGTCAGCTTTCTGGAGAAAACCTCAAGGAGGGGATATTAGTCTTAAGTGAAGTCAATCTTTCAGATATAACAAAACGGAAATATTCTCTCGTTGATTATCAAGGCAGAGCTAGGAAATTGACTTATACGATCCCCCTCAATATTCGGACTACGGCTTGGTATCGGGCGGCAAAGGCCGCAAAAAAACAAACTTGGACACCGATTTTTGTTTACAAAGTACCAACGACTTTGGGTATTATGGCAATATTGCCCGTTTATGATCAGACTGGAAAACTTCAAGGTGTTTTTAGCAGTTGCATCATATTGGATGTGATCGGAACGTTTTTAAATAATCTTAAATTCTCCCCTTCAGGACAAACATTTATCATCGATCATGATGGTAATCTTGTCGCGACATCGACGCGAGAAACTCCCTATCTCAAGAATGACAAGGGAAAGCCAATCCCTTTACCTGCTATCAAGAGTCGGGACCCTCGGACCAGCGCGATCGCGACTCAACTAAGGCAGCAATATCCCGATCTCAGCAAAGTTAAAACTGAGCGTCACTTCCAATTCCCCTTTCAGGGCAAAACCCTCTTCGTGCGGGTTGAGCCTTACCGAGATCAATATGGTTTAGATTGGTTGTTGGTGGTAGTGATCCCAGACAGTGATTTTATGACAAAAATTCGGGCAAATGCCACACTAACAATTTTACTCTCTGGTATCACTCTCATCGTCGCCACAGCCATTGGTATTGTTACCGCGCGCGGGATTGCTAATCCGATTCTGCGCTTAAATCAAGCTAGTCAGGCAATGGCAAAGGGTGAGTGGGAAAAT
Source organism: Cyanobacteriota bacterium (assembly GCA_041172365.1). Taxonomy (GTDB): domain Bacteria; phylum Cyanobacteriota; class Cyanobacteriia; order Cyanobacteriales; family Microcoleaceae; genus JBEDKD01. The sequence continues at coordinate 11,427 of JBEDKD010000315.1, read as the reverse complement.
TTCGCCGCACAAGAGAATCTGCTTAGTCACAGTGTGGAAACCGAAAGCATTGCCGAGGTAAAAACTCTCACGGATTCATTTAATCTTATGGCAATTCAGTTACAAACATCCTTTGAAACCTTAGAAAATCGAGTAGAAGAGAGGACAAAAGAGTTAGTTATTGCTAAGGAAAAAGCAGAGGTAGCCAATCAAGCGAAAAGTGCTTTCGTCGCGAATATGAGCCATGAATTACGATCGCCCCTCAATGCCATTCTCGGTTTTTCTCAATTGATGTTACGAAATGATAATCTTACGCCCGAACAGTATGAGAATGCAGGAATCATCTATCGTAGTGGTGATTACCTATTGACACTGATTAATAATATCCTCGATTTATCCAAAATTGAAGCGGGCAAAACCTCCCTCAATCCCAGCAATTTTGATTTATATCAATTGCTTGATGATTTAGAAAATATGCTGCATTTGCGGGCGATTGAGGCGGGTGTCGAATTGATATTTGAACGAAGAGAAACTCTGCCTCGTTATATCTATACCGATGAAGTGAAACTGCGTCAAGTGTTAATTAATTTACTCAGTAATGGGATTAAATTTACCCCAGATGGAGTGATTACCTTGAGTGTGGAGCATAACTTTGATGATGAAGAATCAAGGGATATTGTCACCCTCAATTTCTCCATTAGTGATACGGGTGTAGGTATTGCACCCGCAGAATTACCCATACTTTTTGATGCTTTTTCCCAAGCACAAGCCGGAAAAGATATGCAAGAGGGTACGGGATTAGGTTTAGCAATTAGTCGTAAATTTGTGCAATTAATGGGGGGGGATATTCAGGTAGAAAGTCAACTGGGTAAAGGCACTACTTTCCGATTTCAGATTGAGGCAAAAATGGGTGACACGATCATTAGTTATCATGCCAAAGTCAGGGAAAAAGTGTTAGCTTTGGCTCCCAATCAACCTACCTATAAAATTCTCACGGTAGATGATAAGGCGATTAATCGACAATTATTAATCAAACTTCTCACTCCCTTGGGTTTTGAGGTGAAAGAAGCGAGTAACGGAAAAGACGCGATCGCGCTGTGGGAAGAATGGGAACCGGATCTGATCTGGATGGATATGAGAATGCCCATCATGGATGGTTACGAAGCGACAAAACAGATCAAATCCACCACAAAAGGCAATGCTACAGCCATAATTGCTCTCACAGCCAGTGTGATCGAAGAAGAGAGAGTCGTGATTGTAAGTGCAGGTTGTGACGACTTTGTGCGTAAACCTTTCACTGAAGAGATGATTTTTGACACATTAGCGAAACATTTGGGAGTAACCTATATCTATGCAGAAACCGAATCGCCCAATGAGTTGTCGCAGACATCCCTTCCCTTAGATAATTTCCCAGAAAGCACCTTGACATCACAAGATTTTTCCCGCACATCTCAAGCATGGAGAAAAAAACTCTACAAGGCTTCTGTTGAGGGAGACTTATACATCATCGAGCAACTAATAGAAGAAATTTCTTCAACAGAAACTATCTTAGCTCAATCTTTAGAGAAACTTACCGAGCAATTTCAATTTGATGTTATTATAGAATTAATCGAACCTTTGATCGCGGATAAGGTAGTCATTAATTCGTGATTATTATGACGCGATTGTATGTAACGATATCCCCTCTATTTTGGGAGAGGGGAACTAGGAAAACCGGACAAGATTATTAGCTACCCTCTTAAATACCCAATCCTCTTATAATTCTAGTCCAGAAAATTATCGTAATCAAAAAGATGAAACATTTTTTCAGAGCAGAAATCCGCCGATTATTCAAGCTGTTATTAAACCCAGTAGTACCCAAAATTGGCAGTTTGCCTCATTTGTCTCTGACGCAAAGTATTATGATACTTTGTGTTGTGCCAATGGTGGGTAGTGTTGCCTTAGTTGGTTATGTTTCTTTTAGAAATGGGACTAAAGCCGTAGAAAATTTAGCCAAACAGTTGCAACAAGAAATACACTCTAAAGTAGAGCGAGAATTAAATAATTATTTAACCATTCCCAACCAAGTTAATCAAATTAATTTAGATAATCACCGTCTGGGGATTTTAAATTTTACTAATTTTCCCTTGATGGAAAAGTATTTGTGGGGACAAATTAAACATTTTCCAGAAATAGGGTTTATTGGCTATGCCGCTGATACTGGGGAACTTATTGGGGTAGAAAGATTAGATAATGGGAAGATTGAAATTAATTTAATGAATAATGATTCACCCCATAATTTACGCATTTATCCCACCGATATTCAGGGAAATAAATTAACCCAAAGGAAAGTAATTCCTAATTTTATTAATCAAGAACGTCCCTGGTATAAAAAAGCAGTTGACGCGGGACAACCGACTTGGAGTGATATTTTTATCTATCAGGGAACACCTCGTTTAGCTGTTTCCGTGGTGGTTCCTATTTATAATAAAAAGAATCAGTTGCAAGGTGTTTTATTTAGTGATTTACTTTTATCGTTAGTGAGTAATTTTTTGTCGGATTTAAAAGTGGGAAAATCAGGACAAATTGTGATTATGGAAACATCAGGTTTATTAGTAGGAAGTTCCGCCGAACCGCCCTTTATTATTCCTAATCATAAAGTTAATGAGTTAGAACAAATACCTCAGAGAATAAGTTTACGGGAAAGTAATCAACCCAAAATGAGAGAATTATCGGAAAAAATTAACTTAAAATTTCCCCAATTAGATCAGATTAAGAAATCACAATTTTGGACGGTTGAATTGGAAAATAAACCATATTTTGTGCAAGTTTTTCCCTTTAATAATAATTTAAGTTCTGACTGGCTAGTGGTGATTTTGCTTCCCCAAGAAGATGTGATGGAGGAGATTGCATTTAATACGAAAATTAGTATTGCCATTTCCTTATTAACCCTACTGTTAGCAGTTTTCATTGGTATTTTTACCGCGCAATGGATTACGAAACCGATTTTAAAATTAAATCAGGGGGTGGAAAATCTCAAACAGGGAAATTTGCATCAACCGATTCTGATGCAAAGAAAAGATGAATTAGGCAATTTAGTCAGTGCGTTTAATTTAATGGCTACCCAGTTACAAACCTTGTTAGCAACTTTAGAACAAAAAGTGGCAGAAAGAACCGCGGAATTGATTATTGCTAAGGAAAAAGCTGAGGTTGCGAATCAGGCAAAAAGTACCTTTATTGCCAATATGAGCCATGAATTACGATCGCCCTTGAATGCGATTATGGGATTTTCGCAGTTAATCCTACGCACCAAAAACTTACCCAGGGAACAATACGAAAACGCGGGTATTATTCATCATAGTGGGGAATATTTATTAAGCTTAATTAACGATATTCTCGACTTTTCCAAAATTGAAGCAGGGAAATCTACCCTCAATCCACAGGATTTTGACTTATATCGTTTACTCGATGATTTAGAAGATATTTTATATCACAAGGTGGTTGATTCGGGATTAGAGTTAATCTTTGAGCGCAGTGATAATGTGCCCCGCTATATCCGCACTGATGGCTTAAAATTACGTCAGGTTTTAATCAATCTTTTGAGTAATGCGATTAAATTTACCCCCCACGGTGAAGTAGTTTTAACTGTCAATGCTTCGGAGAATGTTGCGACAGCAGAAGTAGGGCGAGATATCACACAATTATCTATAGAAAAATGTGAGATTCTCTCTCACAATCATTATACGATAAATTTCCGTATTAGTGATACGGGGGTAGGTATTGCTCCAGAAGAATTATCCCAATTATTTCAGCCTTTTTCTCAAACTGAATCAGGCAGAGAATCTCAGGAGGGAACGGGTTTAGGTTTAACCATTAGTCGTCAGTTTGTTAATTTAATGGGAGGAGATATTACCGTTGACAGCGAATTAGGCAAAGGAAGCATCTTTAAATTCTCGATTCAGGCCCAATTCGGTAAAGAAACCATCAACTCTGAACCCCAAAAGAATGAGACGAGACGAGTATTAGCCTTGGCACCCAATCAACCTATTTATAAATTGCTGGTTGTGGATGATAAAGCGATTAACCGACAATTATTAATGAAACTTTTGCTTCCTTTGGGGTTTGAGGTAAAAGAAGCCTGTAACGGCCAAGACGCGATCGCGATTTGGGAACGATGGGAACCTCATTTAATTTTGATGGATATGAGAATGCCAGTAATGGATGGTTATGAGGCGACTAAATATATTAAATCTACGATTAAAGGCAATGCTACCGCGATCATTGCCTTCACCGCGAGTGTATTAGAAGAAGAAAAATCGATCATTCTTTCTACCGGGTGTGATGATTTTCTACGGAAACCCTTTAAGGAATATACCATTTTTGACACATTAACCAAGCATTTAGGAGTCCAATATATTTACGAGGAAATACCAGCGCCTAATCAGGGGAGTTTCACGGAAATACCCCCCAAAATAGAAAATTTCCAAGTCATGCCCAAGGAATGGTTGATCCGATTGTCGGAAGCCGTTTTAGAGGCCGATGGTGAGCAAGTGATGAAACTCGTCGCAGAAATTCCCACAACCGGGGAAACTTTAGCTAAAAACTTGACTAAACTTGTGCATCAATTTCAATTTGAGCAGATTCTCGATTTAATTGAACCTCTGATCAATGATGATGATTGGCAGTGGTAATTGATCAATGCCCCCTACCATTTAATTGAACCCCTGATTAACGCATGAATAACAAGAGTCCCAAAAAGATGCTAAATCAACGCCCTAAAAAACCGGAAAAAACTCGAAAAATCCCCCTGAGATTACTACTAATTATCCCCTTTGTCTTGCAAATTGTTGGGGCCGTGGGGCTAGTTGGTTATCTTTCCTATCGCAGTGGTCAAAAAGCCGTCGAAGATTTGGCTAATCAATTAATGAATCAGGCCACAAATCGGGTACATGATCACCTCGACACATTTCTACAAACTCCACAACAAGCAATAGTAGTTAATCATCGTGCTTTTGAAGAAAGTCGCCTTAACATCAAAGACTTTGAGCAAGTGCGTCAGCAATTGTGGCAACAAATCAACCTCAATCCCACATTGGTGTCAACCTTCTACGTTAATGAAAAGGGAGAACAAGTAGGTTATGGAAGAATTATTAGCCAAGAGATTATTGAATTAGCCAAAAAACTAACGACGGAAAAAAACCTAAAGAGAGGGACACTTTTCCTTTTTCAAATCAGAGATACACGGCAAAAAATACAAACTCAATATTTAGTGGATAAAGACGGTAAACCTGGCAAACCGACTTATGGCGTACCGATCAATCTGACGACAAGACCTTGGTATCTACACGCGAAAGCAGTCAAGAATCAAAGTTGGTCAGAGATTGCTATTTCCCAAGTGACCACAACCTTGAACATTATTGCTGTATTTCCTGTTTTCAATGCTGCGGGAAAATTTCAAGGTGTTTTTGCCTCTGACATTTCTTTGTCAGAGATCAGCACTTTTTTAAGCCAGCTAAATTTTTCGTCATCGGGACAAAGTTTTATTATGGAACACTCTGGCGATTTAGTTGCTACATCCACCCTAGAGCTTCCATATCTGAATCATGGTAAGAAACAGCAAACTCGTTTACCTGCGACTGAAAGTCAGAATGGATGGACAAGAGCGATCGCGACTCAACTCAAACAGCAATACAAAGATTTAAACAAAATCACCACTAATCTACACTTTAAAGTCGCAGTTAAAGGAAACACACTATTTGCACAAGTCGTACCTTACCAAGATAAATATGGCTTAGATTGGTTATTGGTGACCGCGATTCCAGAATCTGATTTTATGGCAGAAATTAATAACAATAGCAAAAGCACCATTTTACTTTGTCTATTGACTTTAATAATTACCACAGGATTAGGAGTTATCACCTCCCATTTAATTGCAGCACCAATGGGGCGTTTAAGTCAAGCCAGTAGAGCCATAGCCAGTGGTGAACTAAGTCAAGTTGTAGAGAGCAAAGGAGTTTCTGAACTAGAAACCCTAGCAGATTCCTTTAATCTTATGGCTCTTCAGTTAAAAACATCTTTTGAAACTTTAGAAAATCGGGTAGAGGAAAGAACCCTAGAGTTAGTCATGGCCAAAGAAAAAGCGGAAGTAGCAAATCAAGCTAAAAGTGCTTTTATTGCGAATATGAGTCACGAATTACGATCACCTCTTAATGCAGTCATTGGTTTTTCACAATTAATGTTACGCACTAAACACCTACCGACAGAACAATATGAAAATGCGGAAATTATTCATCGCAGTGGTGAATATTTATTAACTTTAATTAATAATGTGTTGGATTTTGCCAAAATTGAAGCGGGTAAAACCACTCTTAATCAAAAAGATTTTGATCTGTATCAGTTACTTGATGATTTAGAAGATATGCTACATTTAAGAGCTGTTAATGCGGGATTAGAGTTAAGCTTTGATCGCGGTGACAATTTACCTCGTTATATTCACAGCGATGGGGTAAAATTACGTCAAATTTTACTGAACTTATTAGGTAATGCGATAAAATTCACCCCGGAAGGTCAGGTAATTTTAAGCATTAATTCCAAGAGAAATGAACTCACAAAAGATTATACTTTATATTTCCGTGTCAGTGATACGGGAGTAGGAATTTCCCCCGAAGAATTAACCCAATTATTTGAGGCATTTTCTCAAACCGAATCAGGACTCCAATCCCAAGAAGGAACGGGATTAGGATTAGCGATTAGTCGTCAATTTGTACAGTTAATGGGGGGAGAGATTATGGTAGAAAGCGAATTAGGAAAAGGAACAATTTTTAAATTTTATCTTCCGGTAAAATTAGGCCAAGAAACCCGTAATCATAAGGAAAAAAGACGGGTATTCGCTCTCGCTCCTGATCAACCTACTTACAAAATCCTCACTGTAGATGATAAACCTATTAATCGACAATTATTAATCAAGCTCCTCACTCCTTTGGGATTTGAGATGAAAGAAGCCAGTAACGGAAAAGACGCGATCGCGCTGTGGGAAGACTGGGAACCCCATTTAATATGGATGGATATGAGGATGCCCGTGATGGATGGATATGAAGCTACTAAATATATTAAATCAACGACAAAAGGGAATGCGACAGCAGTGATCGCGTTAACAGCCAGTGTATTAGAAGAAGAAAAAGCGATCACCCTCACCGCCGGATGTGATGATTTTATCCGTAAACCTTTTACGGAAAATTTGATTTTCGATATACTGGCGAAACATCTTGGAGTAAAATATATATTAGAGGAAACCAGTTCACCACAATTCGCTCATCCAGCAGAAAGTGTCTTGACATCGGAAAACCTCACCTGTATGCCTCAAGAATGGATTACTCAATTATACGAAGCGGCACTTGAGGCTAATGCTTACTTAGTATTACAACTGGTAGAAGAAATTCCTCAAACAGAGACTTATCTGGTAAAATCCCTGACAAAACTGGCGCGGCAATTTCAATTCGAACAGATTCTTAATTTAGTCGAACATCTGATCACTAATGATTCGCGATTCTGCTTTGGAGAGGCCACGCCAATGCTCTCACCAATCCCAAAAAAATGAAACAAATAATCTCCCAGTCTCTCTTCAATATTTCACACCATCATGACTTATCATTTCCGGCTCTTTTCATTGCAGTGATCTCTAGCATATCGTCAGTGAGTGCTGGTGAAATCAGCAAAACCCTAGAGAGTATGCCATCTCCCTCTGTCAAAATTGATGATGTGGTCAACCTATCACAAACGGCTTTACAGTCCCCATTCCCAGGATTTACTCAACAACAAGACTTGATACCCACAGTAGTTTCTGTGTCAGAATTATCGGACTCAAAAACTAGCTTTTTATTAGAAAATTCACACCAGGCGAAAATTACTTCTGTCTCCCAACTTAGTGATATTAAATCAAGCGATTGGGCTTTTACCGCATTACAATCCTTGATAGAGCGTTATGGCGCGATCGTGGGTGATAATAATGGTAAATTTCGTGGGAATCAAGTTTTAACTCGATACGAATTTGCCGCGAGTTTGAATACAGTCCTAAATAAAATTAATGAGATTATTTTAACAGGGTTTACTGATAAAATCAGCAAAGAAGATTTCGCCATTATCCAGAAGTTACAAACAGAATTTGCCACTGAATTAGCCACAATCAGAGGACGAATTGATACACTTGATACCAGAACCGCGAAACTCGAAGCGCAACAATTCTCAACAACAACTAAGCTGATCGGTTCAACAAGTTTCCTGATGGGTGGGGTAACTAGCAGTGGCACTAAAACGGGCGGTACTAGCAGGAATGCCAACCTAATCCTTTCCTACGCATCGAATTTTCGATTGAATACAAGTTTTACTGGCAAAGATATGTTAAGTATTAATCTCGGTGCAAATAATGCTCCTTCATTATTTGCTGTAACAGGAACTTACTTATCTAGTTTCACTATTGATAGTTCCACTGCAACAATCCCCCCTAACAATGTTGGAATTGCCCAATTATTCTATCGGTTTCCTGTGGGTGATAAAATAACAGTTTGGATTTCAGATATTGGATTACAACCCTTTGATTACTTCCCCGTAATTAGCCCTCTGCGTAATGGAGTTTCAGTCCCTAACTCTCGTTATGCTCTCTTTAATCCTCCCATTTTTCGTCCTGGTTTTAACGATACAGGAATCGGAGCGGCTTATCTCTTTAGTAATCAATGGCAGCTACATATTGGTTATTTTGCTAATAGTGATCAAGCCAATAAACCTAACTCCGGTGGCTTTGGAATATTTAATAGTAGTAGCACGATCGCGACTCAGCTTACTTTTCAACCTTCAAAACAGTTGTCTAGTTCTTTAAACTTTATCCACAAATATTTTACAGGTCTTAATATTTCTGGTAGCAACCTTATAGGAGCAGTAAACCGACAAGGGGCTACTGGTACAAATTTTTCACTGGCTCCCTTTGGAAATCAACCTACTAACACTGATACCTTTGGCGGGCAATTTGAGTGGAGAATAGTTCCTAAAGTTGGATTAGGAGGATGGTTCTCGACAACCGCGGCGAACAATTTAAAGAACGGTCAAAAAGCTACTGTAATTAATGCCGCAGTCAGTCTAGGATTTTTCGATTTATTTCAAGAAGGAAATCATGGTGGGATTCTTGTAGGTATTCCTCCCTATGTATCTAGTAATGATAATGGGGCACGGAAAGATGTCAATACACCTTGGCATCTCGAAGTTTTTTACACACACAGGTTCACGGATAATATTAGTATCACCCCTGATTTTTTTGTCATTCTCAACCCAGATAATGGTACAACCGATTTGGGCTGGGACTTTGCGTACTACCTTCATTTTCTGAATTCAAGTTGACTATCCCCAATAGTCCTCTCAAAAATTTTAATCATCATTTAATTATCATTAAATCAGCCATGACTCGCGATCGTCAATCCCCAAAAACTAGAAAAATCCCCCTGAGATTAGTCTTAATTGTCCCCTTTGTCTTGCAAATTGTTGGGGCAGTGGGATTAGTAGGTTATCTTTCCTATCTTAGTGGAGAAAAAGCAGTAGAAGATATGGCTAAACCTTTAATGTCCGAAGTAGGCGATCGCATTGATCAAAATTTGACCAATTATCTTCAGAAAACAACACAAGTTATTAGAAATAATGCCACTTCCATTCAACTTGGGCTTCTTCCTTGGCAAAATTTAAAGATGATGAAGCGATATTTTTGGCAACAACGATCCATTTTTAATGATTTGGGTTCTTTAGCTATTGCTAATGAGAAAAAAGAAATTTTAATTGTTCAAATAGATGATGATGGTTCTCCGGCTGTTCGGATCTGTGATCGATCAACAAATTATAACCTTAATACTTATCAGCTTGATGCTCAAGGGAAAATAGTCAAATTAATTAGAAGTAGCCCTTTGTATGATCCCCATAATGATCCCCCTACTAACCCTTGGTATGAAAACACAAAAAAAGCCAACCGTTTAATTTGGAGACTCAATGTTTCACGAGTTAGACTTAATCACTCTAGTCTAATTGCTGTTACTTTTATACCTTTTTATGATCAGAATAATACCTTTCAAGGAGTTTTAGGTGCTTCGGTTTCTCTTACTCAACTAGGAAAATTTTTAAACAATCTCAAAATTGGTAAAACGGGTCAGGCTTTTATTATAGATCGAGAAGGATTAGTAATTGGTACTTCCACAGGTGAAACTCCTTTTATTTCAGGTTTATTGGCCCCAAGTACGGAAGAAAATTGGCGTAAGAATGATGATCCATCCAAACGGCGTTTAAATGTTGGGAATAGTAAGAACTTAGTGACTCAAAAAACAGCCTATTTTTTACAAAAACAGTTTAATTTTTTTGCTGAAATTAAAACTAAAAAGGAACTTAGTATTATTATTGATAAGAAAAAATATTTTGTGCAAGTTGTTCCATTTAATTCGGAGAAAGATTTTGATTGGTTGATAACAATAGTTATTCCTGAAGATGATTTTATGGAAAAAATCAAGGCGAATAACAGAATAACATTTTTCCTTTGCTTATTGACTTTAGTTATAGCTATAGGGTTCGGAATTATTACATCAAATTGGATTGCTAGACCCATTAAGCGTTTAAGTCAAGCCAGTCGTGTGATCGCGAGTGGTGAATTTAATCAGGTTGTCGAGATTAAAGGAGTTTCTGAGTTAGACACTTTGGCTTTTTCATTTAATAGTATGGCAGAACAGTTAAAAACATCTTTTGAAACTTTAGAAAATCGGGTAGAAGAACGCACAGCAGAGTTAGTAATTGCAAAGGAAAAAGCGGAGGTTGCCAATCAAGCTAAAAGTACATTTATTGCCAATATGAGCCATGAATTGCGGAGTCCCTTAAATGCCATTCTGGGTTTTTCGCAATTAATGTTACGCACGAAACAATTACCTTCGGCACAATATGAAAACGCCGGAATTATTCATCGCAGTGGGGAGTATTTATTAACCTTAATTAATAATGTCTTGGATTTTGCCAAAATTGAAGCGGGTAAAACCACTCTGAATCAAAAAGATTTTGATTTGTATCAGTTCCTTGATGATTTAGAAGATATGCTCCATTTAAGGGCGGTTAATGGGGGTTTAGAGTTAATCTTTGATCGCGGTGAGAATTTACCTCGTTATATTCACACTGATGGGGTAAAATTACGTCAAGTATTACTGAATTTATTAGGAAATGCCATTAAATTTACGACGGAAGGGGAGGTAATTTTAAGCATTAATTCCACCGAGAACGAAAGCACACAAGATTATACATTAGATTTCCGAGTCAGTGATACGGGAGTAGGAATATCCCCGGAAGAATTAAACAAATTATTTGAGGCATTTACTCAAACAGAATCAGGACGAGAGGCTCAAGAGGGAACGGGCTTAGGATTAGTGATTAGTCGTCAATTTGTGCAGTTAATGGGAGGAG
>JBEDKD010000314.1:0-15197 GCA_041172365.1 Cyanobacteriota bacterium | reverse complement strand
GGTTATTCGTTGGGTGGGGGCGGGTTTATTAAGGTTATCTTTGGGTGGCAAAATTGATCGGTTAACCTGCCCCTACCAATTTCGGAGATATTTTATGATCAAGTTTATCGAATTTAGAAACCGTAGAAAGTCGCCCATATTTATAATACGCGGCACAGGCTCCTTCTGAGGATACCATACAACTTCCTATGGGGTTTTCGGGGGTACAAGCTGTACCAAATACTTTACATTCCCAGGGTTTTAAAACGCCTTTTAGTATTTCTCCACATTGACAAGCTTTGTGATCTCCTACTTGTAAATTGGGTAAGGTGAATTTGGTTTCGGCATCAAATTGGGCATAGGCTGGACGTATTTTTAAGCCCGAATAGGGGATATCGCCTAACCCTCGCCATTCAAAGGTTTCTCTTACTTCAAAGACTTGATTAATCGCGTGGAGCGCGATCGCGTTACCTTGAGGTTTCACCAGACGAGAATATTGATTTTCGACTTCACAACGTCCCTCGATAAATTGTTTGAGAAGCATCCAAATTGATTGCAAAATATCTAAGGGTTCAAACCCAGAAATCACTAAGGGTTTATGATAGTCATTGGTAATTACTTGATAGGGATGAGTACCAATAATTGTGCTCACATTACCGGGCGCGATAAAGCCATCTAGTTGTAAATCTGGATTTTTTAAGAGGGCTTCCAGGGCGGGCATCACTAAAACATGATTGGCAAAAATACTAAAGTTTTTAATATTTTCTCTGGCGGCTTGTAGAATGGTTAAGGCTGTGCTCGGGGTTGTGGTTTCAAAACCGATCCCAAAGAAAATGACTTCTTTATCGGGGTTTTCTTTGGCAATTTTCAGACAGTCTAAGGGTGAATAAATCATGCGAATATCCGCCCCTTGTGCTTTGGCTTGTAATAGGTTATATTCTGAACCTGGTACTCGCATCGCGTCCCCAAATGTGGTAAAAATTATATTCGGTTTTAAGGAAAGCGCGATCGCGTCATCGAGTCTGCCTCTAGGCATAATACAAACGGGACAACCTGGACCATGTATTAATTCAATGGTAGGTGGTAAAATTTCCTCTAGCCCATATTTGAAAATCGAATGAGTATGCCCCCCGCAAACTTCCATTAATTTCAGGGGTTTTTCGGGACTACGATTCAGGGAATTAGCTAATTTTTCAATTGCCTGAAGTAAGGCTTGAGATTTTTGGGGATCGCGAAATTCATCGACGTATTTCATAATTAGTGAATGGGTAATGGGTAATCGGTAATCGGTAATCGGTAATGGGTAATTGGTAATAGGTAATAGGTAATCGGTAATCGGTAATGGAGACTGAGGAATGGGGAATGGTAACTTGGAGCATCCCAAAGCCAAAAATCTGTAGTGGGAGCATTTTGCTCTCTAGGGATCTCAGGGAGCAAGATGCTCTACTGCACTACCAATTTACCAATAGGGGATGCTCCCAAAATGATAACTGATGACTTGTTAATGGGTAACTCTGGAATGCTAACTGAGTTTGATGTTTTCACCCATTACCAATTACCAATTACCCATCACCAATTACCCATTAACAAGTGCCATTTCCTTAAGCAATTTCAAAGTTTCTGCCGCGTCTTCTTCATCTAAACGATTAAGGGCAAAACCAACATGAACTAATACCCAATCATCTATACAAGATTCTACCGGATGTTGTTCATCCACAATACAAGCAATATTAATTTGACGTTTGACACCGCCAATATTAACTATAGCTAATTGATTTTCGACATCTGTAATTTCTACGATTTTACCCGGTATGCCTAAACACATTTTCATCTCTCCTTGGCTTTTTTAGGCTCTACTTTATTTTACCATAATATCTGATTTATTCACGATTTAAGGTTAATTTTCGTAATTCTTTATAAAATAAACTACGATAAACCCTTGTGACACGATCCTGATGCTCACCCGCCAAAATTAAGGCCTCATTAATATATTTATTCGATTCGGCAAAACTTTCCCAATGTTTCACCGCGTTAATTAATAAATTTTGGATATTGTCGGGAAGCTCATCTAATTCTCCCCGATAATTTTCGCGATTATTCATAGTCAAAAATACCCCTATTTTGCTACACATTGTCTAGTAATTGAGCAGACGCGATCGCGGCTTGTCCGAGTGAAATCCCTCCATCATTAGCCGGGACTAAATGATGTGTCAGTACCGTGATTCCTCCTTGAGTTAAATCCTGACTAACTTGCTCTAATAGTATTCGATTTTGAAAGACACCCCCTGTTAAAACAACTTGTTCGATCGCGTTTTCTTGGCAAAGTTGTTGGGCAAGAGACGTGATCGTGCTTCCCAACCCTTTATGAAACTTAGCCGCGATCATTGGGTGAGAAACCTCTTGAACTAAATCTTCTAACAAACTTAACCAGAAGGTTTGTAAATCTATATACAATTCGGGATTAATTTTTTTCTTATCTGTTGTCACGATTGTGAAAGGATAACCTGTAATTTCATTATTATTTAAGATCCCCTCATCGACGAGGGCTTCCATTTCCATCGCGCCTTGCCCCTCATAACTACAATTTTCTCGACAAATTCCCATCGCGGCGGCTACCCCATCAAATAATCTTCCTACCGATGAAGCTAAAGGGCTATTAATCCCTTTTTGTATCATTTGATGCAAAATTTGATGAGGTTTTTGGTCTAAAAATTTTATCATCTCTAAATCTTGATATTTTTCCCTTAATTCTGCCCAGGAAAAATAGGTAATTAAATGGGCATAAGTATTACGCCAAGGTTGATAAATAGCTTGTTGTCCCCCGATAAGATGTACAGGTTTAAAAGTAGCTAATCTTTGAAAATCTCGATAACTTGCTAATAAAAATTCTCCCCCCCATAAAGTCCCATCCCTGCCATATCCTAACCCGTCTAAGGCAATTCCTAAGACGGGTTTGGCATCTAAAGGAATATTATTTTCTGCCATACACGCGGCAATATGGGCATGATGATGTTGAATATGATAGATTTTTAAATTATTGGCAAAGGCTAACTCTTTACCCAATTTTGTTGATAAATATTCAGGATGTAAGTCGAGGGCGATCGCGCCCGGTTGATGTTGAAATAACTTTAAATATAAATTGAGAGTATCTTGATAAGATTGAAACGCGATCGGGTTTTCCAAGTCTCCCAAATGTTGAGATAAAATAGCCTCTCCATCTTTCACTAAACAAAAGGTATTTTTTAACTCCCCTCCCATCGCGATAAGGGGTGGTACTTTCTCAAAACCCGGAGGTAAACGTAGGGGAGAAGGAGCGAGTCCCCTCGCCCTTCTTAACACTTGACTTTTATTATTAACAACTCTCATAACCGAATCATCTACCCGATTGACAATTTCTCGATTATGGAGTAGTAAATAATCCGCGATCGAGTGTAATTTTGAGCGAGTTTCTTCATTATCAATACATTGAGGCTCATCGGAAAAATTACCACTGGTAAAAACCAAGGGAAAATCAATATCTGTTAAAATTAAATGATGTAAAGGCGTATAAGGTAACATAAAACCAAGGGTATTTTGTCCAGGGGCAACGGATGACGCGACTTTTTTATTACCCTTTATTTTCATTAATACAATCGGTGCAATGGGGCTGTTTAATAATTTTTTTTCTGTCTCAGAAACCGGGCAATATTCTTCTATAATAAAAATATCTCTCGCCATTAATGCCAAAGGCTTATCATATCTTTTTTTCCGTTTTCGGAGAGTTTTTACCGCCTTTTCGTTAGTCGCGTCACAAACTAAATGAATGCCACCGATCCCTTTTATTCCTAAAATAAATCCCTTTTTAATGAATCGAGATATCGTCTGAAAATTAGCAATATTTTTTAATAAGATATTGGGGTTATCAGCTTTTTCTAACCAAACTTCGGGCCCACAATCAGGACAAGCAATAGGTTGGGCATGAAAACGGCGATTGCTGACATCTTGATATTCTTTTTTACAAGCCTCACACATGATGAATTTTTTCATGCTGGTGTTAACGCGATCGTAGGGAATATTACGAATAATACTTAAACGAGGACCGCAGTGAGTACAATTGGTAAAAGGGTAAAGATACCAACGCGAAAGGGGGTTTAATATTTCCTCTTGGCATTGGGGACAAGTCGCGGCATCGGCGACAATAGCCGTATTAATTTTAGTTGTTAAACTCCTGGTAATAACCAAATCATCAAAAGGGCGAACCGGTTGATATTTCCGACGAATAATCCGATCAATTTTAGCTAATGGTGGACAATTTTGTTGTAACTTTTCCACAAAAGCATCTATTAAATCTAAGGTACCGGAAACCCGAATTAATACCCCTTCGCCATCATTACAAACTTCTCCCTTAAGATTAAATTGTTGAGCGAGACGATAAACGGTAGGGCGAAACCCCACACCCTGCACCGTGCCATAAACCCTAATTTCTTCTGTGATCATATTATTCCTTAATCAAATATTGGTATTAACAACCAAAACCCGATCGAGTGCAAGAGGTGAATTAGTCGCTTTTTCCTGGGAGATTTTCGCGAGTCAGTACCTAACCCACGCGAAAAACTTACAAAAATATGGGTTTCCCAATCCCTATTCACCAATCCCCATTCACCAATCCCCAATCTCCAATCCCCAATCCCCATTACCCTGAAATAATCTCATCTAAGGCGGGTTTGACGCGGAGCCATTCTCCTTCTAAGTATAACAATTTATTCTGCGCTTTTCCAGAGGCAAAACAATCATCGGGGGTTTCGTCAATTTCTCCCAACATTGCCCGCGCCATTGTTTCCAATTCCTTACAATAGCCCGAAAAAATCATCGCGCCCATTTGAGCACTACTCGATTTAAGAGTATGGGCAGCCACCTTCAGAGCAGACACATCACGATGATCGATCGCGCTGCGAATATCATCAATATAACCCCCAGCATTAGTCAAATAATTAGCAATTAAACTGGCTAATTCCTCCGGCTCATCCTCATATAATTCCCGAATGGGTTCGAGTTTATTAAAATCAATCGCGGGCTTATCACTCATGGGGTATTCATTGATCATTTTTGCAGACTCCACATCCTTCAGAGCAACAACAGGGGAAACCGTTAAGGGTATATCCTGATGGCTTACCTCCATTGTAAACCCTGATACATCGCCAGAAGCATGATTAACTATTTCTTTGGGAGGGATATCTGACGTATCTGCTTCTAAATTCATGGGTTTACACTTAGTCAATGCCTCAAATAACTCCTCACGACGAATAGGTTTTGTCACATAGTCATCCATTCCCGCGTCTAAACACTTTTCGCGATCGCCGCGCATCGCGTTAGCCGTCATCGCGATAATACGAGGAAGTAACTTTCCTTGCCACTCCTGTTTTATGCGTCGTGTCGTATCCAAACCATCCAACTGAGGCATATTAACATCCATTAAAATCACATCATAATTCCGTTTTTTTAACTTCTGCAAAGCCTCCAAACCATTCTCCGCGATATCTACATTATTATAGCCAATACTCGCCAATAACTTAATCGCGACTTTTTGATTCACCAAATTATCTTCCGCCAACAAAATACGCAGGGGGTCCCTCGCAATCAGAGCTTTATTATCATGTTTTATCGCCTTCACCCCGACTTTCTTTTGGAAACCATTTTCTCCCTCTAAATGTTCATCATATTTAACATCCGCACGAAAAACTTGCATCAAAATATTATAAAAATTAGACTGTTTCAAGGGCTTATTCAAAAAAGCCACGAAATTGACATCGGCACTTTCTAACTTTTTCCAAATTTCCGGTTTACCCATATAAGTAAATAACACCATCGGCAGGGGTTCTTTCTCCTGTTTTTTACGGGTTAATTCTCCTATCTGTTGCGCTAATTCAATGCCATCAAAATCCTCTAAATTCATGGACAAAATCACGAGATCAACGGCTGTTTTTTCGAGGAACTTTAACGCCTCTTTCCCCGATGATACTACTATTGACTTCATCCCCCAAGACTGTGCCTGTTCACATAATAACTGTTGATGAATAGCATGATGTTCGACAATTAATAAATTTTTATCTTTGAGGAGATATAAATTTTCATTAGGGGAATTATTAACACAAGAAGGCACAACAATGGTAAAATAAAAAATAGAACCACTCTCCTCCATCACCGGTTCCACAAACCCTATTGGTGTCTCTCCGGTAATACTTTGTTGGCCAGAATTGGGTTTTTCATCCTTAATCGTCTTACTTACTACCCACATTTTTCCGCCCATTAATTCACTTAAACGCTGACTAATCGCTAACCCTAAACCCGTCCCTCCATACTCACGAGTAGTGGAAGCATCTACTTGGGAAAATGCCTTAAATAGGCGATCCATTCTATCTCTAGGAATGCCCATTCCTGTATCTTTTACAGCAAATTGAATCTCACAAAGACTGTCATTTTTGGTATTAGTAGAAGGAGAAATTTCAGAAAAATGACGACTTGTCACCGAAACAATCACGGCTCCATTTTGGGTGAATTTTACCGCGTTTCCGACTAAATTGACAAAGATTTGTCGCAGTCGGGTAACATCACCTAAAATATTCATGGGAACGGTAGCATCAATTTGATAGGCTAATTCAATTCCCTTCTCCGATGCTTTTGGTGCTAATAAATCTAAAGCTTCTTCTATACAAGTTCGCAATTCTAAAGGATGTTGTTCTAAATCCATTTTACCCGACTCTATCTTAGAAAAGTCGAGAATATCATTAATAATAGTTAATAAAGAATCGCCACTGGTACGAATTGTTTCTACGAAATCGCGTTGTTCTGGGGTTAAGTCCATATCTAATAATAAGCCCGTCATTCCAATCACCGCGTTCATGGGTGTACGAATTTCATGGCTCATGGTTGCTAAAAATTGACTCTTCGCTTTATTCGCGACTTCCGAGGCTTGTCTTGCTTGTTCTAAGGCCTCATTTTTCTCGGATAATTCTTGTTTACTTTTGACTTCTTTTTCTAATAATTTCGCTTGTGCGATCGCGATGCCCACCTGAGCCGCGACATCTTCAAGAAACTCGATTTCATCTTGATTCCAATGACGAATCACATCACATTGATGTAAATTAATAATTCCATTAGGTTCCCCTTGATAAGAAGTCCGCACGGCCAACATTGATTTCAAACCGATGCGACGACATAAAGGGGCGGAAGATTCCAATAAAGGATCGGTAAAAACATCAGAAGACGCGATCGCCTCATCGTCACTAAGTAATTGTTCTGTATAAGGATTATAAGTAACAGATAACTCCACATCCAATGCCGAATCATAACCCCGTTCCAAATATTCCGCGACACAAGGAAGATGAGGATAAGGTTCCCTAACATAAGTATGAATGGTACAACGATTAACGCCAAAAACTCGACCAATTTGAGTCGCGGTAGTTTGGAAAATTTCCTGAGAATCTAACTTAGAACGAATCTTATAAGTAATTTGTTTAAATAACAAAGCCCGTTGATATTGTTGTTCTAAAGTTTGCTCCCGTTGATCGCGAGTAATCTCATTACCAATATAACCCGCCATCAACTGAAAAATCTCCAAATCCACGGACTTAAATTTAGGTTGGGAATGTCGAGAAGAAAAACTCAAAGTGCCATAGAGACGACCATCGACCATAATGGGAATACCCATAAAAGACTCAATGCGACGTACACTATAGGCGGGATGTTGAAGCCAAAAAGGTTCCGATCTGGCGGACTCGACAATCAGGGGTTCCGATGCCAACCGCTCCCCCCCGGTATTAGCGCGTAGTACCTCACGTTCAAAAGTGCTAGATAGGGCAAAACTATCTCCTTTGGCAATACCAAAGGGAAAATCTTGAGGTAGATAAACCGCCATTACCTCATAGCGATCGCTTGTGACTCGGCCTAAAAGCCCCATATCCATCGCAAAGCGCTCGCATCCCATCGCCAACAGACGAGTAATACGTTCATCAAAAGGTCCCTCTAAATGAATCGTGTACTCGTAAAGTTGTCGCAGCGCGGCCTCCCGTTGAGAGATATCATCAAAGGACTCTAACTGAGAAGATATCTTTAAAGCCCATTCTTTTTCCTGAGTAATATCCGTATAAGTACCCAAGAGGCGCACCGCGATCCCCGTTGAGTTCCAGGTCCCCTGAGCACGGTTTAAAATCCAACGATAACTACCATCTTTACAACGCATCCGATACTCCAAATAGAGGGAAGGCGTTTTTTGGGCTAAATGATCCTCAAGGGCTTGATTAACCCGATCAAAATCATCGGGATGAACCCGTTGTAACCATTCCTCTAAGGTATGAGAAATCTCCTCATCGGAATAACCCAACATTTCCTTCCAACGGGAAGAATAAAAAACCTCATTCGTTTCTAAATTCCAATCCCAAATACCATCTTGATTGGCCTGTAAAGCTAAAGTCGCGCGTTCGGAAATGTCTTTCAATGCCGATTTCAGAAGTGCCTGTTGTTGCCGATCGCGTACCAGAGACTCCACTTGTTGATTCATCTGTTGCAACTTTAACGTGGTTGCATCCAATTGACGCTGAAGGGTGAGAAGGCCTAAATGTAAAGCCTTCGCGTCTAAAGCTTGGGGAATAATCGTCGCGGGATTAAGAACACTGATAGGGTGTCCCTGTTCATTTACCACAATCAGGGGCAACTGAAAAAAAGTCTTTTGTAATAATGCAAAACCCGAACTCAGAGAAACATGAAGACGCACGATCAAAGGCATTCGATTACAAACCTCGATCGCCCTAGTCCGATTAAAATTCAAACCTAAAACGAGAAATTGCACTATATCGGCGGCACTCACCACCCCCAAAGCCACCTTCGCAGCACCTTCCCCTGTCGATAGAGGAGAAACTTGAGGGAGATTGGGCTGATCGATAAAAAGAGTAGGAGCGCCCCTTTCTTGCTCCCTTTCTTTAATCTCTTCGGCGCGTTCGGTAATCACCACATAACTAACATTATGTTGAAACATTAATTGGGCAATCAAACGCAAAGAATCCCTTGGCGATGCCTGCACCAAACGAGGCTCATTGGCGCGCAAAATTTGGTGAACTTTGAGGACATTGAGGGGAATATGTAGCCCCGGGCGAGGGGGAAGAACCGCGGGTTGTCCCCCCCCTCGATGAGGTTGTATATTCGGTTCAGATTCTTTGATGCTAGAGGCTTGTAACAAACTTTGGGGGGTAATAATGCCCACCAATTCATCGGAGCTATTGAGGATCGGCAAATGGGTAATTTCATGCTTTTGCAGCATCGAACAGAGACTAAACATATCCCTAATTTCTGATTCTTGCGCCGTGACAACGCTACGAATCATAATTTGGGATATGGGAAAACCCGTTAAAGACGCGCCGATGGAGGTCAATTGGATAATATCTCGTTCTGTAAAAATCCCCTCTAGGGGACTCGGAGAAAAAGGAAAGACATCAGGAAGACTCCCTCTGCGGGGGGAGTCTCCCTCCTTTTCCTCTACAATTAAAATATAACTTGCTCCCGCCCGACTCATTAACGCGATCGCGTCATGGATTGGCGTATGAGGGGGGGTAATCAAGGGGTTACGATCAATAACCTGACTAACAGAGGGAATATACATCAGGGTGTTTTGGGGTATAGAAATTCGTATATCCTTCAGAGCCTACAGAGGGGAGGGGTAAAGGATATTGCCTTGGAAACCGGATTAGTAGATGTCCCACTCGGCGCGATCGGGGCGGGTTTTCCTGCTTGTCTGTTGACTTAAATATAACTGGGAGAAAAAGCCCCAGAGGGAGGGTTGGGCCGATCAACTACCTTATACTACAAAGATTCTTTAGCTTTGATATCAAATCCGCCGAACCTGCTGTTAACCCTCCCATATCTGCTTTACGCAAATTTGATCCCGATCATCTACTAATATTCTATCAAAAATCAGAGTCGGCCGTCTTATCTGGAGAAGCCTCCACACTTCCCAGTTGCCAATGAGAGGGGGGATGGAAAATATTTTTTTCACTTTCTGTGTCGTGAACGATTAAAGAATAAAGATTCCATTGATAGTCATAAGTATAAGCCCAATTTTCTTCATAAACCCCCACATTGACAAAATACTTCCCCTTTCCTAAATCCACTCGTGCCAGATCCAGCTTCACGGTTCCCTTCCCTTGCAGCATTCTCATTTTATCCCGTGTTTCCCAATCGGTTTGAAATAAAGTTAACCCATCTTCACTACTAATATTCACTCGGAAAATCGGTGAGATAATAGGATTTACACTTTCGTAATGTATCTCAATTGTCACGGAGTCTCCTCGGTTAATCTCTTTGGCAGGCCAAAATTTTACATCGGTAATTTCTACCTCTAAAGAACCCATCCGATTTTCATTAATTCTTAACTCACCCCCTAATTTTCGTGCCTTGGATGTTAAGCTAGAGATCCGTTGATCGGTATCCTGTCGCATTTTTGTGATATAAAATTTGGTAATTTCTTTGGGATCTCCGAGCGCGATCAGTCGCCCCGCGTGTAACCACATCGCCTCATCACAAAATTCTTGAATTTGATTCGCCTTATGGGAAATTAAAATAATCGCACATCCTCTTTCCTTAAACTCTGTAATTCTTTGCAAACACTTCGACTGAAAAGCTAAATCTCCTACGGATAAAAATTCATCCACTAAGAGAATTTCGGGATCAGTATGTACCGCGACCGAAAATCCTAAACGCATTTGCATCCCACTGCTATAAGTCCGCACAGGATTTTCAATAAAGTTCCCTAACTCCGCAAATTCCACAATATCATTAAACCTTCGCCTCACTTCTTTTTCCGTTAAACCCGCGACAACACCCGCGACAAAAACATTTTCTCTACCCGTCAATTCCGGGTGAAATCCTACCCCTAAATCTAATAACGCGCCAATACGTCCATTAACTTGAATGGAACCTTCATCGGGAACACCTACACCGCCAATTAATTGTAATAAAGTCGATTTTCCCGCACCATTTTGACCGAGTATTCCTAACATTTTACCCGGAGCTACCGAGAAACTGATATCGCGTAGAGCCCAGAAACGAGATTGGGCTTTGAGATGTCGCATACCCGACAAAACCGCGGTCATAATCGTATTAGGTCGCTTGGCATGATAACGAGGAAATTCTTTTCCTAAACCTTCGACAATAATGGCATCTTTCATCAAATTTTCTCCCTATTTTTGTTTGATTAAATTTCCTGAACAAAACGCACACTCTGACGCTGAAAAATATAATATCCCAAAAAACTAATGATCGCGGTGACGAGGGCTACTATCAAAAGCCATCCCCAATTCGGTGCTTTTTGATAAATTAAAATATTCCGATAAGATTCGAGCAGGGTGACTAAAGGATTAAGTCGATAGATAAACTGAAGTTGAGGGGAAAGATGTTGAATATCATAGAAAACCGGAGTCATATAAAATAACATTTGCAAAATCACTCCAATCGTATATTGTGTATCACGAAAGGTGACATTCAAGGCTGCTAAAGGATAGGCTAAACCTACGGTGAAACTAAACTGAATTAATAATAATAGGGGTAAGATAAACAAGTAAGGTGAAAGATATCCACCGTCAGTTAAGACTAATAAAAGTAAGACAGGAATCGCGATCAAATAATGAATCATTCCTGTCATTACTGTGACGATGGGGAGAATCGCGATCGGAAACCCGGGCATCCGAATCATGGGGCGATTTCCTGTAATTAATCCTGTAGAATGAACCAGTGAAGTCTGAAACCATGTCCAAACCAGTAACCCACAAAAAATAAAGGATGTATATCGATCAATCTTGACAGGTAATACCCGACGAAAAATGAAGGCAAAAACGGCTAATTGGAGGAGAGGACTAATGAGAGTCCAAGCGACTCCGAACATTGACTTTTTATAGAGAATTTTAATATCTCGCATCACCAGTTGTTTGAGGAGATCGTAGAGATAAAGTGGTTCCCATCGGAACTGTGTTTGGCTAGATTTTTTCGTCACAATCATATTTCAAAAAGGGGGATAAGTTTCTATTAAGCACCCAGAAATCGGGTTTCGGAATTTAATGAGGAACTTGGGTTTTATACTTAGGGAGCAGAAATCCGGTTTTTTCTGCCTAGCCTTGATTGGTAGGTTTGGTTTTGCGCCTCAACCCAACCTACAACTCTTTTTTGCTGATTTTTTAGTTTAATTCTCAGATATTAACGCGATCGCGCACAGGAATATAAGGTTGACTTCGGCCTTCTCGTTTCACTCGTTGATAAGACTGCCACAAAGCCCAACCTCCCAGTAAATGGCCCAGAGCTTCCCATAAAGTTAAGGAAATGGGATGATGAGTGCGACCTAAGATACGATGGATAATTCGCCTGAGATTAAACCAAGGCAATCCTAACAATAAATTAATTAAGATTCGTAGATCCCCATCGCGCAGACAAATCAACCACATATAAGAGGCGCTTCCCTTACCGTAATTGTAAAGTTGACGACGCAGTGCCGTCATTTCTGCGCGGTGATCATGGCACAACCAGGCACGGGGTTCATAAACTATGGTATAACCTGCTTTGAGCACTTTATAGAATAGATAAAGGTCTTCTCCGGCGCCCGTGGGTGTCCCCGCGCCCAAGGTTTCTTCGACTAAACCAATCTCAGGATCACTAAATATCTCAGCCCGGAAAGCTGCATTAGCTGTCGCGCCTAGTTCCCAGGTGGGGACACTTTGCCACCAAAATCGCGTAAACCAATTACTATTAGCCTCAAATCTCTTAAATCCCTTTCCTAAACCCCCTTTTCCATAAGCTTGAAATAAACATTGAGATTTGTATTCCAATTTTAGGGGTAATACATTTCCCGTCACTACCATAACATCAGGTCTGACAAAAGGCCCTAGGAGTTTTTCCAACCAATCAGGAGGTGTTGTCACATCATCATCCGTCGCGATAATAATCTCTCCTGTACTCGCGAGGATACCTGCATTCCGAGCATAGGGTAAACCTTGACGGGATTCTTTTACTAAAATTACCCCAGGAAATTCTTTGATTATGGGCTCTGTAATACCGGATGAGGGATGATTATCGACAATAATAATTTCAATTTTCCGAGGTGATTCCTGTAACATTAAGTGTTGGAGACAGTTTCTCAATCCGTCGGGTCGATCGTAAGTCGCGATCACGATGGAAACGGATATTTCTGGTGATAATTTTTCGGGCATTATCACTGGAGAGAATATTTCGCTTTCTGGAGCTAATTTTTGGGGCGGTTGTAATACTAATTTTAGGTAAGTTTCTATCTGGGAATGGTTGCTGATATCTGGGGGGGGCAATAATTCGTGACCGAATTTTTCCATAATGCTTTCCCCTAGGCGATTTATACTGATGGGATAATAATTATTAATGATGTCGAATTCGCCAAAGGGTGAACCATTCCACTTGACAAAAATACGCACAACTCGATAGTCAATGACATCGGTGAGGGGCTGGAGGGGTTCATTCAGATTGATTATTCGTACCGCGATCGCGTCGGTTTTGCGGGTTTCGGTTTTTGTTTCGACTTGAGGGGCTTCTGAAACTACCTGTTTAATATCAGGAAAATCTCCAAATTCTGAGTTAATCTTTGTGCTTTGCTCACGGGCTTTTTGATAATTAGGCAAACTGGCTAAAATTCCTATGCCTTCTCTCACAATTAAATCACGGGAAAACTCACTCGGTCCGGTTAAAACTAGAAATAAACGAGAAAAATAGGATTTACAAAAACAATTAAATCCTGTCAATATACCCTTTTTTAAATATTTTTTATCTGTGACAATACTACTAATTAAATATCCATAAATAGAGGTAAATTTTCCTGAAAATTCATCTAGTTTTTCGGGATTTTGGGGATAACGGTGACGCACGAAAGCACGGGGTTCATAAACTAAAGTATATCCGTTTTTCAGCACTTGAAAAAACATTTCTAAACTTTCGGCATCAGGGAAAGGTGTCCCCACACCTAAAGAGGGATTAAAAGAGGGGAGACTGTGAAAAAGACTACGACGATAAGCCATATTTTTTCCCATGCCTAATTGCCAAGTGGCGAATAAATCATTCGGCAGGGTTTTCCCTTCTCCCCTGTGATACCATTTTTGTTGAAATTTGCGCTCAAACCATTGTGATTTTTCCCATAATACTTGGGTTTGGGTTTCTAATTCGTAGGGTACGACTAAACCCGTTACTGCCATTACTTCCGGGTTTTCTCCAAAGACTTCTGCTAAGGCTCTTACCCAAGCGCGATCGACAATCACATCCTCATCAGTAAAAGCAATAATATCCCCTTTCGCCTCTAAAATTGCCCGATTTCTTGCCCAACTTAAACCCGGACGAGGTTCCCGCACATAACGAAATTCAGGATATTGGGAAACTAATTTTTCTGTATCCTCATTTTGGGGAGAATTATCAATAATTAAAATATCAAGATAGGGATAATCTAATTGACGAATAGAGTCTAAACAAAAGACGAGATTTTCCACTGATTCTCTCAGACAAATAGCCACAGTCACTAAAGGCAATTCACCCTGATACTGAGGCCAAGGAAAATCAAATAAAGCTTCTAAACGTAATCCTTCTGATTGAGAGAGAAATCCATTGAGTAATAAAAAAGGGAGAATCTTATCACGATATTGTTCTAAAATCCCTTTTATTAAGATTTTTTTTTGACAAATTCCAGCCGTTATGGGGGCTTGGATTATGCCCAGGGGGACTCCTTGAAGTTTCACCAAAGCTTGCAAACCCATATATCCCTCTAAACCTGTCAAAGTCGGACTTTCCTGACTTAATTCCCAATCAATAACTTTAATAGGATAAAGTAATTTCATCCGAGTTACCTCACTTCAATATCTTGATTATACCTCAATCCTATCGTAGGTTGGGTTGAATTAAGATTCATTAAGATTACCTAGAGCTTAAAATTCAACCCAACCGACAAATAACTAAACTTTAAATTCGTAAATATTACGAAAATTTACGTTAGTTAAATCCGCCCAAGTTTCCACGGAATGAATTAAACAAGAAAGAGATAAAACTCCTGAGACTAATATAATATAAGAAATAATGGATTGATCCAAAAAATTAAAAGATATTTCTATGACTAATGAATAACGAATCTCATTTTTTCCAATAACGATATGATTAATCAGTTTGGGAAATGGTTCTAAACGAAAACAGGGGAAACA
>JBEDKD010000313.1:0-3731 GCA_041172365.1 Cyanobacteriota bacterium | reverse complement strand
ACTAAGATTTGCTCTTGATTTGGGGGAATTTCATTGAAACACTAAGGCACTAAGACACTAAGATTTGCTCTTGATTTGGGGGAATTTCATTGAAACACTAAGGCACTAAGACACAAAACTGGAATTTCTGCACAAAAAGCCTTATTTTCTGTGATCATTCTGAAGTCAGAAACCCATTAACGATTACCGATTACCGATTACCCATTATGAAAAAAGTCATGTTTGTGTGCAAAAAAAATTCTTGTCGTTCCCAAATGGCGGAAGGATTTGCTAGAATATTAGGAGAGAATAAAATCTCTGTAACAAGTTCAGGTTTAGAAGCTAGTCGGGTTCATCCTACAGCAATTGAAGTCATGTCTGATGCCGGAATTGATATCACTATTCAATCTTCTAAACCCTTAAGTGATTTTCAGGCAGAAGATTATGACGCGGTAATTTCTTTGTGTGGTTGTGGGGTGAATTTACCTGAAGAATGGGTGACTCAAGAGGTGTTTGAAGATTGGCAATTAGATGATCCTGATGGCAAATCTCTTGAGACATTTTATCGGGTACGTGATGAAATTAAACAACGGGTGGAAATCTTAATTACATCTTTAACAAAAGGAGAAACTGTATGACTTCCATTAAAGTCGAAATTATGGGATCGGGTTGTAAAAAATGTCGTCAATTAGAAGAAAATGCCAGAAGCGCGATCGCGTCTCTGGGAATTGAGGCAGAAGTGCAACATATTACGGATCAGATAGAAATAGCTAAACGGGGAGTAATGAGCACTCCAGCTTTAGCGGTTAATGGGAAAATTGTTAGTAAGGGAAAAGTGATTTCTCCCGAACAAATTCAACCCTTATTAACGGTATAAATTTCATTACTGAAGTAGGGTAGGTTTCCTGGTGATTTTTTCCCAAAAAAAGTAGCAAAAAGTCCACCGTGCCTATCCTAAAACTTCGGATACAATTTCAGGATATTACGATGTTTGATCTATTTTATCCCTTTGATTGGTTAGCCACCCAAATTGTTACCAAAATTTTAGGTTTACCCCTAAAATCCCATTTGGGATCTAGCCTTCATTTCTTTTTTTATGATGTCCCCAAAGTTCTCACTTTACTTATTACGATTAGCTTTATTGTAGGCACAATTCAAAGTTTTATACAACCGGAAAAAGTGAGAGATTTTTTAGGGGGTAAACGCACGATTTTTGGTAATATTCTCGCTGCTACTGTAGGAATTATAACACCTTTTTGTTCATGTTCTGCGGTTCCCCTATTTATTGGGTTTCTCGAAGCGGGAGTCCCCCTGGGTGTCACTTTTTCTTATTTGATTTCTGCGCCAATGGTGAATGAAGTCGCGGTAATTTTACTCTGGGGTTTATTTGGCTTAAAAGTGACGTTAATGTATATTGGATTTGGGGTGATTTTAGCGATCGCGGCTGGTTTTATCATCGGATTAATGAAATTAGAAAAATGGGTAGAGCCCTTTGTCTGGGAATTACAAAAAAATCGTCAAAATTCCCTAGATGAGCAGAATGATTTTACCATAAAAATGACATGGAAAGAACGTATCGAGGAGGGCAAATATTCCGCGACGGAAATTTTTAAATCCGTTTGGCCCTATGTGGTTGGAGGCATCGCGATCGGCGCGAGTATTCATGGTTATCTCCCTGGGGATTTTATTACTCAAGTCGCGGGAAAAGATAACTTTTTTGCCGTTCCCATTGCTACCGCGATCGGAGTTCCATTATATGCGAATATTGCCGGAGTTTTACCCATTACCGAAGCCTTAGTTAATAAAGGAATGCCTCTGGGTACGGTGTTATCATTTACAATGGCTGTTACAGCCTTATCTTTACCGGAAATGGTAATTCTTCGTAAGGTTTTACGTCCTCAACTTCTCATCACTTTTGTCACCCTTGTTACCCTTGGTATCATTAGTGTGGGTTATCTATTTAATGCTATTCTCTAGTTTAAGTTTCACTGATAGCATAAGGAAGAAATTAGGCAAAAACCATTACAGATGCAATGAGGTACAATCCCCTTGAAATCGGTACTGTGACGCGTAGTAACTATATGAGAAATACGAGGGGATGAGAAACCGGGTTTCTTCACAAAATTCTCGATTTATATCCATAGATAAAGCGAGAAACCCGGTTTCTTGAGGCCCGTGTGAAAGGGTAGAAACAGGGTTTCTTGACACAATTTCCGAAGCCGCGATATTAAAATTCCTTGTATTTTTGCCTTATCTCTATTTATCGTTGCCAGAATTGAATGTTATGCAAAAAGTTGAGACAAAGTTGAGATAGTTGAGAGGCGCGCACTGCCAAATCCTCTTTAGATCATAAGGTGTGGAATATAGGAGTTTTCCGTTGGGTGAGGTACATTTGCGAGCAATAGAAACCGGGGTTTCTGGCTTGTACCTCATTCCCACGCACAGGGCTATCATTACAAACTACGGCGTAATGACTCCCAAGTTGGGGGAATTTCCGCGGGGTTTTGACAAATAACCGGCAACCAAGATGCACAGGGAAAATATTTTTCTAAAGATTGCAGTTTTTCTCTGGCTTCTCGCACTGATAAATAAAATGATTTCCCACTGGCAAAAGCGGTGAGGAAGTGTTTTAAAAATTCCTGGGCGACGCGATCGGGTACAGGTTCCCGCATGACAATAATTTGAGGAATGTGTAACGCGGCTAGTTGATTGGCTAATCCTAAACCATCACAGGAGTTAAAAATAGCAATCTGTAAACCCCGTTCGATCGCAGTTGTTAAGGCATTTTTTAACTCAGGAATTGTAATTTTTTCGGTGTCGTTAATAGAAATATAACCGTTACTACCATCCATTTCACTAGAACTATGACCGGAAAAACAGAGGATGTCCCAGCCTTGTTCTGACCACAATTGTGCATCTAATTCTTGGCGGTTAGGCTTGACAAGAAAGGCTGCTTGTGGATCAAATTGGGTAAGTAACTGTCTGTCTTTTTCGATATCAATTCCTTTATCATCGCCCAAAATTGATAAAATTCTGATTTGGTTTCTAGTGACAGAAGTTTTTAAATTTCGGTCATAAACAGGTGAACTTAAAGCAATTTCAGCTTTGCGGTAAGGCTTGAGAAAATCCCATAGATGCCAAGGAAGTCGGCGAACATCAATATTTTCTGATTGGATGATTACCTGGATTTCGTCAGAGCGATTGAATCTCTCGCGCAAGATTCTATCAATTGGTAGAAATTGCTCGGAATTGAGCCATTTATTTAGTTTTTCTTCTAGTTGTTCAGATAATTGATTAAGGTTAAGTTCAGAAGCATTTGTTACTGATGCTGGCTTTTTCTGCATCCGGCTTAATTTTTTATGTTCTTCCATAAAACGGTTATATTGTGATTGCCAATGATGATAAACTTCTACTATCTCTGGTGCTGGTAGCAATTTACCTGGATTTTGTTGAATTGGCAATCTGTCCCCCTCAGTCAAAATTTGAGCAGTTACAGACGGAAATCCTTTATTAAAATCGCCAGTTCCCAGTGTGAGGATAACTAAATTAACTGCTGTTTGGCGATAGGCTATAGCTTTAACTTCCGGTTCGTTTACCGGAACATTAACGACTGTTTTCGCCAGGAGATCAATATGGTCATTAATTTCTGCCTGTTGACAATCTTCTTCACCTCTACTTAACTTTACTCCTACAAGTTCTTGCCAACTCACCGGCTCCTCAGCAGGATTCTGACAAATAACCGGCAACCAAGT
>JBEDKD010000312.1:0-7026 GCA_041172365.1 Cyanobacteriota bacterium | reverse complement strand
AGTTACGATCGCGCTCTTTTACTGATGCCGCTCGTGATTATGGCTTACCCGCACCCAAGGGTATATTGTTAGCCGGGATTCAAGGAACCGGGAAATCATTAGCTGCTAAAACGATCGCGGCATCTTGGAAATTACCCTTATTGAGATTAGATGTCGGACGTTGTTTTGGGAGTCTTGTTGGGGAAAGTGAAAGTCGAATTAGAAAAGTTATCGAATTAGCTGAAGCGATCGCGCCCTGTGTCCTTTTTATAGATGAAATTGAAAAAAGTTTTTCATACAATCAATCGGATGGAGACTCAGGAACATCTCGAAGAGTCTTAGCCACTTTATTGACATGGATGCAAGAAAAAACCACCCCGGTGTTCATTGTCGCTACAGCCAATAATGTTGAATTACTTCCGGCTGAGTTGATAAGAAAAGGCAGAATTGATGAGATTTTCTTTGTCAATTTGCCCAATCGCAAAGAACGCGAGAAAATCTTTCAAGTACACCTTAGTCGATTACGTCCCAATCGCCTGAATGAATTTGATTTTTATCTTCTGGGTTCACGTTCTTCCGATTTATCTGGTGCGGAAATTGAACAAGTCATTTATGAAGCTATGCAATTAGGATTTAGTCAGGAACGAGAATTTGAAATCAATGATATTTTAAGCGCGATCGCTTCCACCGTTCCTCTTTCCCAAATCGCTAAGTCTCAAATTGATTCTCTCAAAGATTGGTCTACTAAGTCTGGAGCCAAAAATGCCACCAAAGTTGAGTCGTTTATAAGTTTTAACTCTGTTTCTCTTGAAGTAGATAATTAAACTTTGGTTGCTGAAACGTTTTCACCTTAATGGGTTGATGTTTTTTCCGGTAAATCCATGAATAAATTACCAATTACTCTCTTCAACACGGCTCAATTAACCTTAAAAGTTTTAGGCATTCGCCCATTACTTTGTCACGAATGGAAAGGTCAAAATTATTTCTGTATTGGGTGTAAACCCGGTGATATTTTTGAGTGTCCATGTTGCGGTCGCTTAATGCCTTGGTGTTATGGGGGAAGTGACGATTATGAAGAGATTTGCGACACTTGTGCTCATCAAAAACTTTAGTTGATTTATTCTTAACTTAATTCAACTTTGTTTGAATTAAGTTGAGAAGGCCATTTATCAGGAGATTTATGATCAAATATCGCCCCATTTTATCAATCGAACAAATATTAAATCAATCCCTAATTCGTTTTCGGAAATTATTACCCGAATCGGTACTTTCCGAATTTAATCCCCCTCATTTAGATATCATTTCTAATCATTGTTGGCTCTTGATGAGAAATGATAAAAATAATATCATTCAATTTGAATTTGCTAAAAAAGCTTATACGGCTTCTCATTTGATGTATAGACTTTATTTTGGAGAATTTCCGTCAGGTAAATACATTTACAAATCCTGTGGGAATAATAAATGTATGAATCCCCGACATTTTATTATTCCTTTATGGGATCAGAGAAATCCTTTGCCACAAAATCTGAAAAAATACAATCACAAAGGTCAGCAACATCATTCGGCTAAACTTAATCCAGAGAAAGTTAAACGAATTCGTCATCTTTTCTTTAATTCCGATTTATCTTACTCGCAAATCGCCCAACTTTTTGATGTTTCTAAATCCGCGATCGGACAAATCATCAATGGTAAATCTTGGAAACATATCAAGTAAACTTCTGTCGGTGAAACGCTTCACCAAAATGGGTTGATGTTTTTAAGGTAAAAATCATGGTTTCTAAAACCTACAAAAAGTCGGATAAAGTTGGACAATTAAAACTCACGATCGCGACCTCCATTCTGCCAAACCTGCCTCAAATTAATATGGGGCAATATAGTCTGATAGTAATAGACCCTCCGTGGGCATATAACCTTCGGGAAACAGATAAAAGTCACCGCGGTCGTTGTCCTTATCCATCCATGTCGGATCAACAGATTTTAGATATGCCAATAGGCGCGATCGCGGCATCGGAGGCTTACTTATTTCTTTGGTCAACAAATGCTCATTTACCCTTGGCTTTTCAATGTCTGAAACAATGGGGTTTTGAGTATAAATCTCTGTTTACTTGGGTCAAAGTAACGAAAGATAGTAAATCTCCAAATTTTGTCGAAAATGAAGATCAAAATTTATTGGTTTATCCCCCTCCAAAACTAAGAATAGGCTTAGGACATAACGGCAGAAATGCTACAGAGCAATTACTTTTTGGAATCAAAGGGAAAGCTTTATCGTTAAAAACTTTGGGTTTTACTAATATCTCAAACGTCATTTTTGCTCCCCTTGGACAACATTCGGAAAAACCCCAATTATTTTGGGAAACTCTGGCTTATCCTTTAGCCGAAAAATTGGGAGGAAATTCCATTGAGCTTTTTGCCCGTCAACGTCGTGAAGGTTGGGATAGTTGGGGATCTTTGGAATTAGAGCAACATTAAATTCTTCGTTTTTAGAACGTTTCACCAATATTTGTTGATGTTTGAGGAGGTTTTCTCATGTTTCTAATCATTAATCAAGGTTCTGTTACTTTAGGAGAGCAAGAATTGTCTTTAAAATTAATGCAAAATCTCGTCGGAGTTCAAGGAGAACAATCTTACATAGAAATGGTCAGAAATCAATTTTCAGACCCTAATATTGATTTGGTTTGTGATGATTCTTTCCTAAATAATTCTGATTGTGTGGAAAGTTGTATTACTCCCAAAGCCATAATTCTTCATGGACAAGTTTTAGCGGTTGGAGTCAACAACTCTGAAACGGTTGGTTTGAGTCCGGCTCAACTGGAAATTGTTATGCGAGAATTATTGGTTTTTAACAAGGTTGATGGAATTTTAATCGGTTATCCTGCAATGAATTTCTTTAACTAAGATCGAAACGCGATCGTGTACTATTGGCGATCGCGTTCTCAACTTTTGTTTTTCAATGTTTCACTAAAAGTTGATGTTTGTTGGGCAAAATGTATGACTTTTTTAATTGTTAACGAAGGTTCCGTTAAAGTTTCGGATATGGAATTAACTATGGAATTGATACAGAATCTAGTTGGAGTCGAAGGCGAATCTTCGGTTTATGATTTCATTTTTGATAAATTTTCCGATACTCAAATTGTCATGGTTTTTGATGACAATTTCTTAGGAAATCCCAATTGTCAACCGAGTTGTCTTATCCCTAATAGTCGAGAATTAATTCATGGACAAGTTCTTATTGTGGGTGATGGAAATTACGATGGATTCGTCGGTTTAACTCAAGAACAAATTGAATTGGTTAAGAACGAATTATTGGTTGTAACAAAAACTGATAACGATTCTTATTTAGCTAAGAAATCTCAATACTTTTTTCCAGAAAATTAATCTTTAATCGTGTTGGCGAATCATCCGCCAAAGGCGGAATCGCTTTGATTAAAAATTGATCGCGATTGTACGATAAACTCACCGCGATCGCTGATAAGTTTTTCATGTAATTAAACTCACCGCGATCGCTGATAAGTTTTTCATGTAATTTAAGGAGAACATCAATGTTTGATTCATATTTACCGAAATGGGTAATTGAGGCTAAATTATTTCCTCCTTCCCCTTCTAAAGATTTTCAATTACCCGGTTTTCAAGAATGTTGGATTGTTGAAAAAAAGGTGGGTCGTAATAAACTTTCGTATTTGAAAAGAAAAAGTATTGAAAATTACTTCGGAATTTCCGAACAAATTAGGGTACTTTCTTGTTTTCACAAACAATGTATTAATCCGACTCATCTTATTAAACAAAAATTAAAGTTGAATCCAGAGAAAAAAAAACAAGCTCATCCTAATGCTAAATTATCGATCGCGGAAGTTAAAGAAATAAAAAGACTTTTGTTCAATTCCGAACTAACTTCTAAAGAAATTGCTAAACAATTCAATGTTTGTCCCATGACAATTTCCCTGATCCTTTCTGGGAAAATTTGGAAGAATTTTTGATAAACACAATTGCCTTGATCGGGAAAAGACAATTATGAAGAAAAAGACAATGTTCAAATTCAATCATCAAAAATTAAAACCAATTCCTTATCGGAATCATGGATTTTATATCGGTTTTATCGAAGATGAACTTCCTCACATCATTCCTGAATTGGGATTCTTTAAGAATTGGGAATTATGTCAACAAAAAATCAATTCATTAAATCCTGAATAATCTCTAAACTTGAGTTCTGAGAAAATTAGTTATATAATAAAGAATCAGAACCAGATTTTCTCAGAACTCAGAAAATTATCCTATCCCTGATCAATTGAAAGGAACCGATTATGTTGAAATCTCAAAATTCGCCAGAATGGGTATTAGAAACAAATTCGTTTAAATTATTAGAATATGCACCCAAGCCTAGAACTTTATCGACTAAACTGGTTTACAAGGAAACGGGAAAATATTGGGCATTTTCTTCTCTGGGAATAGATAGAGAAAGATTTGAAAAATGCGATCTAAAAGTATTGGATTCGATCTTCTTTCTCTTAGCCAATTATTTAATCGGTTTAGAAGCTAATTGTTCTATATGTTCCGTTTGGGCAAATTTGCCTTATGCGTTCCCAACGGCAGAAGAACTTTATCAATTTGAGCATGAAGAAATAGAAACTCTAAAAGCGATCGCGATATTCATTGATTATGGTCAGAATTTGTTCTGACTAGAATCAATGAAATTTCACTTCGTTTTACACCCAACAACCCACTATCACTCTCACCGTACCATCTTTTAATGTTTCCTCTTCTTCTACACTAAAGCCTTGTTCTTGTACGGAACTTATTAACATTTTATGGGCATATTTATGCGCGATCGAATTAATAAATTGTTGTTGATTAATTCGCGCTCCCCAAAAATCTGCGACTAACTCATAATCTTCTCCATTACGACGAAATCCCAGATCAAAACCATTTGACTGTCTGATGACATATTCGGCCTCAATTGTATCCCCTCGATATCCCCTTACTTTCGTATTACATTCTACTTGATATTCCAATTCTTTCAAAACTTGATGGAGAATTTCTCCATTTTTTATTTTGACCTTAATTGTTGTAAAATGTGACATGGTGTGTATTTACAAAAATGACTAATTCTATTATAATGGCTAGAGAAAAAATGGAACCGGAAATTATTGTTTAATTTAACTCCCAATTAGCCAGGAATAATGGAGTTAATATTAAGGAAGTTTAATAGAGAAATTATGGTCAAAGAATCTTGGTTTAAAGGAAAAAATAAAGAATTTAAGAAAGTCGCGATCGCACTTCTCTCATCAGGTTTTCTTTATTGTGGGAAATTTGATGAGTTTTATGATAAAGATGAACTCAATCTTTTTTCCCTAATTCAAGTAGAAAATTGGTATATATTTATATCACCCGATGAAAATATAGATATCTATTCTGAGGGAGAACTTCTAACATTACCTTATTCCACTAAAACTCAGAATTTAAGCAAAATTAAAGATTTAATACATTCTATTTTAAAGGATTCTCATAAAACCTTGACAAATGGTTGTAGTTTATGTTAAAGTAGAGTGATTAAGGTTTTAGGAGAAATTTATGGTAACGAAATTTGAACTAAGAATACCAAAAGCTAGTGAAATATCTGAAGAAGATTTAGAACAATCAGCTCGTGAAATACAAGAATTTGAACATAATGAAATAGATAATTATGATCCCGGTGCGATGCCTGATGATGATGATTTTGATGTTTGCGAAGCATGGGCGCAGCCCAATCCCGGTGCTATGGCTGATGATGATTTTGATGATTTAGTTATTTCTGCAATAGATGAAGATGATGAAGATGAAGAGGATTATGATGAAGATGAAGATTTTTAAACCGGGATTGCGCTGCGCTCCGGCTACGTCAACGTCTTTATAATAAGTAAATAGAAACCGCGATCGCCGTTGTGGTGATCGCGGTTAATTTTACCCAATCATTTTAGAGAAAACGGGAAATCTTACAGAATTGTTCTTAGTGAAACTCATATAAACAAGTTCGATTGTTTTCCCTAAATAATCCGATTGATTTTGCCACAGATTTCGTCGTTCAATATCCGAAAATCCTGTACCCACTTTACCATTAACAATTTGATTATTAATCATTCCTGAGAATTTAAGATTTCCTAGAGAATCTTTATACTTTCCGGTTCCCTTGGTAAATCCTGTGATAGTGAAAATATTTTTCTCAAAATTCTTGACTTTCAATAAATCGTTCGATCGCGCTGTGTCATACGCGGAAGTCGGGTGTCTTAACATTATTCCTTCTTGAGAGATACCATCATTTTTAATCTTTTCGAGATATTCTTGAATGGCGATCGCGTTATTTTCTATTTTCGTGTAATCTACCGCGATCACCGAAGTCTGATTTGTGGGAATTTCATCTCTCAAGGTGGTAATCATCGTTTCTGTATCAATAAATTTATGACCGTACTGCCATAAAGCAAATACATGAAATTTTACTCTTTGCTTATCAAGGGGGTTAATTTTTTTACTCTTTCTCACTATTCCACTAATACTATCAAACCCTTCATTCTCTATGTATAATTCACCATCTATGATCGTAGGCAAGTCTTTAAATAAGTCCTTCAACACATCTTCAATATGTTCGAGACCTACAAATTTAGTCTTTAAGGTTCTGCTAAAAAGTCCTTTCTGGGGAATATAATCGTCACCGGGAAAGTAATGTGCTCTAACTCCATCGAACTTAGGTGACGCAAACCAATGAGAAACTTGATAATCTTTGGTCGGAGAGTAATTATTCGCAAGTTGCGGAGAAAATGTAAACATAATTAATTACCTTGTTTTTATTTTATTTTAACATTTAATTAATAGCGTTCACGTAGTGTGCGCGCAGCGCAATCGCGGTTATGGTAAAACTTTCTGTTAAACTTAGTTTTATTCTTCCTAATTATGACTCTTGAACGGACAGCCTTTATCGCGGTCGCCTCTAAAACTTCTGTTGGTGAAAGGCCTTCGCTAAAATATTTTGATGTTTTTTGGGTAAAATTTATGAGTTTACAGATTTTGGAAAAACATATT
>JBEDKD010000311.1:0-4523 GCA_041172365.1 Cyanobacteriota bacterium | reverse complement strand
CCCCAGGAATAACCCCGATCAACCATCCCCAGCCCACCGTGAAATTCCATAATAAACCCCCCAATCTCTGAGAAAAACCCATCTGTGTTTATCTGCGTTTATCTGCGGTTAAAAAAAAATTATCCTATAAAAAAACAAAGAAATCGAGTTCACAAATATGCTCTAATCAAAGGCAAAAGACAACCTCCAAAAACTTAGAAAAAACCCAACCTTTAACCACCCTCTCTTTCTCTCTTTCTCTGTGTACTCTGTGCCTTTGTGGTTCAAATAAAAAAAAGACACGGCAAAGCCGTGTCCCCAAACTTATCGAGAAACTAACTCCTTCGTAGGTAAAGACGTATATTGCGCGACAATTTCACGGAAATGATCGCCCTCAATCGTTTCTAACTCCAATAACATCTCTACTAACTTATCCACTAAGGAGCGATTTTCCCGAATGATGCGCCGTGCATCCTCATAACAATGAAACGCGATCGCTCTCACCCGTCGATCAATTTGCGCGGCTAATTCTTCGGAATATTCCACCTTTGAACCCCAGTCACGTCCCAAAAATACCTCATGATTGGGATTTTCCAACGCGACGGGACCTAAATCCGACATCCCATATAACGTCACCATTTCCCTCGCCAAAGTCGTCACCCGACGAATATCACTCCCCGCACCCGTATCAATCTCGTCGTCTCCATAAATTTCAGCTTCCGCGGCACGTCCCCCTAACGCGACTGTAATCCGATTTAATAATAAAGCACGACTGCGTAAGCCTTCGGAGTCCAACATCTCATCATCAAAAGTAAAACTGGTAAACCCTTCTACGCCCCCCGATCGCGGAATAATCGTCACTTTCTCCACGGGATCGGCATTTTTTAACAACGTCGCGACTAACGCGTGTCCGACTTCATGATAGGCAGTCATCCACTTTTTCTTACTATCCATTAAAGGATTTAATGCTAATCCAATCGTGACTCGATCAAACGCGTCATTAACTTCTAAATTCGTCACAGCTTCCTTACGACGACGTGCGGTTAAAATCGCGGCTTCATTCAATAAATTCGCCAAATCCGCCCCGGAAAACCCCGGAGTGCGACGCGCAATTGTTTCTAAAGAAATCTCTGGGGATAACTTCTTATTACGCGCATGAACCTGTAAAATGCCTACGCGTCCATTATAACTCGGTAAATCGACAGTAACTTGACGATCAAAACGTCCGGGCCGTAATAAAGCCATATCTAAAACATCGGGGCGGTTTGTCGCGGCAATAATAATAATGCCATTATTGCCTTCAAATCCATCCATTTCTGTTAACAATTGATTCAGGGTTTGTTCGCGTTCATCATTACCGCCACCAATACCCGTGCCCCGTTGACGGCCTACCGCGTCTATTTCATCAATAAATACTAAACAAGGCGCGTTTTCTTTGGCTTTACGGAATAAGTCTCGCACTCGCGATGCTCCTACTCCCACAAACATTTCCACAAATTCGGAACCGGAAATACTAAAGAATGGTACTCCCGCTTCCCCCGCGATCGCCTTCGCGAGAAGAGTTTTACCCGTCCCTGGAGGTCCGACTAATAATACCCCTCTGGGAATTTTTGCCCCGATCGCGGTAAAGCGTTCCGGTTTTTTCAGGAAAGTGACAACTTCTTGTAATTCTTCCTTCGCTTCTTCAATGCCCGCGACATCATCAAAAATGATACCAGTTTTCGCTTCCATTTGGAAACGAGCCCTGGATTTACCAAAGTTTAAAGCATTGCCTTGAGATTGGGTGGAGCGGCGCAAAATCATCATTAACAGCGCCAAGACAATGAAAATTACCAGGAAATTAACCATCAAACCCATCATCGCGCTATTATCGGGGGAGGTTTTCACCTCAAATTCAACCCCTTTGGCGCGGATCTCTTTGATCAATTCTTCGTTAGAGTCAAATAAGGTGACAACCTTCATGGGTTCGTTATTTTTTTGCCCCTCTAGTCGGACTTTCGCGGTATGTTGCAGGGGATCTAATTCAATTTTGCTAACTTTGCCTTGCTCAATTTGCTGGAGGAGTTGGCTGTAACTTAGGGACTGTTGGGGATTTTCTGCCAAAACGGGGACACCGAATAATACCCCTTGGGAAATCACCCAACTCGCGAGGAGCCGCGTAAGATATCGCGCAGCTATCACGCTCTTGTTTTGTTGATTATGGGGACCCGGTTTGTTATTACTGTGCGTCAGATGTGCCATCAATGAGTGTTTCCAAGAACTTTTCATAATCTTCTTTTTGCCTTGTACAGCCTAAACCCTTTTTTTAGTTTAGCGTCTTTCTCGGTTTTGACACCTTCTTCTCCTTTGGTTTAAGCAATACCTTCGCCAAAGCTAAAAAAGGATTCATGTAGGTTGAGGCGGGGGGAAAGCGAAACCCAACCCACAAAGAAATGGGGAAGGTATTGTTTCAGGGTAAAGCTTTCTTCAATCCTTTGTCCCCTAGTTAGTGTATGTTGGGGAAAAGTCTGTTTTAGGATCAACAGAATGCAAATATACTCTTTTCCCTTTTCCCCAATCCGAACTTGGCTACAACGTCTGATCCTCGCCGTTGTT
Source organism: Cyanobacteriota bacterium (assembly GCA_041172365.1). Taxonomy (GTDB): domain Bacteria; phylum Cyanobacteriota; class Cyanobacteriia; order Cyanobacteriales; family Microcoleaceae; genus JBEDKD01. Next base: position 1,949 of record JBEDKD010000311.1, on the reverse strand, counting down.
GTCTTACTGTTTGGGTGTCAAGTTTTCGCAACCGACGCGATCGCGACTGGTATTTATGATATGCCTACGGTAGCATCGGGCGATCGCACTTGGGTAATTGATCAAGGTGACATACTCAGTCGCAGTACCGAAACCAATCTTAGCCAAAGTTTGGAAACTTTAGCCGAAAAAACCGGCTATGAAGTCCGATTTGTCACATTTCGTCGTCTTGACTATGGCGAAACTATTGACACTTTTGCCCAAAAATTGTTTGATAAATGGTTTCCCACACCGGAAACCAGTAAAAATCAAACACTTTTGGTATTAGATAAAATCACAAATAATAGCGCGTTAGTCACAGGAGATGGGGTAAAATCCCTCTTAACTCCTGATATTGCCAAGAGTGTTAATGAGGAAAGTTTACAAATTCCTCTGCGCGATGGTGATAAATATAATGAGGCGGTAGTAGCTGTGGCCGATCGCGTCGCGATTGTGTTATCAGGGGAACCCGATCCAGGCCCGCCTCAAGTCACAGAGAATGTGAAAGTGGAAGGCACTTTCAAGAAAGCAGAAGAAACCAAAGGTGGCGATGCTACTGTCGCGGTAATTGTGTTATTACTGCTGGCGACTGTGATTCCGATGGTGACTTATTATTGGTATCAAGGTTTTTCTTCTAATTGAGGAAATATCTACTAAGAAACCGGGTTTTTGTCATATTAGTCTTGCACATACTCTTGACTATTTAATAAGGCAAATTCCGCGCGTACAAATTCCCGTCCTAGATAGGCCGCGTGATCGAGAAGTGTCACCGGAGTAGGGCGGGTTTCTTCTAAGATTTTAACACAAAGTTCTTTCGCGGTGCGTCCCGTAAATACTGTGGTGTGGGTGCGTTCGACTTTTCCCTTCGCGGGAATGGGTTTCCCGGTTTCGGGATCGATGGCTAAACCGCGATCGTCGATAACATTTGTATAATGTTTGGCACAAATTAATCCCTTGTCTCGGTCAAGATATATAATGAAGTAACCAGCCGGATCGAGGTCGATATGACGTTGGGATAGTTTATCGTCTATGGTTTTGAGGTTGTCTAGGATAGTATTCATTTGTTTTTTTTTGGCTACTTTCTCTAGTTTAAACTCTTATGGGGACACTTGGATCGGTAATTTTAGTTATTTCTTGATAAAATTTCAGGAAAATTTTGAGAGATCGCCAAAAAGCGCGATCGGGTTGGGGGGATATACCGAGGCGCGATCGTGGTTTCGACTATCATGCACATCTTAAGGTTGCCATACAATTTGAGACTTTCTGGCTAATAAAAGAGCTAATTCATCAGCCCTAGCACGGTTATCTTCACGATAGGGTAATCCGATGATACTGGCATGAGTAGAAGAGTCACGCACCACATCTAAACCCAATTCACGAATATTACCCACAGAAATACTCGCGACTCCCTCACTATTTTTCAATACAGTTAATGATTGAGCTAAGGAAAAATTGACAGAAATACCCTCTTCATTAATACGTTTACGCAAATAAAAAGCATCAGCTTTTATCAGTCCATTATCCTGATCTATCCAACCTTTTCGGAGTGCGCGATAAACAAGAGTATTATCAGATAAAGTTTCCATATCTAAGGGTGAATCCTCACTTTTTTCTCTCATCTCCCGTTAAACCAATTTAACCAATTAACTAAGGAGGAAACAGATATAATATCCTCAACAGCATATTCATCACTGCTATGATGATAAATATCAATTGATTGCTCAGAATTAAAGGGACAAAATAGGCGAATGGTGCGATCGCGTTCTAAGTTAGTCCATTCTATGGTAATATTCCCTTGATCGTCTGTACCCGGAGAACCTTTAGGGAAGCTATCTCCCATAATATCATAGGAGTCGATCACTAATTTCATCGCGGTTTTAATGGCATAAGCAGTCGGCCTTAAAATGCCATATTCATCCTCTTCTTCTAAA
>JBEDKD010000310.1:0-2692 GCA_041172365.1 Cyanobacteriota bacterium | reverse complement strand
GTCCCCAATCACCCATTACCCATTACCCAGTGATAAAAATCACGGGGAAATTCTCTGGAAATCACGGATTAAGTGATGTAGTCAACGGACAATAGCACACTATATAGTTTTAGGAGGCGGTAAAATGCAGCCCAGTGATGTTATTCGCAAAATGGTAGAGAAGGCCCTCTACTTTCAGCAGTTAACACCTGATATTGAAGAGGAGATTAATCATGAGCTTACCCGACTTGGTTATATCTCTGATGTTGATTATGAAGCTTTGGAATTGTTGATGGCTGAAATGGACGCGGGGCGCATTAAACTTGTACCCAGTCCATAATTTAGAAAACGGCGAAGGCCCCATCGTCCTCCCAATCTGTTATTGCATCTACTATTTGATTCAATTCGACAACAGAAAGGGGATAATTTCCTTCACAAAAATTTAGCTAAAACCTTTTAAAATTCCTCAAATACTAAGAGCTGAAGAAGCAAGAAGCGCCGCCCAAACCTACCGATCTTGAGTTCAAACTCGACTGGGGTAGGTTTGGGTGAGTTTCCGAGAGCGGGTAATGACTTAATCAAAATCAGCTTGGGTTACGGCATCATTTTGAATCATAATATCAGTGCTAATGGTAGGACGACGAGTCAGCAAAGTTTCTTTCTCAGTGAGCGATTCATCCTTGTGAGAAAGAGGTAAACGTTTGGCGGCTAGAGTTTTTTTCCGTAACTCTGGATCTATAACTCCAAGTTGAAGACGAATTTTGGGACCGGAATTGCCAAGGCGGATGGTCATCCCCTCGACCACAGGGGCCTGAATAATCGATTCATCATTAATATAAGTGCCATTGACACCAAAATTGATAATCTCCCAACCAGACGGATTATTCCATAACTCCGCATGGTGACGGGAAACCACCGCGCTATAAATAATGACATCGTTATCGTTGGCCCGACCAATCCGAATCACGGATTCGGATTCAAAATTCCAACTTTGAACGGGTATTGATTGGGTAGGATGTAGTAGGGTAAGGGTAATCACTGATGTCACATACTATAATTAAATACCTGGGTAGGGGAGTGTCACCACACTTGCTCCGTTCTTTAGATTAACATACTGATCAAGGGCGTATCACTCTGGTTGACTTGGCTCATGTAGATTTCACGATGATAAGACATCTCCAAAAACTCTTGTAGGGCAGGATTAGCCTGCCTTTGCTCTTATTTTTCCCCGGACTTGGACAAGAAAACTGCTAAAAATGGACTTATTTCCTTTGCCCGGTAAGGCTTTCGGTTCTATGAAGGAGCCAATGTTGTCTCCTTGGCGATAAGTACGGGAAATAAAATGAACCACTAAGACACGAAGGCACAAAGTATACAACACTCGTGACGTTTGAATTTTTGTTTGCCGTTATGAATGTGACTATTTTTGACGGGGGGAGATGATGAACGGTTTGGGCGGACTGGCATGGACCTCAAGGGATATTTTCTGATAGTCAACCCCGATCGCGTTTCTTTGATAAACTATTACGCGTAAATTTTTCTTCCTTCTTCCTTCTTCCTTCTCCCTTCTCCCTTCTTCCTTCTTCCTTCTCCCTTCTTCCTTCTCCCTTCTTCCTTCTTGCTTCTTCCTTGGGTGCATCTCAGTTTTGAAGAGAGGGCGAAGCATTCCGGTATATAGGTTATTAGTTGTAATTTGATATTTACTGCGGTCATGCTACGCGCTGCGCGCAGGCTACGCCAACGCCCCTACTACAGACATATTTGCAAAAATGAGATGCACCCTCTTCCTTCTTCCTTCTTCCTTCTTCCTTCTTCCTTCTTCCTTCTTCCTTCTTCCTTCTTCTTTATTCCTTAATTTGATTCGTTATTCGCGGTTTCTAGTTTTTCGCCAATACGGGGTTCGGTTCCTTTTAATAAGCGCTCAATATTACCACGATGACGCACTATTACAAAAATTCCACCCACGATCGCGAATAATTGATAAGCTAAGGGTTGAGCAAAGACAAACATTAAACCGGAAACCGCGATCGCGCCGATAATTGAACTCAAAGAAACAATGCGCGAAATCCCTAAAACTAGACCAAAAATACCAAATGTCCCTAATCCCACTTGCCAAGATAAGGCTAATAAAACCCCTAAACTGGTAGCTACGGATTTACCCCCCGTAAAGCCTAAAAAAATCGACTTACTGTGTCCTAAAACCGCCGCAAACCCGGCTAAAGTGACTATCCAAGGTAATTGTACGCGGATATCTTCTATCCCCACATAAGCCCCTAAATCAGCCATGATTTTCAGAGAATAGATATAACGAATTAACGCGATCGCGCCGACTCCCTTTAAGACATCAATTAATAAAACCGTAACCGCGGGAACCTTGCCTAAATTTCTTAAGACATTTGTCGCGCCCGTGGAACCGGAACCGACTTCGCGGATGTCAATACCTAATAACAATTTACCCGCGAGATAACCTGTGGGAATAGAACCTAATAAATAGGCAACAACTAACAAGGCTATATTTAAAATAATCCAATTTGTCATGTTTTTTTCCTTATTATTAATTGGGAATGAACCACAAAGGCACAGAGGACACAGAGAGAGTTTTTTGCGTTTTTTTTGAGTGTGGGTGGTGAAGATGGGAGAGAGAAGAAAGAGCTTAACAGAAAATAGTTATCGGCTGTGTTAGGTTTGAGCTAAAAAACCACCTATTCCCCAG
>JBEDKD010000309.1:0-5829 GCA_041172365.1 Cyanobacteriota bacterium | reverse complement strand
GAATGGACTTGTCTTAATTGTGGAGAAATCCACGATAGAGATGTAAATGCTGCCATAAATATATTAGTCGCGGGTGGGCAATCCGAGACTCAAAACGGATGTCGGAGGAAAAGTAAGACTGTCCCTAAAAAGATAGCAATTTCCAGTGTTTGCGTAGCATGGGCGCAGCCCAAAGCGTCAACCCACCAAAAGGATAAGTTTGAGCAATTAAGCTTGTTCTAGTAGGAATCCCTGTGCCTTCAGGCCGGGGAGGATGTCAAATTAAAATCCGTGCCATATTATCCAGTTAATAACGTCAGCCCAATATTGTGATGGAACCAGATACTCTACCCACAGAGGTTATTTTAACGCACCCCCGTCAATCATTGGGAAAAGTGCAATTAGATTGGACTCCCCAACCGGGGAATTATTTGGATTGGGAAGGAAAAACTTACGCGGTGTTAGAGCGACATCACCGTTATCAGTTAAAATCAGGTCGCTATCGTTTACAGAAAATAGATCTTTATGTGCAGGCAGCCCAACGCCCTACGGAGAAAACTTTGATCGAGGGACGTTGGATCATTGGTGACGCGAGTTGTCGTTATAATGCCCTTTCGGAAATGCTTCGTTGTGCGGTAAATCCGTCGGGTCCCTGCGCGACTTGTCAATATTATGATAACGCCTAATTTTATCCTATGTAGGGTGGGTTAGGGGGCGAAAAATTGGTCGGAAATTGCACCGGAAAAATTCCCCAAACCCACCATTTTTGTCTCGATTTAACTAATTTTAGGGTGGGTTGGGGGGCGCGAAAATTCGTCGGAAATTGCACCGGAAAAATCCCCTTTTTGTCGGTTGGGTTGAGGGATACTTAACCCCTTGAATGGGTTGGGTTTGGAGCCTCAACCCAACCTACGAATCTTTGTCTAAAAATTAAATCTTTCGATCGCGTTCAATAAAACACCTCAATGTTTTATCTATTAAAGACTGAAATAAAATTATTTGACGATTAACCAAATCGGTAGCCAAACCCCCGTACTGTAATAATATATTCGGGTTGACTGGGATCTAATTCTAATTTTTCGCGTAACCAACGAATATGAACATCGACTGTTTTACTATCGCCGAGAAAATCGGGTCCCCAAACTTGATCCAATAATTGATCGCGGGACCAAACACGACGAGGATAACTCATAAATAGTTCTAGTAACCGAAATTGTTTGGGAGATAATTTCACTTCTTCACCACGAATCATCACCCGACATTCTTCAGGATAAAGGGTAATTGCCTTATATTGTAACATCACTGGTTGAGGTAATTGACCCAGACGTTGACGACGCATTAAGGCTCGACAACGCGCGATAAATTCCCTCATCCCAAAGGGTTTTGTTAGGTAATCATCGGAACCCGCTTCCAGATAAAATGCACAATTATTGGCACTTCCTCTCGCACCGATAATTAAAATTGGTACGGAATTTCCTTGATGTCGTAACATTCGACACAGATCCAACCCATTAATGGAGTCCATAATTAACAGGTTGAATGACAATTCATTGGGATTAAAAGCAGAACCTTGAAGCATGGGCAGCACATTTCGCCCATCGAGGGCAACCACAACTTCATAACCTTGTTCTTCCAAGGCTAAGGCAAGCATTTCTCGTAATAATTCTTCAGTTTCTAATAGGAAAATACGCCCAATGTGTCCCATAGATTGTCCAACCGGTCCCCCCGGTGTCTCGCTTAATTCCACAGAATACATAAATAAGGTTCGTCGTAATGTTTAATGATGGTGGGTTCAAGATTTCCTTTGGTGTTGTTTTTCTCGATCGCGTTTATTTTTGTCTGAGGCGCGATCGCAACCCGTGAGGTATTTAGAATCCTTCACTCATCCATCCCACAGACACACGCACAATCTGATTAATTTCCTCATACAGATGATATAGGGATAAAGCCGTTGATGGCTGGTCGCGGATCAGGGTATATGTTACTTTATTAAACATTATCCACTCACTATTCTCCCATTTTTTTTGACAAATGGCGAGTTGCCTCCTATCCTATCGGTTAAAGGTTATGGAAAGGTAAAGATTTGGTTATGAAAAGGTTAAATTATGAAAATGTTAAGTAATATAACATTTTTCCTGAAGATATTTTATTGAATGTCATTTCAGGTGATAATAAAAAGTTTATCACATTCTTGAAACTTTTGCTAGTTCAAATCAAAAATAGGGTTTCTGGCTTTTTTGTTGTCCGAGGGATCTCATTGAGGTGGTGAAGAGATAACATCGGTTAGGGGCAATTTGCCAATAGTTCCTACTTGTCGGAAGTATGATCGCGATCGTGATAATATGGGATCAATTTCCTGGTTATGTTGATATTTTGATGCCAGTAGAATAATGGGCGCGATCGTGATATAGATTCAGAGAAAGATTATAGATATAGATTGATTGGGCGATTGAAATCGCGACTACACCAACAAAGTCCGCTCACACCGAAAAATAGCTAATTCATTCCATTTAATCCTTGGGTGGGGCGGGTTTTCTGGCTTGTCTGTTTGGTGACACAGATATTGGTGAAACCCGCCCCTACCCACGATATAGAAATTTTAACAGATGGGGATAGGGCGCGTCTGTAGGGGCTCTTTCACCCCAATTGTTGCCAACAACAAATAACCTCAATAAACCCGCCCTCACCCAATGATGAAACGGGGCGGGTTTTCTGGCTTGTCTGTTTGGTGACACAGATATTCGCGATCGCGCCCCTACCCACGATATAGAAAATTTAACCGCCGATCGCGCTACTCTTGATACGCGTCCATTGGTAAACAGGAACAAACTAAATTACGATCGCCAAACGCGTTATCAATGCGCCCGACAGAAGGCCAGAATTTATATTCTTTAATCCAAGGGGCAGGATAGGCGGCTTTTTGTCGTGAATAAGGATGTTTCCACTCATCAACTAACAAGGATTCCGCGGTATGGGGTGCATTTTTTAAAGGATTATTGTGACTATCCATTTCCCCCTTTTCGATCGCGTCAATTTCCTGACTAATAGTAATCATCGCGTCACAAAAGCGATCTAACTCATCCTTAGATTCGCTTTCCGTAGGCTCTACCATTACCGTACCCGCAACGGGCCAAGAAACCGTGGGCGCGTGGAAACCAAAATCCATTAATCGTTTCGCGATATCCTCGACATCAATATTAGCAGATTTCTTGCGCGATCTTAAATCCAAAATACACTCATGGGCAACTAATCCCGTTTTGCCCTTATACAAAACAGGATAATAAGAATCAAGACGACTCGCGATATAATTCGCGTTAAGAATCGCGACTTTTGTTGCCTGGGTTAAACCATCATTCCCCATCATGCGAATATACATCCAAGAAATCGTTAAAATACTCGCACTTCCCCAAGGAGCCGCCGAAACCGCACCCATTTTTTCCAAACCTCCCTGATGGGGGGGGGTTGGATTTTCTGATACATCAGGGAGAAAAGAAACTAAATGAGAAGCCACACCAATCGGCCCCATACCAGGGCCACCACCACCATGAGGAATACAGAAAGTTTTGTGTAAATTCAAGTGACAAACATCGGCACCAATATCACCCGGACGACACAATCCCACCTGGGCATTCATATTAGCACCATCCATATAAACTTGACCCCCATTTGCATGAACGATCGCGCAAATTTCCTTAATACCCTCTTCAAAAACGCCATGAGTAGAAGGATAAGTAATCATCAACGCGGCTAAATTATCGCGATATTTTTCCGCGTGACGTTGGAGATCCTCAACATCAATATTACCTTGATCATCGCAATTAACGGGGACAACTTTTAACCCCGCCATTACCGCACTCGCGGGATTTGTGCCGTGGGCAGACTGGGGAATTAAACAGATATTACGATGACTATCACCGCGACTTTGGTGATATTTTTGAATCGCCAATAATCCTGCATATTCCCCTTGGGAACCCGCATTAGGTTGTAAGGAAACTCCGGCAAAACCTGTTATTTCTCCTAACCATTCTTCTAATTGTTGAAAAAGAATTTGATAACCTTGAGTTTGCGATCGCGGTGCGAAGGGATGTAATTTGCCAAATTCGGGCCAAGTCACGGGCATCATTTCGGCAGTCGCGTTTAATTTCATCGTACAAGATCCCAAGGGAATCATGGAAGTAGTTAAGGATAAATCCTTAGCTTCTAAACGATGTAAATAGCGTAATAATTCTGTCTCGGAATGATAGGAATTAAAAACAGGATGAGTTAAGTAATTGCTAGTGCGCGTAAAGGGGGTAAGGGATTCCGTCACCGATGATTCATTGGTAATTTCATCAAAGGTGAAAGGTAAATCCTTACCCAGATTAAAGATTTGCCAAATATCGAGCAAATCTTTTTCCGTTGTCGTTTCATCAAGACTAATCCCAAGGGTTTTATCATCCCAAATCCGCAGATTAATTTGATAATCGAGCATCTTAGCCAAAATCTCATCAAGAGATTTATCCCCTAATTCCACTCGCAAAGTATCAAAAAAGGAATCATTGGCAATTTCATACCCTAAACGGGTTAACCCTTTCGCCAAAATCACCGTTAAACCATGCACTTTTTTGGCAATAGATTTTAACCCAGACGCGCCATGATAAACAGCATACATACTCGCGATCACCGCCAATAAAACTTGCGCGGTACAAATATTACTCGTGGCTTTTTCACGACGAATATGTTGCTCACGGGTTTGTAAAGCTAACCGTAACGCGGGATTTCCATTAACATCTTTTGATACTCCCACAATACGGCCAGGCACTTGTCGTTTAAACTCTTCTTTAGTAGCAAAATAAGCAGCATGGGGCCCACCATATCCCAAGGGCACCCCAAATCGTTGTGTACTTCCCACGGCAATATCCGCACCAAATTCCCCCGGCGGTTTCAGAAGACATAAACTTAAAATATCCGCGGCAACGGTGACAAATGCTCCTACTTCATGGACTTTCGTGATAAAATTTTCATAGTCATAAATCGTGCCATCCGTTGTCGGATATTGTAATAACGCGCCAAAAATCGGTTCATCAAAAGTAAATGTTTGATGATCTCCAATAATCACTTTTATATTTAAGGGATTCGCCCGGGTTTCTAATACCGCGATCGTTTGGGGATGACAATCTTTAGAGACAAAAAAAGCATTAGCCTTATTTTTAGCCAAACCATAACTCATCGTCATGGCTTCGGCGGCGGCAGTACCTTCATCTAATAAAGACGCGTTAGCAATTTCCAATCCTGTTAAATCAATAATCATAGTTTGGAAATTTAATAAAGCTTCCAAACGCCCTTGGGCAATTTCGGCTTGATAGGGAGTATAAGCAGTATACCAACCCGGATTTTCCAGAATATTGCGTTGAATAACTGGGGGGGTAATACAGTCATAATATCCCAAGCCAATATACGATCGAAAAACCTGATTTTGGCTGGCAATTTCTTTTAATTCTGCCAACGCGGTATATTCATTAATCGCGGGAGGTAAATTGAGAGGTGTTTGCAGGCGAATCGTCGCGGGAACGGTTTTATCAATGAGATCATCAATGGTAGCAATATTCAAGACTGCTAACATTTCGGTGATTTTTGCCGAGGTTGGACCAATATGGCGATCGACAAAAGTACGATTTGACGCGAGGTGATTAGGTGTCAAGGGGTTTCTCCACAATTAACTTCTATATATTGTGTAACATTTTGTTAAAGGGAAGGAAGAGGGAAGAAGGAAGAGGGAAGAGGGAAGAAGGAAGAGGGGGAAGAGGGGGAGGAGAGGGAGGAAGGGGAGGAGGAAGAGGGAAGAAGGAAGAAATAATAAACCACAAAGGC
>JBEDKD010000308.1:0-21203 GCA_041172365.1 Cyanobacteriota bacterium | reverse complement strand
CTCCTCGCTCTCCTCCCCCTCTTCCTTCTTCCTTCTTCCTTCTTCCCTCTTCCTTATTCCTTCGTTAGTTATCGAGCCGTTGCGAGAGGTTTAGGAGCTTCTTCAGAGGTAAGAATGCGGTCAATGAGACCATATTCCAAGGCCTCTTCAGGAGTCATATATAATAAGCGATCCATGTCCTTCGCAATTTTTTCGGTAGTCTGTCCAGTTGTCTTCGAGAGAATTTCTAGCATTGTTTGTTTATTAGCCAGAACTTCCCGAGCGCGAATTTGGATATCTGTCGCTTGGCCTCGCGTGTAAGCTTTCGGTTGATGGAGGACAATACTCGCGTGGGCAAGACTGGCGCGACATCCCTTCGTTCCCGCGGATAACAACATCGCGGCCATTCCCATCGCGGTACCCATACAGATAGTATGGACGGGGGGCTTAATATAGTTAATAGTGTCACAGATGGCAAAAGCTTCGGTTTCAAAACCGATGGGATCGCCGCTATAACTAGAAGTGCCTGTGGAGTTGATGTAAATTTTAATGGGTTTTTCTGCGTCTTCGTACTGTAGATAGAGTAACTCCGCGATGATCAGTTCTGTGACCGCGGGTACGAGGGGCATACCCAAATAGACAATTCGCTCCTTCAGCAAGAGGGAAGGTAAGTCGGGCGGGGGGGTACGAGAGTACGCGTCCCCGTAGGGTGATTGTACAGCTTGGATGGGTATGTTCATATCGAAAATCAGGGTCGGAACTGATGGAGTTATTCTTACTTATAGAAATATTAGCGCAAGCCTTGGGTGACTGTAATGAAAGTTAGTTTGCTGCCTGTTCTGAGTGATGTTAATGTGGACGCGTCTTCTTCGTCGAGTCAGCGTCACTTGTCTATGTCCATAGGCGCGATCGCGTCTCAGCTTGACAAAACTGTACCCTTAAACCTCTGTTTAATTTTGGACCATAGTGGTTCTATGGGGGGGAGTCCATTGGATACGGTGAAAAAGGCCGCGGGACAATTGGTCGATCGTCTCAAACCGGGCGATCGTCTTTCCGTAGTTACCTTTGATCATCAAGCGAAAGTTATTATCCCCAATCAGGTAATTGAAGATCCCGTGAAAATTAAACGCCAAATTGATAAATTACGATCTGGGGGGGGGACATCTATTGATGAGGGAATTAAGTTAGGGATTGAAGAATTAGGAAAGGGGAAAAGAGAGACGGTTTCTCAGGCTTTTTTGTTAACGGATGGGGAAAATGAACATGGGGATAATAACCGTTGTCTGAAGTTGGCAAAACTGGCAATGGAATATAATATGACTTTGAATACTTTGGGATTTGGCGATAATTGGAATCAGGATATTTTGGAAAAGATCGCGGACTCCGGCGGCGGTACGATGGTTTATATTGAAAAACCCGATCAAGTGGGGGAAAAATTTGATACTTTATTTCAAAGGATGCAGTCCGTAGGTTTAACTAATGCTTATTTATTATTATCGCTAATGCCTAATGTGAGATTGGCCGAATTGAAACCGATCGCGCAAGTTTCCCCGGATACGATTGAGTTACCTGTGCAACGGGAAGGGGATAAATTTGTGATCCGTTTGGGTGATTTAATGCAGGATGTGGAACGGGTGATTTTAGCGAATCTTTATCTCGGACAATTATCGGAAGGAAAACACGCGATCGGGCATTTACAAATCCGTTATGATGATCCCTTAGTGGGTCAAGGTTTATTATCTGATCCCGTCGCGGTAGAAGCTAATGTAATGAAAGCCTATCAACCCATGATTAATCCCCAAGTTCAACAACATATTTTAGCTTTAGCGAAATATCGACAAACTCAAATTGCAGAACAAAAATTACAACAAGGCGATCGCGCAGGAGCCGCGACAATGTTACAAACCGCGGCGAAAACAGCCTTACAAATGGGCGATAAAAGTGCCGCGACTGTCTTACAAACCAGTGCGACTCGTTTGCAAGCAGGACAAGAATTATCGGAAGGAGATCGGAAGAAAACTCGCATTGTTTCTAAGACGGTTTTGCAGTAAATATCAGAAACCGGGTTTCTGCACCCCAAAGTAAAATGAACCACAAAGACACAAAGGCACAAAGGATACCTTGAGTAATTTGTGATTATTTTATCTCTTCAAAAGATGGTAATGACCCCTTCATTGGGATCGGGAAAACATAATCTAAATAGGGTTAAAGAACCCCTACTCTTTTTCCGTACCTTTGTGTCTTTGTGCTATACTATTTTGAAAAAAAGTAAGTAGGTTGGGTTGAGCACAGCGAAACCCAACAGATATCTCCTCAAAATCAGATCAATGGCAGGCTAATGCTACCCTACAGTAATTTATGGAGATGTCTAAGGAATATGTTGGGTAACAACCTCAACCCAACCTACGAATTAAGATTTTTTTGGCAAAGAAACCCTGTTTATCGGTAAGAATAGATCGCGGATGCAGAAACCAGATTTCTTAACAAAATCATGATCGGATTGTCCTTCTGATATATAGTGATTTCAATTAAAGTTGGAACTTCCCATCCAGTTATAAAAGTTGGGTTTCACTACGGTTCAACCCAACCTACCTGTTTCATTTTTATTAGGAATTACTATAGTGCTACGAAGATCGCGTCTTGACGTTCTTAATTCCTCAAATCCTTGATTTTATTGCATCTTTCTTCTTCCTTCTTCCTTCTTCCTTCTTCCTTCTGATATAATAAAAAGTGACACTCTCAAAATATCACTATAAAATGCCACCATGACAGCACTCACTCTCAACCTTAATCCCATTGTCACCTTAACGGATGAACAGTTTTATCAACTTTGTCAGGAAAATGAGAATATCAAAATAGAACGTACTACTAAGGGAGAATTAATTATTATGCCACCAGTCGGAGGAGAAACGGGAAACCGTAATGCTGGGTTAACAGCACAATTATGGAACTGGACAATTAATGATAAAAGTGGTATTTGTTTTGATTCATCTACGGGTTTTAAATTACCTAATGGTGCCGATCGTTCTCCCGACGCGTCTTGGGTAAAATTAGAACGATGGAATGAGTTAACCTCGGAACAAAAACAACGATTTGTTCCCCTTTGTCCTGATTTTGTCGTGGAATTACTATCACCCAGTGATAGTTTAAAAAATGCACAAGAAAAAATGATGGAATATCGAGATAATGGCGCGCGTTTAGGATGGTTAATTAATCGTAAAACTCGACAAGTCGAAATTTATCGTCCGGGTGAAGAGGTGCTGATTTTAGACTCTCCTAGCACTTTATCAGGTGAGGATATTCTCCCAGGTTTTGTCTTGAATCTTGATTTGATTTGGTAATTTGTGCCTCTTTGAAGTAGGGACACGGCAGTGCCGTGTCCCTACATAAAACCTTTGTGGGTGGGGAGCAAAATTGATTAAAGTTATAAGGAGCCATATCGGTTAATTTGTCATTAATTTTAATTGATAAGATAGGGCGCGAGAATCTTCTGACACGATGATAAATTCATAATAACCGAAATCGTCTAATTTCCCAGACCAATTGACTTCTTTTGATGACTCTAGGAGCGATCGCGCTTTTCGAGTATTCCCAGGAGTATAAATATAAAACTGAGTGTAAGAGGAAGCCGTTTCTAACTGGACTCGTAAATTTTGTCCTTTTTTCAAGTAGGCAATATAAGCTTTTCCGCCTCCGGGTTCCAGAGTTCCGGTGACGGTTTTTTGATCCGAGTTTGGCTCAAATTTTAACTCTTCTAAATTATGACCATTTTGTAACGACTTCAGTGTTTCGCCAGTAATAGCCAGCCAAACTTGACCAATGAATTTATCCATCAAATTTTCCTCACGGGATTGCTCAGGAAATAAATGAAAAAATTGACCATCGGCTAAATTATAAAGGGCTTGATGGCTTAAATGTAATTCCTTAAGTTCTTTTTTCCACTGGGTTAAATCCTGATAATCATACTTGCCTAAATTACCTCTGGTATGCTCTGGGAAAGAGGCTAATTTCTTCAGGACATTATTCGCGGTTTCATGCCAGCGATCGCGCCAAATTTTATCGGAGGGATCTTCTCCTAAACGTCTGCCCCCTAATTCAGGATATTTTTGATGAAATATCTCATTAACGAGACTGATAAAAAAACGCTCATTAATGCCTAATTTAGGAACGCGATCGCGCCATGCCTCCCCCGTAATTTTATCAAAAGAGATCAAACGATCATACCAAGTATTTCCGGCTAACCAACCGACACTACCCATAACAATAATTACCACAATGACTAACAATATTTTTAGTGATTTAAAGACAAAAGGAGGAGATGACTTTAACGCGACAGTGCTCACAGGAGCAACAGGGGTAACAGTGAGTCCCACATTATGAGAAATAGTGTTTTCTGTGCTCATATTGAGTTCTGGAGGGGGTTGGGTTGTGGGAGAATTTTGCTCAGACGCAGAGGTAATTATACCCTTTTGTAAAAAATGTAAAACTTGACTGGCAGAAAAAACGCGATCGCGGGCAGGATAAGCCAACATTTTCTCTAATAATTGGGCAAACTGAGGTGATAAAGAACACTCCTTATCCCAATTCCATTTTAAAGTTTGAGGATCAATTAATAGTTGGGGTTCCTTACCCGTTAATAACACTAAAATTGTCGCGGCTAAAGCATATAAATCACTATGGGGAAAGACTTTTCCCGCTCGTATTTGTTCTTCAGGAGCATAACCCATTTTACCGAGACGGGTAGCTGTATTTGTGACATTACCAAATTCAGACGCGAGGGTGACAGCCACTTGTTTAACTCCCCCAAAATCAATTAAAACGGGTAATCCATCCCGTTGCCGCAGAATTAAATTCTCAGGAGAAATATCTCGATGAATTACCCCCAAACTGTGAATATACTCTAAGACAGGCAATAACTTAAAAAGTAAATCCTTACATTCAGACTCATTAAAGTGTAATCCTCTTTGACGACGTTCTTCTAACAAAGTACGATAACTTTTGCCCGGTACATATTCCTGTACGAAAAACAAAGATAATTGATTTTGAAAAATCTCTTGAAACGTCTCACGAAACTGAGGAATTTGATCGTGTTTTAATTGATAAAGTACATTAGCCTCTCGTTGAAATAGTTCCTGGGATTTTTGCAAAACATAGGGATCGTTAGATTGGGGGGCAAATTGTTTGACGACACAAAGTTCATTAAAGCGATAATTATCTTCAACCAGATAAGTCCGTCCAAAACCACCATATCCTAATTGACGGACAATACGATAACGGTTAGTGAGAATCAGCCCCGGAGTGAGAGGATTGAACATGGCAGATAAAAGTTTTGATAAACCTGAGATTATTTTAACTCAAATTGCTAGTTATATATTCACACTCACTTTATACTGAGTGTTGCACCCTTGGGGAGTGAGAAGCCCTTCAGAAACCGGATTCGGACTAAGTTAGTATTTATCCCTACGAACTTAGGTAATTTTATCATCTAATATATGATGCTCACCAGTGGACTTAATGCCATTTTTCATTCTATAATAAATCAGAAGCTATCAAAACAGGAGAAGTTTTAGAGAGCTATGCTAGGGAAAAGAAAATTAACAGGGGTGCATCAGTGGAGCGCGATCGCGCTTTTGGCGATTGTGTATTACGCGACGGCTGAATTAGGACGAAATTTGGCTTCTACTCCTAATCAAGTCACTCCCCTTTGGCCGCCGGATGGATTCGCGCTTGCCGCGGTTTTATTATTAGGATGGAAGATTGCCCCAGGAGTCGCGATCGGCTCTTTTTTCGCGAATGTTGGAGCCTTTTTAAAGACATCTAACTGGATGGCTCTCATGACATCCCTCATCGGGATTTTTGCTATTGCCTGTGGGACGACTCTAGGCACTCTTTTAGCCGCGTATCTTTTGGAAAAATTTGTCGGCACGGAAAATTTATTTAATCGCAAAAAAAATGTCATAAAATTTGTCGTATTTGGGGCGATGAGCGAAGCTATTGTTAGTGCCAGTATCGGTGTAAGTTCTTTATGTTTTTTGGGTGGTTTTTCGGTAAAAAATTATGCCCATGATTGGGGGATTTGGTGGATGTCCAATTTTGGTGGTATTATGATATTTACCCCATTTTTATTATTAACTTATCAAAAAAAAATCGCCCAAAAAAGTAAAATAAACTTCCGAAAAAGCATAAAAAAATTACTCAATATTAAGAATTTATTTCGAGGAAGTAAATCTAATAAAATTACAAATAAATGGATAGAATTATGTCTATTAATA
Organism: Cyanobacteriota bacterium; assembly: GCA_041172365.1. Classification (GTDB taxonomy): domain Bacteria; phylum Cyanobacteriota; class Cyanobacteriia; order Cyanobacteriales; family Microcoleaceae; genus JBEDKD01. The sequence goes on along the minus strand of JBEDKD010000308.1, from coordinate 14,952 downwards.
GGATTAGTAATATGGCTGTGTAAGATAGCTTTTGGGGGTGGTTATTTTATTGAATATATGCTCATTCCCTGCCTAGTGTGGGGAGTTTTACGCTTTGGTTTATGGGACGCGAGTTTGTTAATTGTGATTATTTCTAGCAGTGCGGTTTTAGGTACTGTCAGGGGATATGGACCTTTTTTTATTCCCAATAATCTCAATATTTCTTTAGTATTATTACAATCGTTTATTTGTGTTGTTGTCTTGACAACTTTGATTCTTTGGGCTGCGATCTCCGAACAACAAGCAGTAGAAAATGAATTAAGAATTGAGAGGGAGGAATTAGCCACCGCGCTCCAAGAATTAAAATATACACAATCTCAATTAATTCAAACGGAAAAAATGTCAAGTTTAGGGCAATTAGTGGCAGGTTTAGCCCATGAGATTAATCATCCTGTTCAGTTTATTTCCGGTAATTTATCCGATGCCGAAAATTATGTTGATACATTAATGGAGTTAATTAAACTATATCAAAGTTATTATCCTCAAGCTAATTTCGAGATAGAAGATTTTTTACAAGAGAAAGAAATAAATTTTTTGATCGCAGAGATTCCCAAAGTTTTTTCTTCAATGGCTATAGGCTCGGAGCGTATTAAACATCTTATTTTGTCTTTACACAATTTTGCCCAAACCGATCAAGCCCAACTTCAACTTGTGGATATTCACGATGGCATTGAGAGTACATTAATGATTTTGCAGCATCGTCTTAAATCTCATGGAGACTATCACGCGATCGAACTCATTAAAGAGTATAATGAACTCCCCCCAATTGAATGTTATGTCTGCTCACTTAACCAAGTTTTTATGAATATTTTAACTAACGCGATCGAAGTTTTAGAACCCCAAAGAATACTGAAAAAACCTAGTAGTAATTTTGAGAAAGTACCTCGGATTGAAATTATGACTAATATTTATGATGAAAATCATATAACTATCAGTATTTCCGATAATGGGAGTGGAATGTATCCTGAGATAATATCTCGAATTTTTGAGCCTTTTTTCACAACAAAACCCATCGGGAAAGGAACGGGTTTAGGCTTATCAATTAGTTATCAAATTGTGGTAGAGCAACATAAAGGACAATTAGAATGTTTATCTCTCAAAGAGCAAGGAACCCAATTTCTAATTAAATTACCCGTGACTCAAAAGGCCCAGTTTTAGGTGTATGGAGTAGGCATGGGGAAGGGGATTGAGAAGGAGACATTCTCACCCCATATCCCTGATCACCAGTCCCCAGTCCCCAATCAAGAGTTCCTACTCTCCATCTCCTAAAAAGTTATTTATCATCGGATTGTTTAAGCGCGATCAAAATTTCGGGGCGTTTCATCCGGGCATAACCACGAATTTTACGCTGTTTACCGATAAGTTTTAACTTCCGTAAAGACAGTTGATCGTAATCTTCAGCCGTCAGCAGTTGAGGGAAAGAGGGAGTTTTCGCATTCCCACGGGTTTTTACTTCCGGTTTAGCTGCGGGTTTAACAGGAATTTGCACTTCCGGTTTAGGAGCTGCTTTAACCCGTGCTTTAGGAATCACTTCCTCTTCTTCAGTTTCGGGAATAATAGCAGAAGTAGAGATAGCTTTTTCTGCGAATAATTCTCGACGAATAACACTAATCTGTCCTTTGAGATCCTCTTCTAAGGATTTGACGGAATCGGCGACATATTGATGAATAGTTTGGACTGTGCGATCTAATTTGCGATCGATAAGTCGTTCTAATTCCTCTAATTGTCTTAAGATAGCTTCACGATTGCCGTGAGAAATAATAAAGGAAGAGGATACTGGATAATTACCAGATTGATCAATTTTTCTAGTCAAGATATCTACCTTCTCGTGAAATGTTTGTTCAAGTTTTTCGACCAGATGTTTAATCTGTTCTAATTGTTCCCCTTGAGAAATGGGATTAGCCATAGCTTGTACCTGTTTTTTGAGAGAGTCTTCGTCTTTCTGCATTGACTGTTGAATGGTCGCAGTCAGAAGCTCGACCTTTTCCTGAAACAACGCTTCAAGGCGCGTTAGTAGGGTTTTTAGCAGTTGGGAGTCTTCCGAGGTCAGATTTTGTTTTCTTCCCTGCTTTGATTGCTCCATCGTTTCAATGGTCTCCTAGGTGCAGAAGGATTGGGATATAATTACACGGGGTTAGCAATCGAGGTTTCTTCGGAATTTTTCCTTGTTTCAGACATCCTCTCCTATTTTTAGGATACACATACAAGCAAGGTATGGTGATGAGATCACAATAAATAATGTAAAGGAACCCCCGGCTTTTTGCTTGAGACACTCTAGATCCCTTTGTCAGATTTTTCTGGACGGCAAAATCAAGGGTTCTCCTTCCCCTGTACGACTTTACACCTAAGAGAGTGCGATCGCCAGTGGCATTATTTATGCAGGTACGTTTAAGAGTGTAGCTTTTTTTGTCAATTTACGCATCCACAGATCCGTAAATTTACTGAGACTATTTATATCTGGCCAGAGAAAAATGGTCAAGGCCTGAGTTTGAGAGATCGAGGGTTTTTTTTACAAGTAGTCTCTATCTATGTTATCGCGAGTCGATCATGAGGTGGTGCAGTCGTTGGCATTGGGCGCAAAGTCTTATTTTCACAGGGTTTTCCTGTTGTGCCGTGGTTGTTGTCAAATTTTGGCCTTCTCGTGGTAACTCAGGGCGCTGAGTCATCGAGGGCTTTGACTGGGAGCTTTTCGACAGGATGGGTTTTCGGGAGCATCGCGCCATTTTTTCTCTCCGGGCGCGATCGGCTCTCTCCCATTCTTTACAAAAATTTATATAACTAGAACGATCGCGGATTTTTTCTCTCACCAAAGAAAAATCGCGAGGGTCCTCCATGCCCCCCTAGGGCGATCGCGGACACAATCGCGGCTTTAACAGTAAACCTAGCCATCAGATTTTGGTAATACAGGGCGGCCATCATATTCACGCGCCGAAGACAGGGCCCTGATTTGAGTGTAAAAACATCATTTGATGAACCACAAAGGCCGATTAGGGCACAAAGGAAAGAGAAGAGAGAGAAATTCTTTGCCAAAAAAAAGGGTGCGTATTCACGCACCCCAGTTGTCTAAATACCTGCACCATCGAGAAAATCCTCAATCAAAGAATTTTCTACTGAATGATCATATTTTTTATGTCCATTACGATGCACCGTCGCCACAGAAACCAGTTCAAAATCTTCTTTAATCTCCCCATTTAAGTGACTTATTTGATCTTCTAAATCCTTAATGCGATCAAACAAAGCGCGTATTGCTAAGGCTTCTACATCAGGAAAAGATTGATGATTTAACTGGTTTTTCAGATTATTTTCTTGACGCACAATTCTGCCCGGAATCCCCACAACTGTACAATCACTCGGTATATCTCGCAACACTACCGAACCCGCACCAATACGAACATTATTACCAATGGAAATATTACCTAAAACTTTCGCCCCCGCCCCCACAACTACATTTTCTCCTACGGTGGGATGACGTTTTCCTGTTTGTTTTCCCGTACCCCCTAAAGTAACACCTTGATAAATTAAGGTATAATCTCCCACGATCGCGGTTTCTCCAATCACCACACCCATACCATGATCGATAAACACTCCTTTACCAATGGTTGCACCCGGATGGATTTCTATACCCGTTAAAAAACGACCTAAATTGGAAATCATACGCGGGATTAGCGGAATCCCTCGATCATTAATCCAATGGGCGACTCGATGAAACAAAATTGCTTGCACACCCGGATAACAAATTAATACTTCTAACCAATTTTTTGCCGCCGGATCGCGATCAGAAATTATTTTGATCTCGTTATGTAATTCAGCAATTAGCATAGTTTTACCCTTGGTAATTTTGCCCAAAAATATTAGAGAGACACCCCTAAAAAAACATTAATTTCAGATGAAAAATCTCACCTTTGCCGTGGAAACATAAGCCCAAATCTTGAGGGAGTCAAATTTCGTAATGCCAAAATTCGGAATCATGCAAGACAATACGGTGCAGTTTCAAACGGTGAATGATTCCCTGTTGTTCCAATTGATTTAAAATACGCGTAATCGTCACCCGTGTTGCACCCAGTAATTCCGCGATATCTTGGTGAGTTAAACTCAGGTTAATTAATTGCCCTTTCTCTACATGACAACCAAATTTTTTCGCTAACCAGTTTAAAAGCTGATAAAGCATTGTATCTACTTTTTTATTAGCCCGAATCATCGTTAACTCTTCCCCTTGTAAGATATGTTTTAATAACACATCTTCAAAGTGTTCACATTCGGCTTTGGGAATAAAATTAGCCTCAACTTTACCCAGACATTCAATTTGATAGGGGTTACATCCTGATAACATTTTGCCCACCATTTCCCCAGGCCCCCACAATCCCAAGGTAATGATAGTCCCGTCTTCTAACCAGGTTAATGTCCGCACGACTCCGCTTTCAATTTGCCAGAGTCCATCTTTCTTGTTGGGAAGTAAGGCACGACGCGGAAATTGCTGTCGTATTACTTCAGGCGATCGCGTTTCGATCGCGGCCCTAGGAAATCCCAGGGAATATTGTTGGCTAACAGTCATAGGCATTTTTGGGGGCAGAGAAAAATCTGCGCGACTTTAGGGATTAAAGAACAAATTCGTTATATACTACTGTAGTCCTACAGGTTAACCGTAGTTAATAAAAATGTCAACCCTTAGAAAGGAAGAATAAGGAAGATTATGCGAATAGCACAGGATGTTACGGCATTAATTGGTCATACTCCCTTAGTGGGACTTAATAAAATTCCCCAGTCGGAGGGGGTAGTAGCTCGGATTCTAGTGAAATTAGAGGGAATGAACCCCGCGTCATCAGTGAAAGATCGAATTGGAGTGGGTATGATTCAAGTCGCGGAGGACGCGGGGTTCATTCAGCCCGGAAAAACGGTGATTGTGGAACCGACTTCGGGGAATACGGGAATTGCCCTCGCGATGGTAGCGGCCGCGAAGGGATATCATTTAATTTTGACTATGCCTGACACCATGAGTGTAGAGCGACGGGCAATGCTGAAGGCTTATGGGGCACAGTTAGAATTAACACCCGGAGTTGAGGGGATGAGAGGGGCGATTCGTCGTGCGGAAGAAATTGTCGCGACTATTCCCAATGGCTTTATGCCACAACAATTTCGCAATCCAGCTAACCCGAAAATTCACCGAGAAACTACCGCGGAGGAAATTTGGGCTGATACTGATGGCGAGGTGGATTTTGTGATCGCGGGTGTTGGTACTGGAGGGACTCTTACTGGTATTGCGGAGGTGCTGAAACCACGTAAACCCAGTTTTCACGCGATCGCGGTGGAACCCATCAATAGTCCTGTGCTTTCGGGGGGCAAATCGGGACCCCATAAAATTCAAGGGATTGGGGCCGGGTTTATCCCAGAAGTTCTCCGCAGAGATATGATCGATGAAGTCATTACCGTTTCTGATGAAGACGCGATCGGGTATAGTCGTCGTCTAGCCAGAGAAGAGGGATTGTTATCGGGTATTTCTTCGGGAGCGGCCTTATATGCCGCGATCAAAATTGGTAAACGTCCTGAAAATGCAGGCCGTTTAATTGTCATGATCCAACCCAGTTTCGGTGAGCGCTATCTCAGTACAGTGCTCTTTAAAGATTTAGAGCCAGATGTGACGCTCTCAATTGTTAATAATTAATGATATCAATTAGTAGGCGCGATTTTACCCACATTTCTCCTACGAATAAATAACTTAAATAAACCCGCCTCGAAACATAATTATGTGTGTTTTGGGGCGTTTTTTATCATTTATAGGCGGTTTTTAATGATGTCGGCAAAAGAAATTATACCATTTTGTTTGTTTGAAACCGCAGATTAACGCAGATTAATGCCGATAAAGAAGCCAAAAAAACTGTAGTGGGAGCGTCTCGCTCCCTGGGGAGCTAATCGGGAGCGAGACATCCGATGCTCCGCACAGGCTACGCCAACCCACTACCAATTTGCCAAAATGAGATGCACCCGTCACGAAGCACCAGAGCGCGATCAATAGGGCTATAGTTGAGAAATATTTAATCCCACAGGAGAAACCCTTGCCGTTTTAGTCGTTTCCGAGTCCCCAATGGAACCCCTCAAACGTGATGAAGTTTGGCACGTCAGCGCTTTATCATTATATAAACCGTTGCCTCTATCCCCCCGCGAGATATCCCCCATGTTTCACCAAATTTGGCAATTTCTCAAGCAACTGAGCTCACGCGTCCTCTCTCTTCTTTCCTCCCTTACCAAAAAGGGAAAGAGTGGGGAAATTACCACCCCCCCTGTTTCCGTGCCTCTCTCTGATACCGAATATGAAGCCATTTTTCTGCAACTTCTCGAACAGGTAAATCAAGGTTTCAGCAGAGGTAAGATTAAGGCTTTTTTCATCATAAAAAATCTCAAAGAATCCGATTTAGTACCCTGGTTGGGACGGTTTGGTGAGAGATTATTGGCAACGGATGAACTCTCAGAATCTCATCAAGAATTAGGGCAACGTCTGTTATTATTGGGGGATCTGGGTTTAGGGGAATTGTCCCAGATTGCCGCGACATTGGGTAAGGAGATATTGGCTAAATTTCCCTCAAAAATTAATCCTATAATAGAGGCTGATTTTTATCGGTAATGGTTTAGGGAATGAAGAGAAAATGAACCACAGAGACACAGAGGAAACAGAGGAAACAGAGGAAATGGCAGATAATTGGTTTAACAGAGGAAATGAATTATTCAATCAAGGTGATTTTCCTGGTGCTATCGCCTGTTTTGAGAAAGCGATTAAAATTAAACCTGACGACTACGAAGCTTGGAATAACTGGGGCAGTGCGCTATTTCTCTTAGGAAGACTAGAAGACGCAATCGCCTCTTATGACAATGCGATTAGATTTAAAAATAACTCCCACGAAGCTTGGCATAATCGGGGCATTGCGCTAAAAAACTTAGGAAAATTTGAAGAAGCGCTCCGCTCTTATCACAAGGCGATTAAAATTAAAGATGACTACTACGAAGTTTTGCTTAACCGGGGCATTGCGCTAAAAAACTTAGGAAGATTAGAAGACGCGATCATATCTTACGACAATGCAATTAAAATTAAACCTGACTACTACGAAGCTTTGGTTAACCAGGGCGTTGCGCTAGGAAAATTAGGAAGATTTGAAGAAGCGCTCCGCTCTTTCAACAATGCGATTAAAATTAAACCTGACGGTAGTGCTGCAAAAGTCATATTTTTTGTCTGCTTAATCCTTATCCTTCGACGGAAAGGATTACTTCTAATGGCATCATTAGTTATGCAGGACTACCAACCTGACTTCCACGAAGCTTGGTATAACCGGGGCATTGTGCTAAAAAACTTAGGAAAATTTGAAGAATCGATCAGCTCTTACGACAAGGCGATTAAAATTAAACCTGACTACCACGAAGCTTGGAATAACCGAGGCGTTGCGCTATTTAACTTAGGAAGATTAGAAGACGCGATCACGTCTTTCGACAAGGCTATTCATATTAAAAATGATTTCTGGCAAGCTTGGATTAATCGAGGCAGTGCCATTGGCAATATAAATCAACGAATCTCAGACTTGATCTTTCCCAAAAATCCTACTTTAAACCAGCCCGGTTATAGCGGAAGATCAGCCAATTATCAAGAAGGCTTAAAGTATGTTCATCAAGACAAAGAGCCTCTCGGATGGGGTAAATTAAATCAATTTATTGGTAAAGCAAAATACTCCCTTTGGCGTAACAATAACCGTTTAGATCCTAGTTTATGCCACGAAGCCATTGAAAGTTACAAGCTTGCGGGGGAAACCCTCAAAGATTTTCCCGAAGAATACCTAGAACTTTTAAAATACTTGATTAAAGCTTATTACGGAGTCAAAAACAACGAGAAAGTCCTAGAATTATCACGACAGGGAACAACTTTACTGCGCCGTTTAATCAAGGACTGCCCAATCCCGGGTAAGCAAAAACAACTCGAGTTAAAGTTTCCCAGTTTTCAACAGTTAACCGTTGATATCATGGTGCAATCCGGGCAAATAAAAGAAGCCTTAGAAACTGCCGAAAAGGGAAAAAATGCTTGTTTAACCTGGCTGCTTCATGCTTTCACCGATGAGATTATCTCAGCCCCTTATGAAGAAATCCAGTCCCTTTTAAACCCCTCAACCGCGATAATTTATTGGCATATTAGCCCCGCGGCTTTAACCACGTTTATTATTAAACATAGTGAATCGTCACCCCGTGTGATACCCCATAACCGAGGGCGGGCACAGGGGGACAGAGAAGGGGATTTAGGGGAATCGCTTCTCCATACCCTTGTCAAATTTGAAGATTGGGTAAAAGAATGGAATCAACAATATAGCAATTATCGTAAAGGAGAAAAACAAGAAAATCGGGAAACCACTTGGCGGGAAAACTTACCCAATTCTCTCAGGCAACTGAAAGAGCAAATCCTCAATATTGCCGCGATTGAAGACACCTTAATAGACATCAAAAACTTAATATTAATACCCCATCAAGAGTTACATCGGTTTCCCCTCCATGCTTTATTTAGTGATCAATTCACCATTAGCTATTTACCGAGCGCTCAAATTGGCATCCACTTAAAAGAAATCGCGGAGAGTCGATGTCAGGGGAGTTCCTCTGCCCAGCCATCACTTCTCAGTATTGAACACCCCAACAGCATCTACGAAGAAAACGATCAAGCCTTACCCTCCTTACCCTTTGCCAAAGTCGAATCTGACTATATTTGTGGAATTTTCCCTAAGTCTCAACGGTGTAAAGGCGATGATATTACCCAAGAAAAAATCGACCAATTATTATCAGAAAAGCATAACATTCTGCACTTTACCGGACACGCGTCCTATAATTTTGATAATCCCCTAAAATCCGGGTTATATCTGACAGGAAAAGAAAGGTTAAGAGTAGAAAATATCATCAACAAAGAGCTAAGTCAATATGAATTAGTGAGCCTTTCCGCCTGTGAAACCGCGATATCAGGAAATCAAACGATTACGACAGAATATGTAGGGTTAGTGAGTAGTTTTTTAAGTCGTGGAGTATCCCATGTCGTGAGTACGTTATGGACTGTGCAATCGGACGCGAGTGGCATTGTAATGATGAAATTTTATCAATTGAGAGAGAAAAAATCAGACATTGAAGCATTAAATGAAGCCACCCGCTGGTTACGAGACATAACCGCGAAAGACTTGGTAGAATGGTATGAAGAAATTATCAAAGACTTCCCCCAAAATTTGTCCAGTCGTGCGACATTACGAGGAGCATTAGAGCGTGCCCGTAAAGAAGCACCAGAAAAAAAACTTTATGATCATCCTTACCACTGGAGTGCCTTTATAATAGCAGGAATAAAGGATTAACACCCCTTAACAAAAATAGTCTATATAGCAATTCCTAATGAGATGTAAATGCTGGGCTAAAGCCCGTCACAGGCAAGATGCCTGTGCCACAAGTTTTACTTCTGAAATGGAAACACTATAGTTGTAGGTTGGGTTGAGGAAAGGAAACCCAACCACCAGCTTTTTTGGGAGTGTAGGGGCAATCCCCCCGTGGTTGCCCCGGTTTCACTGCGTTTAACCCAACCTACCTGTCTCATTCTCATTAGGAATTACTATAACACCCCTGGAAAAAAATAACCGAAAAAAAATGATAAGTGCCTCGTCAAAATTAATTTGATCTTTTTTCAATACATACAATCCAAATTTTGTAGGGGCAATCCCCCCGTGGTTGCCCCGATCCATCTTCGCCCTCTTCAATGTGAGCCGCGAAGGGATAACATTGATTTGAGAAAATTTGTGTTATTATGATGTTAATTGTACCCGATCGCGCTTAACGGAGAATCAAGAATGGAAGAGAATCAGATAACCGTAATCTCCTTTATTATTGCCATGAGCCAATTAAAAGATCCCTTGTCTGCCCCACAGCAAGAGAAATTAAAGTTAATTGGCCAACAAATAGCCCAAGATGTCCAAAATATCGCCCTAATCGATCTATTTGGGGAAGAGTATCCCGCCTTTGATAAAGTTTATCAAAATATCCGTTTTCTTCTGGAAAAACCCACGGTGGAACGGAATAAAGCGGGATTTCCGATCATTGATGAAGCCCAAGAAGCTCAAAGCAAAGAAATTAGTAATATTGCCGATGCTTTAAGTAACAATAATGATAGGGCGGTGCAAATAATGACTAAAATTATCCATTCTAATGCTCCCGTAAAAACCGCGCAAGAAGAGCTCCAAACTTATCTAAGTCCCCAATATTAAGCATGACTCAATTAATTTATCCCACCGTTGATTTATTTCTCTATGACTTACGCGATGGTTTAGGGCAGAATGAAGTCGATCTTGCCCTAAACCGGAGCAAATTTTTGCAGAAAATTGACCCCGAATTTGATCAGCAATTTAAAGCCCTAGCCGCCCTAGCTCCCCAAGACAAACAAAGTAAATTAGTGAAATATGACCCCATTGCTTCATCTCTTGAGAAAAAACTGAAGGAATTCGAGACAAAAGAAAATCCTGAAGCGGATTTTGTCCAACTCTATGCTAAACAATTTCAAGAAAATCCGGGTGAATCTGATTTAGATGGTTATTATTATGCTCTGCAATTAGCTGATACTTATTCCCTACAAGTTGATGCCTCTGGCAGTTTAGAAAATCCAGAGCAACCACGAGATTTATCTCAATTAAAAGAGAACCAAAAAATTATTATTTCTCATCTTAATCATAATGATAATGATAGCACATTAGAGGATGATAAATTACCCAGTCTTGGTAAAACCTGGTTAGTGTGGGGACAATTAGCCAATAATACCGAAACGATGGAAGAAATTGCGAAAAAATGTTATCAAGAAATCAGCCCTAATCTTAACGGGAAACCGCAATTGCAGGAAATTGGAGAATTATTTGATGTGCAAGCTAAAGTGTTTGAATATTGGAATATTCCTCGCAATTGGGGTCAAAATTGGGAAACATTTAGCGCGGAGAATTATCATTTAATCGTTATATTATTTCCCCCAACTGATCAAAATACCCTTTCCGAAATGGGTAAATCTATGCAATCCATATATTTTGATCTGACTCGTTTATTGTGCTATCGTCATAAAATTATCTGGGCTTATTGGCAAAGTCGTCGCCTCAAAGCTTTGATGAAATTGCAATCGGCTAAAAGTAAACAGATGATTGATAAAGTGAAAAATCTCCCTAACGAAATGGAAAAAATGGGCATAGATTTACACAAGTTAGAACTCGATTTAACACAAGCTTTACCTTTATTATCTGATTACGCGATCGATATGAAACGTCTGGAAGTACAATTAATGACAATCACCACAAATTTATTTAATTACCAGAAACGCGTAGAAGTTATTCAAAACAAGAGGAAGGGCAATTTAAAACTGTTACAAGGAGACAATTGTTTTTATGAACTTGCCCAGAAAAAATATAGAAAACAAGTCAAAAGTGATTTAGCCAGTTTGACACCGGAATTAACGTTATTAGAAAATTTAATCAGTACCCTCAGAGGCATTATTGATATTGAAAATACCAAAAGTGAGAAGGCTTTAAATGTTACGGTAGGAATAGCAGGTATGGCTTTAGCTACCAGTGGAGTGACTGCCACTGTCTTATCGACTCAAATTCGTCCTCCTCAAGGTAATTATAAATCAATTAATGAGGCTTTGGGGTTGAGTATGGGGGTTGGTTTTATTAGCGTTATTATTTGCTTTTTAATTGTTTTTATTTTCCGTAATTTTCGACATCGTTTCTAATATAATAAGCAGGGGACACGCGTGCCATGTCCCTACCTCAATCCCAAATTTTCACTCTCCAATCTCAAATTTTATGACTCAAGTTATCGGTATTGACTTAGGTGGAAGCGCGATCAAACTCGGTGTATTTAGTGCTGATGGTACTTGTCATCAATCTTTAACTATTCCTACCCCTCAACCCGCGACTCCTGAAGCTGTTGTCAACACGATCGCGCAGGCGATTAGTCAATTAAATCCTAACCCAGGAGTAGGGCAAATAAACGCGATCGGTATCGGAACCCCCGGCCCCGCGGACGCGGATGGACGTATTGCCAGAGTCGCGATTAATCTCGCAAACTGGAAAGATGTACCCTTAGCTGACTGGCTGGAAAACAAAACAGGTTTACCCACAATTCTCGCGAATGATGCCAATTGTGCAGGCTTAGGAGAAGCATGGTTAGGAGCCGGCCGTCACTTTCAAAATCTCATCTTATTAACATTAGGAACAGGTGTCGGTGGAGCCGTTATTTTAGAAGGAGAATTATTTGTTGGGCGTACAGGAGCCGCGGCAGAACCAGGATTAATTAGTATTAATTTTGATGGCCCCGAATGTAATTCCGGCAATCGCGGTTCTTTAGAACAATATACCTCCGTCCAGGCGATTCGTAGAGATACAGGAAAAGAACCTTTAGAATTAGCAAATTTAGCTAAATCTGGGGACAAAAATGCCTTAGAATATTGGCAAAAATATGGACGTTATTTAGGTGTCGGATTAGCCAATTTAATTTATGTATTAACACCGGAGGCGATTATTTTAGGAGGAGGAGTCAGCGCGGCTTTTGAATTTTTCCGAGCAACAATGGAAGCAGAAATAGAAGCACGGGTGTTACCAAGTTCGCGGGAAGGATTACAAATATTAACCGCGGAATTAGGTAATCAAGCTGGTATTGTGGGCGCGGCAAAATTAGCTTTTATGAAATTGGGAATGGGGAATCGGTAATGGGTAATAAACATCTCCTAAAATTATGGTAGGGTAGGCATCCTGCCTGCCTTTGATCGGTAATGGGTAATAGACATCTCGATAAACTACTGTAGGTTAGGCTAACCCTGCCATTGATCCGATTTTTACCAGAGGTCTAATGGGTAATAGACATCTGGTAAAATTATAGTAGGGTAGGCTAACCCTCCTATTGCTCTGAGTTTTACCAGATGTCTAATGGGTAATTTCTGAAGAAACCCGGTTTTTCAAGAGCGCGATCGCGCTTCCCCCATAAATAAAATATAATCGTGAAAACAACAACTAAAAAAAGTATTAGCTTTTAGATATTTCCTCAAATAATGTCTTAATTATTTGAGGGAAAATATTGACAAATCAAGTCGATTATGTTATGATGAATAGTTGGTATTTCAGAAGTAAAAATTGTGGCACAGGCATCTTGCCTGTGACGGGCAAGATGCCATGTAAGTTGGGTTTCGCTTCGCTCTACCCAACCTACAGGATTTTCCCTTTAAAACGAAATCGTCAAATAACTATTCTGAAACTTCGCACCCGTCACCGATCGCGTACTAAACTCCGGTGGTAAGAAAATATTACGACGTTGATCGCCCACTTCCACCGTCACTTCCGGTCCTGACTGAATTAACTTAATTTGTTTCTTGTCAAAACCAGGGAAAAATAAACTCACTTGTCTTGTCTTGACATTAATCGCGATCGGTTTAGGCGCGTCTATTGCTTCCTTAAAATTCGGTAACGCGTCCATTAAAGGTTTCCAATTATCTCCGGCACGACTCGGTACAGAAACTACCGATAACGGTTCAAAGTCTTCTTTAATCTTTTCTGTAACTCCCCCTTGATTGACAATTAAACCGCCCACCGTTAACCCCACTTGTTGAGAACTTCCCCATAAATAACGGGCCGTCGCGATCGCGCTCTCATCGGGACTTGTCACCAAATAAGCCGCGACACGATTAGGATCAGAAAACGTCGATTTCGCCTTCTCAAAAAAATTATTAACTTCATTCGTCGGTTGCCCCAAATTATCCCCGGACCAATCAACATTTAAAACCGCGGCAGAAATCGGTTGCACAAAGGGGGAAAGGGCTTTCGCTAAATCAGAATCCGCCAAAACTTGACGAAAACGACGAATATACCAACTAAAAATTTCCGGCATTCCTACCAGACGTAATGTTTCCAAACCGCCTACGCCATCGTAAATAATAACATCATAATTACCACTGGCATCATATTCACGAATCGCGTTTAACGCGAAAGCACTATCCATGCCCGGTAAAACACCCAATTCTTGACCATAAATATTCTTAAAGAAAGGGGTGCGAATATATTGAGATTCCAGTTTTTTTAATTCCTCCCAACCCTTTTCTAATAAGAGAGTCGTTTGAAATTGTAAAGCATGAAAATTGGAGGCAATCTCTTGAGGTTCTCCCGTCAAAGATACCCCCAAAAGCACACTTAATGCCGGACCGGGATCTTGTCCCGCCAGGAGGACACGCGTACCTTGAGACGCGAAATATTTAGCCGTCGCGATCGCGATCGTACTGCGGCCGGAGCCACCTTTACCCAAAAAAGTCAAAATTAACGCCATTAATATTTCCCAAATACCAATAATTAAAATAACGATTGTGATAAGTGCTCGGTGATTAGGGATGAGTAATTGGTAATTAGACATCTCTAAAAACTAATGTAGGGTAGGCATCCTGCCTGCCGTGGACGTGATTTTTCCGAGATGTCTATTGGTAATTGGTGACGGGTAATTGGGGGAATTTTTCATCCCTTAAAAGTCCGCGTTGCCAATTTCTAGTACCTCATCACCATTCCCCTATCCCCACTCACCGATCACAGGTTGCCACTTAAACAACTTCGAGCTCGTCTTCAAAGAACCAAGTCGCAAATGAGTTGCTAAACTTGACAACGAAACCAATGCCGCTGCCATCAACCATTTTGTAACCTTCAACGGTGCCAACAGAGTTTTGTTTCAACTGACTAACCACCTTCTCCGGTAAGCGATCTCTGAGACGGCGAACCTTGACTTTTTGACCAACTTCGATTGCCACTGATGCTTTTCTCCTACTGTAATGCCGATCTTATATTTTAGCCGATTTGATACCTTAACAATGGAGAATGGGTAATGGGTAATGGGTAATGGGGATTGGGGATTGGG
>JBEDKD010000307.1:0-5158 GCA_041172365.1 Cyanobacteriota bacterium | reverse complement strand
GTCTAAATCATTCATACAGATTTGTAGGGGTAGCGCCCCCGTGCCTACCCCTGATCAATAGGGGCAACCACGGGGGGATTGCCCCTACAAAGATATTACAATTGAAATAGGATTGCTATATAATGAAAAATTTGTATCTTGGGATGAAATAACAATGACAATTTTTACTGGGCATTTCCGACAACGGGTATTTCTTAATTCTATTCTGCAATTTCTCGGTTTATTCTGTGTTTGCTCTTTTCTTATTATTAGTTGTGGACGTAGTACCTCTGTTAATTCCCCTAGTAATAATACCGATATAAGTCGTGTTACTATTGGCACAACTTTAAAAATTCGTACTATTGATCCGGCTGATGCTTATGAAAATCTTTCGGCTCAGTTATTCTATAATTTAGGCGATCGCCTTTATGCTTATGAGTCGGGTTCTACTAAATTAATTCCCCAATTAGCGACGGCATTACCCAAAATTAGTGATGATGGTTTAACTTATATTATCCCCATTCGTCAAGGGGTAAGTTTCCATGATGGTACGGTTTTTAATGCCGCGGCTATGGTTTTTTCTTTGGAACGATTTATCAAAAATAGTGGTCGTCCTTCTTTTCTTTTAGGGGATCTGGTTGATTCGGTTAAGGCTACGGGGGAGTATGAATTAATGATTAAATTAAAGAAACCTTTTGCCGCGTTTTCTTCTTTGTTGACATTTCCGAATTTATGTGCTATATCACCGAAGGTTTATGAAATTGGTGATGGTAAATTTAAACCGGATACTTTTGTGGGAACGGGTCCTTATCAGTTAACCAAATATGGGAGTGATTCTCTCAAGTTGGATGTTTTTGATAAGTATTGGGGACAAAAACCGGCTAATCCTGGGGTGAATTTACAATTGTTATCTAGCCCGGTTAATTTGTTTAATTCTTTTCGCACGGGGGCCGTTGATGTGGCTTATTTATCTCTTGATCCTGAACAAATTCGCAATTTGGAAAAGGGGGCTAAAGAGGAAAAATGGCACGCGATCGCGTCTCAAAGTAATACGGTAAGTTATATGGTTTTGAATCAAAAATCAAAACCTTTAGATCAGTTAGAAGTCCGACAGGCGATCGCGTTAATGATCGATCGTCCTTTAATGAATGAACGGGTATTATTAGGTCAAGCCTTACCATTATATAGTCTCGTGCCAACTACGTTTTCGGAACTCTATCAACCTGTATTTAAAGACAAATATGGTGATGCTAATTTTGCCCAAGCTAAGGAACTTTTAACGAAGGCCGGATTTTCGCCCACGAATCCGGCAAAAGTGGAAATATGGTATCCAACAGGATCGGGAAGACGTGCCTTAGTCGCGCAATTATTAAAGGCTCTCGCGAAGAGACATTTAGATGGTTTATTACAAATAGAAATTCAAACCGTGGAATCGGCTACCCTTTATAAAGATATGGAAAAAGGGGTTTATCAATCTGTATTAGTGGATTGGTACGCGGACTTTTTTGACGCGGATAATTACATTCAACCCTTTTTAGAATGTACAAAAGGTTCTGTTAGTGGCGGATGTGAAAAGGGCGCGAGTCAAGGGCAAGGTTCGTTTTTTTATAGTGAAAAAGCGAATCAATTAATTGATAAAGAAAGACAGGAAATTAATCCGAAAAAACGTCAAGAGATTTTTGCCCAATTACAAACAATATTAGCGGATGAAGTCCCCTATATTCCTTTATGGCAAGATCGGGATTATACTTTTAGTCAAAAGGCTATTACTGGGGTGATTTTAGAACCGACTCAATCTTTCCTTTTTTCTCCTATTCGTAAACAATAATTAGGGAGCGCGATCGCGGGTTTTTGCCTGGTTTAGATGTATTGATTGAACCGCGCCTTTATTCCTGAATCTCAAAGGGATCGAAAATTACCTCTTTGTGTCCTCTGTGCCTTTGTGGTTCGTTTAATTTCAGGCCTCTCTCAGGGCAGTAGGTTGGGTTGAAGTGATAATTTTCTTTAACCCAACCTACTGAATTAGACAAATTTTACGCGACACGACGCAGTGGATATTCATTATATTTTTGCTGTAATTGTCTCATGTGATTAAACAATTTCCAACAGTATTCCTCCGGTAAACCACAAGTGATCGCGCCGCGTAAAACTACATTAAAATACCAATCATTCGGTGCTAATTCTTCGGGTAATTTATCAATTACGGAATAGGTCCGCACCTTGTGATATACTTGTCCTCGACAAGATACTTTTACTGATTCTTGGTTATATCCTTTTTCTCGTTCGTCTAAAGGATCGCTCAAATACCCCGGAAGCTGATATAAGACTCCTTCTACTGAGGCTTTGGGATCTTTGACTACATCTAATACCCCACATTGACGTAGGGAGGAATATCCGTAAAAGACTAAACGATATCCCTTCAGGGTTCCCGGTCCGATGACATAGGAATGAGTGTTTTCGCCCAGCGATCGCTTTAAATCTACTGGACACATACAAGAGCCATAGGCAAAATAGTAAAACATTGCTCTGATTTAATACTTAAAAACTCGGTTTTATTCGGATCAAACTATTCTATCTATCATAATCCACTAAAACCCGATAGGATTACCGTAGTTTTGAATACAATTTAGAAATAAAAAGATTTTTTTTAGATTTAATTTAGATCAAGTGAGGCTAAGAAGCAAGGGAAGGGGAGCAAAATCCCCTTTTTTATTTGATTTTTAATTTTTCTGGGGTTCTTCGCGTAAGAATGTACCCTTTTGATTGGTACGATAGACCCAAGATTGGCTACCGTCGGATAGGACTACGCGCCAGCCTTCCACAATCACTTGAGCGCAAACTTCGTTAGTACGAGGCATTCCTAAACACGCGTTGGGCCATTGTTGACGGTTAAAGGAGGTAATTTTAATATTTTCGAGCTTATTTCCGGTTTGCTGCGCGACGACTTGGCGAACTTTCATCGCGATCGATGGTGGCAATACTTCTGATTCATTAATGCTCACTAAACCCCATTCTTTACCTAAAGAGTTGAAACGAATCCCTGTATGCTCAGATTGAATGACATCGGCTTTCGCGATCGCCCGTTGGATCATAGTGGGATAAAATTCCATGATCAGAATTCCCGTTATGACTAAAGCCAAGATAAAGGGACTCGGATGTTTTTCCGATAGAGCTTGGCCCATATTTCGGGTTTCTTGAGGATGTTTTTTCATAATTGAGCCTCGTGATTGAATCGTAACACCTCTCCTAAAAAAGAAGTGGGATATTAATGGGTACTAAAGCAGCTACAGTCATTGAGACGCAAATTCCCGACAATAATGTTCCTTTTTTTGACATCTTGTCAGATATTAAATAGGAGCATCTTTTTAGAGCATGAGGGTTGTGACATTTTTTCAATTGTCCACCCTATTGTGTCATGGGATTTCGCGATCGACGAAATCCTTAATAATTAACTTATAATTAGGAGATTCTCAAAGATGGATATTTTGTTAGATAGTGGTAGTTCATTACAGCAACGGGACTATACCTTAATTATTGATCAAAGTGAAAGTATGGCAATTGTGGAAGCGGGAGGCAAAACTCGCTGGGAATTGATACAGGATGCCACCCTCGCGTTAGCGACACAATGCGAACAATTTGACCCCGATGGACTAACTATTTATCTCTTTGCTAATCACTTTACTCGTTATGACAAGGTAACATCTACGATTGTTCCCAAGATATTTAAGGAAAATCAACCTTCGGGAAAAACCTATTTAACTCCTGTATTAAAACACGCGACGGATAGTTATTTTATGCGTCGGGCGACGGGTTATTCTCAATTGAATGGCGAAACTATTATTGTGCTCACCGCGGGGGAGGTGATGAGTCCCCAAGGGGTTAAAGATGTGATTATTAATGCCGCGAATCAATTACAACGGGATGAAGAAATGGCAATTTCTTTGATTCAAGTAGGTGATAATCCCCAAGTGACACAATTTTTCCGGTTTTTAGATAATGAATTGCAACAAGAGGGGGCAAAATTTGATATTTGTGATACCTTAACACTGGCAAATATGGCGACAATATCTTTGACAGATGTACTGCTTAATGCTATGGTGGATTAAGGGGTATGGGTGGGTTAAATTTTTAGCTAAAAATCTACGGGGATAAACTAAAATCATCCGTGGGTTCTTCCTTCCGTCCCCAGGAAATTAATAGAGCTAAGAAATCAAGAGAAGATCGCAGAAATAAATAATAGGGGGCCGGACTACGTTCTCAAATTTAATGGCTTTATGAAGTTAAAGTATCGTTTTTTTCAACCCGCGATCAATTTTCTTAATACCCTGAATTACCCCAGAAAATTTATCTTAATTAGCTTGGTTTTTGCCCTGCCATTAGTATTAATGATTTCTGTAATTTTTGCGGAGATTAATACTCGCATTGCTTTTATCCAAAAAGAAATCTATGGGACTGAATACCTGCGCCCTTTGCGAAAATTACGGGATTCTCTTTCTCAAAGTAAATTATTAAATTATCGTTGTCCAAAAAACTTAGACTCCGATTACTATTTACCGGAAATAAAAGTTAAAATTGAAGAAGATTTTAAAATCTTAGCCCAAACCAATCGGAAACTCGGCTCTTTCCTGAATACGGAAAAACTTTATGCAGAAATATATGAAGATTGGCAAAATTTCAACAATAATTGTACTGATTGGAGTCCCGAAACTTATGATTATTTTTATCGTTATCTTCTCCTAGATGTTAATCACTTAAGTAGTTATATTGGCGATCGTTCTAATTTAATTTTAGATTCTGAATTAGATACTTATTATTTAGTTGATCTTTCGGTGAATAGACTACCAAAAATTCAAATGCTTTTATCTAAAATAAGATTAATTTTTGATAAAATTTATCGTCAAAATTTTATCGCAGAAGAAAAAAATGAGTTGATTTTTTTCTTGGAGGAATTAAAACAAATGAATCAAGACTTAGCTCTGAAAATCGCCGAAAATTTTTATCAACAAGATACGGTTACTACTAAATTCCTTCAAGAATTAAAATATAGTAATAATCTCATTAATGACTTTATCAAAAAAATCTATAATTTGAACTTTACACCCCAATCAATTCCCCTCTATATAGATTTGCTAGAGCGGAATCGTAATATGAGTTTTGAAATTTGGGATCAGGCTATTCA
>JBEDKD010000306.1:0-12768 GCA_041172365.1 Cyanobacteriota bacterium | reverse complement strand
GACAGCTAGTTAAAAGTATTTTATTCTTGTAAAAATTATGCTCGAACCCGCAAAAACAGTTCTGTTATTTCAAAAGCAATCGGTTTCTCCCCAAAAATTTCAGGTGGGTGAAGTAATTTTTAAGGAGGGTGAACCTGGTGAATATATGTATGGAATTTTAGAAGGTGAAGTTAATTTAATAATTAATGGAAAATTAGTAGAAACGATTAAAAAAGGCGATATTTTTGGAGAGGGGGCCCTGGTTCATCAAAATGGTACTCGTGTTTCCACTGCGGTTGCGAAAACTAATTGTACTTTGGCTTTTTTAGATCAGAAGCATTTTCTGTTTGCGATTCAGGAAACGCCTATGTTTGCTTTAGAAGTGATGAGAAGTTTTTCCGATCGCCTCCGACATCTGAAAGAAATGATTTAATAGTTGATTTCTCTTAAGGAAGGAGAATAGAATAAGATTGCAAAATTGAAGAGAAGAGCGATCGACTCAGGGAAATCTCAAATTTTTTAATCTAGGGATGAAGCCTGGGTAAGTGGTGGGAGCCTCTTGCTCCCTAGGGATCTAATAAATATAGTCATTTCAACCTATATTGAGAAATTGAAAAAAACAGTCACAGTAAGAATTGCCTGGATTTAACGCGTCTCATTTTTATGGGGAATGACTATATCTCGTTATTTTCTTCTGTAGTTGCTCCCGTACCCGCCCTAGACGGTATTTAATAGTTTTGCCGGAATGACATCTTACACCAGTGATACTCATATAAACTCATCATTATTGATATTATTTTATTGGTTTAACATTATCCGGCACCACGATTAAAACAAGGAAGAGGCGATAATATGAACGGGTTTCAGCCATGAAGAAATTACTCACCACATTTACTAAATAGATGACTTATGGCGCCACCCTGTTTTTTTACTAAAATACTGCTTTCACTCTCTTAATCTCTGTTAAAAAAAACCGCGTTCTTTAATCGGAGTGCATAAGTGCTTTAATATTTAACATTTTGTTAAGACATCGTTTATCTGTGAAAACAATATAGTAATATTCTGATTTACTAATAAAGTTGATAAAAAAATGGAATTCGCTGTATCTGTCATCCCCATTCCTGGTTATATTATTAGGGAGCCCATTTACATAGGTAGCAGAACTTTAGTTTACCGAGGAATACGACTGGCTGATTCAACGCCAGTCGCGATTAAGTTACTGGCAAATGAGTATCCCCGCTTTAGTGAATTGGTGCAGTTTCGCAATCAGTACACAATTGCTAAAAACATTGATTTACCTGGTGTTATTAAATCTTATAGTTTAGAATCCTATCGGAACAGCTATGCTCTAGTAATGGAAGATTTCGGGGGGATTTCCCTGAGTCAATATGTGCAAGAACGGGGTAGTAAAGAGCAAATTTTATCATCTATAAAATCTTTTTTAGAGATGGCAATTAATTTAACAAATACCATCAATGAACTTCACCAGAAACGCATTATTCACAAAGACATAAAACCGGCGAATATTCTGATTAATCCAGAAACAAAACAAGTGAAATTGATAGACTTTAGTATTTCATCTCTCCTGCCCAAAGAAAGCCAAGAACTCCAAAATCCTAATGTCTTAGAAGGGACTCTGGCTTACCTCTCCCCAGAACAAACAGGGCGCATGAATCGAGGGATTGATTATCGCACGGATTTCTATTCCTTGGGCATTACTTTTTTTGAAATTTTAACGGGTAAGCTTCCGTTTCCATCGAATGATCCGATGGAGTTAATTCATTGTCATATTGCCAAACAACCCCCTGTTATTGATAAGATAAATTCCGAAATTCCCCTGGTTTTATCTAACATTATTACAAAGTTGATGGCGAAGAATGCCGAAGATCGCTATCAGAGCGCGATCGGGTTGAAGTATGACTTAGAAAAATGCTTAAGTCAATGGCAAGAAACAGGGATAATTACCCCTTTTTCGTTAGGAAAACGGGATTTTTCAGATCGCTTCATTATTCCCGAAAAACTCTATGGCCGTCAAGGGGAGGTACAAATTTTATTAAGTGCCTTTGAAAGAGTAGCACAGGGCAGTACAGAATTGATGCTGGTAGCCGGATTTTCCGGCATTGGTAAAACCGCGGTAGTGAATGAAGTTCATAAACCTATTGTTCGGCAACGTGGTTATTTTATTAAAGGGAAATTTGATCAATTTAATCGTAATATTCCCTTTAGTGCTTTCTTGCAAGCTTTTCGGGATTTAATGGGGCAATTACTCAGTGAAAACGATAGTCAATTGCAACAATGGAAAGATAAAATATTAGAAGTAGTGGGAGAAAACGGACAGGTAATTATTGAAGTAATTCCCGAACTGGAACTATTAATTGGAAAACAACCACCGGTGGTAGAATTATCGGGAAGTGCCGTCCAAAATCGCTTTAATTTATTGTTGCAAAATTTTGTCCAAGTATTTACCCAGGTAGAGCATCCCTTGGTGATTTTCTTAGATGATTTACAGTGGGCAGATTCAGCATCACTTAAGTTATTAGAAGTGCTGATGAATGATGGGGGTTACTTGTTAATTTTAGGAGCCTATCGGGATAACGAAGTGTCCCCCGTCCATCCCTTTATTTTGACAGTGAATGAAGTGGAAAAAAACGGGGCAACCGTGAATACACTTACCCTAGAGGCCTTAAGTCAAAATGATATTAATCAATTAGTCGCAGATACATTGAGTTGCGATCGCGCCCTCGCCCAACCCTTAACGGAATTAGTCTATCAAAAAACGAAAGGTAATCCCTTTTTTACCACCCAATTTCTCAAGGTATTGCATGAGGATAAATTCATCCACTTCAACCCGGATGCGGGATACTGGGAGTGTGAAATTAGCCAAATTAAAGCACAAAGTTTAACAGATGACGTGGTTGAGTTTATGGCTTTGCAGTTGCAGAAATTGCCACAAGAAACTCAAAAAGTATTGATGCTTGCCGCGTGTATTGGGAATCAATTTGATTTAGAAACTCTCGCGATAATTTCCGAAAATTCGGAAGTAGAAACTGCCGCGTCATTGTGGAACACCTTGCAGGAAGGATTAATTATTCCCCTCAATGAAACCTACAAGTTTTTCCAAGAAGATATAGGGGATTCAACAAGCACCCAAACTATTATAGTTCCTTACCGATTCTTGCACGATCGCGTCCAGCAAGCCGCGTACTCCCTAATTCCTGAAGATAAAAAATCATTAATCCATCTCAAGATAGGGCAATTACTACTAAATCAAACATCTACGGAGCAACTCGAAGATAAAATTTTTGTCATTGTCAGTCAGTTAAACAAGGGAATAGATCAAATTTCATCACAGGATGAATATGATAATTTAGCACGACTCAATCTCCTCGCCGGAGGCAAAGCGAGGCTCTCATCTGCTTACGAAGCCGCGGCCGAATACTGTGAAACTGGATTGAAACTTTTAGCCAATGATGTCTGGATAAAAAAACCGAATCTAGCACGAGGTTTGTTTATCGAAGCCGGGATTTGCGCCTCTCTGATCGGCCAATTTGAGCGTGTAGATGAACTGACAGAGGTAATTCTGCAAAATATCTCCCAGGTACTAGATCAAGTCAAAGCCATCGAAGTTCAGATTCAATCATTAATTGCCCGTAACCGATTATCAGAAGCCCTTAAAATTGCTCGTGGGGTACTAAGCCAATTAGATGTAGAATTGCCAGAAAATCCGACTCAGGAGATTACAGAATCGGCCTTCAATGAAGTTCGTCAACTGCTGGCAAAAACGGAGAATGTGACAAATTTACGGCCGATGAGCGATCCCCAAAAACTTGCGGCAATGAGTATTCTCAGCAGTATGGCTTCAGCCGCGTATATTGGCTCACCCGCTTTATATCCGTTAATTGTGCTCAAACAAGTGGAATTATCTTTGCTGTTTGGTAATACCTTAGAAACGGCCTATGCCTACTCAACTTATGGGTTGATTCTTTGTGCATTTGGTGGAGAAATTGAGGCAGGAAATCATTCGGCGGATGTGGCATTGACGTTAATGGAAAAATTTCAATGTGTCAGCTTTAAAGCCAAAATACTCAATTTGATTTATCCCTTTGTTCGCATCTGGAAGAAACCAATTCGTAACTCCATAGGACCCCTACTGACAGGATACCAAGCCGGATTAGAATCGGGAGATTTAGAATTTGCTGCCTACTGTGTCTTTAATCATTGTCAACTCGCCTATTTTGCCTCTGAGAATCTTCCCCAACTCTCTGAGGATATGCAAATTTATGGAGACGCGATCAGTAAACTCAAACAAACCACGGCTCTCAACTTTCATCAGATTGCTCAACAGGCTGTGTTAAATTGGATGGGGGAAACGGATCATCCCCAATATTTAGTGGGGGATATTTACAACGAAAATGAACGATTACCTCAACATCAAGGGGCCGGCGATACTTATTCCATTGGCAGTGTTTATGTGCATAAACTGATTTTGACTTATCATTTTGGTGAACCCCAGGAGGCACTCGCGATCGCGCAACTTGCACAGGAAGCCATCGGTGGAGTCGCGGGGACGGTTAAATTCGGTATATTTCATTTTTATCATGGCTTAACACTACTGGCGACAATTTCCCATACCCTAGGAGAAAATAGCACATTGCTAGTGTTAGAAGAAGTAGCAAAGGATCTCGATAAACTAACCTATTGGTCAACTTATGCCCCCCAAAACTTCGGTCATAAATGCGATTTAATTCGGGCAGAAAAGTCTCGTATTTTAGAGCACAAAGCCGACGCGATCGAGCTATATGATAAAGCCATTTCAGGAGCCAAAGAAAACGGCTACCTCCAAGAAGAAGCCTTAGCCAACGAACTCGCGGCTAAATTCTACCTTAACTGGGGTAAAGAGAAAATAGCAGCCAACTATATGCAAGAAGCCTATTATTGTTATTCCCGTTGGGGTGCAAAAGCCAAAATAATGAACCTAGAAAAACACTATCCCCAACTGCTCGTTCCCATCTTGCAACCTGTGATGCGTCCATCTCTCAACAAGCGAGAAACCCTTACGAAAACTCTACTTACTCTTTCCTCCAATACTTCTAGTACCAGTATCTCTGCCTTACTTGATGTATCCAGTATACTCAAAATTGCCCAATCTTTTTACAGTGAAATTAACCTGGAAAAACTGGTGGCACAAATCATGGAGGTGGTAGTAGAAAATGCCGGAGCCGATAAAGGCGCATTGATCCTCAACAACAACGGCAGTTTAGAAGTCATGGTTAAATACCTCGACGGGCAAGTACATAACTTTGAATCCAAACCGTTAGATAGTTGCCTACATCTGCCTTTATCAATTATTTACTACGTCAATCACACTCTGGAAAACATTACCACGAGCCTAGACATTCCTGCTACCTTTGCGGCCGATCCCTATTTAGTCGCACATCCCCCCCAGAGTTTGGTGTGTACGCCAATTGTCAAACAAGGTAGATTAATAGGCATTTTGTACTTAGAAAATGCCCTAATCGCAAATGCCTTTACATTAGAGCGGGTGGAATTATTAAAATTTCTCTGCACCCAAGCTGCAATCTCCCTAGAAAATGCTCGTCTCTATCAACAGGCTCAAGAAACATTAACGGATTTGAAACAGGCACAATTGCAAATTGTCCAAAGCGAAAAAATGTCGGCCTTGGGAAATTTGGTCGCGGGGGTTGCCCATGAAATTAATAATCCCGTGGGATTTTTAGCCGGGAATATTCAATTGGGGATCGATTATGTCAAAGACTTGTTTGGTTTACTAGATTTGTATCAAGAGAAATTTCCGAATCCGGGTGTAGAATTGGAAGAGGAAATTGAGGCAATAGATTTAGAATTTATCCGTGAAGATTTGCCGAAATTAATTGGTTCGATGACAACAGGAGTTGATCGCATCCGCGATATTAGCAACAGTTTGAGAACCTTCTCACGAGCCGACAGCGATCGCCCGGTTCCTTTCAATATTCACGAGGGATTAGATAGTGTCATTTTAATTTTAAAACATCGGCTCAAGGCGAATGAGAGTCGCAGCGCGATCGTCGTAGTCAAAAATTACGGTGAGTTACCAATGGTGAAATGCTATGCCGGACAACTTAATCAAGTATTTATGAACATTTTAGCCAATGCTATTGATGCTTTAGAAGAATCCCATCAAGATAAAAGCTACAAAGAAATTGAAGCTTCACCCAATTGTATTACTATTAGCACAGAAGTTGAAGCTACTGGAAAATATGTGATAATTCGCATTCAAGATAATGGGATCGGCATGAGCGACGAGGTGAAAAATAGAATTTTTGACCACTTATTTACGACTAAAGCTGTAGGAAAAGGCACGGGGTTGGGAATGGCGATCGCTCGTCAAATCGTGGTTGAGAAACACAAGGGTTCATTAGAAGTCAATTCTCAATTAGGAGAGGGAGCCGAATTTGTGATTAAAATTCCGGTGTAGATTCATCGAGAAAATCCTAAATATGATATAGGTAAATGAGTAGGGACACGGCACTGCCGTGTCCCTACTGCCGTGTCACGAGTCTGAGGTAACAAATTTTAATGTTAATAATAGGAGAGGGACACCCCAGCGATCAATCGTTTCAGCGCCAGGGAGCAAGAGGCACTCCGAAAACTCTCACAACCGATTTCGGATTGCTATAGATAAAATATAAAGTTATAAAATATCAAGTTATTTTAGGAGTGCTGCCCTATTTCTCCTAGAGAGAATTAAGAAGAGATTAGTAGCAGCACAAATGGCAAAATTTCAGTCGGCAATTACTGAACGATATGGAAATAGTAGCCAGCAACCAAAAGGTTGATCGCTAAAAGTCCCAGAAACCACGCGGAACGAAAGGGATAAGGAAACGTGCCGTTTTTGGCAACTGAGTCCGTGACCAACTTCTTCTCTGCCATTGTTCAAGCTCCTTTAAAATTCAGGTTAATTAACACATAACATGAAGATGTCACGGTTTGATCCTAGTCGTTATGTGAAGTTTTCTTAACGGGGGAAGCATCCCATTTTTGTAAATTCGTAGGGACACGGCAGTGCCGTGTCCCTACTACTCTGAGGAGAAGGAGAAACCGGATTTCTTGGGGATTGTGGGTTTAGGTATTTTCCCCCGCGTGGTAGGAACTACGAACTAAAGGCCCACTACGGACATG
Source organism: Cyanobacteriota bacterium (assembly GCA_041172365.1). Lineage (GTDB taxonomy): Bacteria > Cyanobacteriota > Cyanobacteriia > Cyanobacteriales > Microcoleaceae > JBEDKD01. Next base: position 5,610 of record JBEDKD010000306.1, on the reverse strand, counting down.
AGAAAAACCCATCTCGCGGGCACTATGACCTAATTTGTCAAACTCTGCGGGTGTCCAATACTTTTCCACGGGTAAATGTTCCAGAGAAGGACGCATATATTGACCCAGGGTAACGCGATCGCATCCGACGGCGCGTAAGTCGCGCAGAGTTTCCATAATTTCGGACTCCGTTTCCCCATGACCCAACATTAAACCAGACTTAGTAGGAATAGAAGAGTCAAATTCCTTAACAAAACGAAGGACATCAAGGGAGCGATCGTACTTCGCGCCCCGTCGCACCCGTCCCTGTAACCGTGCCACAGTCTCAACATTATGGTTATAACAAGCCGGTTTCGCCCCCACCACTCTCCTTACCCTCTCCCGCTGTAAATCTCTTAAAGAAGGAAGAACACGATCGCGCACCTCTATGTCAGGGTTTTTCCCAGAAAGAGACTCGAAACTGTAATTCCCCCAAAAATCAGGAGTTAAAACCTCAATTTGAGTATCTGGGTTAACAGCGCGGATAGCCTCCATCGTCGCGACAAACCATCCCGCGCCACCATCAGCCAAATCATCGCGAGCCACCGAAGTCAAAACCACATAACGTAACCCTAACAGTTGTACCGCGTCGGAGACTTTTTGGGGTTCATCGGGATCAAGGGGCATGGGAGCATGGCCCTTATCCACCTGACAAAAAGCACAAGCGCGAGTACAAGTGGGTCCCATCAACAAAAAAGTCGCGGTTTGTTGGGCATAACACTCCCCTCGGTTGGGACAACGCCCCTCCTCACAAATGGTATGAATTTGACGTTGCTTAATAATCCGCTGTACCGTAGAAATATCGCTCGCCTTACCAATGGGACGACGTAACCACTCCGGCATCGAGTCAATATCTTCGCGCTTGGGGGCAATTCGGGGAGAACCCAAAGGAATTTGACCAGAATTAACAGGCATAATGGTGAGTGGTTTAAAAGTGTGAAGTTGTTTGATATCCTAAAAAAGCAAAAGTCGAGATTAGGTAAACGGGATTAGTTTAGAATACATTATAGGGTTGGGAACCTAGACTCATCACTGGAGGAATCAGTCGTGGCCGGTCAAAAAATATTAGTGATCGATGATAGTAAGGTCATAAGGGTGCGAGTTCGAGAGATGTTGCCCCAGGGAAACTTTGAGATCCTCGAAGCCAAGGATGGAGAAGAAGGGCTCAAACTTATTCATCAAGAACAGCCGAATCTTATTATGTTAGATTTTCTCCTACCGAAAGTTAGCGGTTGGGAGGTGTATCAAAAACTTCAAACTCAGGCAGATCTTCTCAAAATTCCCTTGGTGATCATGTCGGGACGAGAAGAAGAGGTTATGGAAAAAATTCCCAAACCCTTTGAAAATCATCATTTTGCTTTTATCGCGAAACCTTTTGAGAAAAAGCAATTGACTGAGGCGATCAAATTGGCGATGCTCTTAGCCAAAAAGAAACCAATCCCAGAGGGAGTTAAACCCGCGGCGGCTCCTGGTGCTGCGGCTGTTGCTGCTGCGAGTCCGGGTGCTGGATCTGCGGAAATTAAAGCCCTCAATGACAAAATTACCAAAATGCAAGCGGAAATTGATGCTCTCAAGAAACAAATGACTCAGCTTGTCACCATCATTAAGCAAAAATTGAAGTAGGGCTAATGGCATTATGGCATGAGGTATCGGGCCGCCAAATCTCACTATGTTATAGTCAGTCCGGCTAGATGCCCTTCTTTAGTGCTTTTGGATTCTCAATCAGATTAAGATGACACCTGGGTACATTATGAGTTTAGCTCCCTCCTTTTTAGATGAATTGCGCGCCTCTGCTGACCAATTAATGGCCAGATTGGATCGCGTTTCTCAGGCCCGTGTCTTAGTAGTAGGGGATCTAACCCTTGATGAGTTTCTCACGGGACAAGTGGAACGCATTTCCCGTGAAGCTCCTGTGTTGATTCTACGTCACGAAAATACTCGTCAGGTTCCTGGTGGTGGTGCTAATGCTGTTTATAATTTGGCTAAATTGGGGGGACAGGTTAAAGTTGCTGGTTTAGTAGGTCAAGATGATCAAGGTCGGGCTTTATGTGATATTTTTGAGGCCGCGGGTATTGATATTTCGGGTATTTTTATTGATCCGGCACGTCCTACGGTAACAAAAACTCGGATTTCTGGTCATGCGCGTCAGTCGGTTACTCAACAAATTGTCCGAGTTGACCGTAAATCTGATGAGTTACCGGATCTGGATTTACAGTTACAATTGGCTAATTATATTCATCAAGTTTTAGATACGGTGGACGCGGTGGTGTGTTCTGATTATGGTGACGGGGTTTTGACAGAACCCGCGATCGCGTCTTCCCTGTCTCATTCTCGCGTGATTGTTGATACCCAAAATCAGTTACAACGCTATAAAGGCGCGACACTTTTTACTCCTAATTTACCCGAAGCCGAAAACGCGGTAGGATACCAAATTAAGACTTCTCAACAGTTAACAAAAGCCGGTTATGATCTGCTCACTTTAACTAAAGCTAAATATATTTTAATTACTCGTGGCGAAGAGGGTATGACTCTCTTTGAAAAGAAGAAGGAAACAGGCAAAAAGAAGAAAAAAAAAGGGAAGAAAGAAGAATCCAAAAAGAAGAAGGAAAAGGGAAGTGTTGCTGTTGAAGAGTTAGTAAATAGATGGGATATTCCCGCGTTTAATCGTACAGATGTTTTTGATGTCACAGGTGCGGGTGATACGGTGGTAGCCGCGTTTACTTTGGCTTTATGTGTGGGTGCAACACCTTGGGAAGCTACGGTTTTAGGGAATTTAGCCGCGAGTATTGTAGTGCGTCATTTTGGCACAGCCACTACTACTGTTGAGCAAATGAAAGAAGCATTGCGATCGCTCATTGAAGAAAATTCTTAATTAAATCAGCTAAATTTTTTCTCCTGAGTCTCTCACCGTAAGTTTGTAGTACATAGAACACATCCTCTGGGGAATGGTTATAAATATAGTAGAGTGGGTTATCATCATTCACTCTACTATATTTATTTGTCCCCTCTTTTTTTCTCTCTTTTCTCTTTCTTTGTGTCCTCTGTACCTTTGTGGTTCATCAAAAATAAGCCCTATTAAAGACGATTTGATACTAAATGATATCCTTGACTTCCCTCTCGATAAAACATATTAAAGGTATCAAAAGGAATTATTCTGCCATCAGGATGTACAATATGAATACAAGAGCGTTTCACTGATCGGACATCAAAATTATAGGGGTCAAGAAATTGGACTATCAATACTCTAAATACATTTTCATAAGTAATATTATCGGGAACGGGCAGAAGAGGTAAACAACACAATAATTGTTTTAATGATGTGGCTGCGGAATTGGGAGAATGACTGGTTGAAAACAATTCAAAAATCTGCTTTTTTAGGTCTTCGTTTTGTTCATAAAGGACGCTATTCGGCATGATTTTGACCATTGCATCGGGTTCTAATAAGCCTGTTAAGGGGATGACTTTATCTTTAAATTTGAGCGCGTATCCCATTGCTAAACAGTCGGGATGACAGGGCACTGGGATAATATCTTCACTTTGGAAATGAGAAGATTGTTCTAAGAGCGATCGCCGGACTTCTGTTAAGGTATATCTATCGGTTTTGGGGTCAAATTGTTCTAATCTTCCGGCAATTTGAATCGGTTGAAAGGTAACGCCTCTTACGCATTTTTGTTGTAATCCATAGTCGATAATTTTGCCAATTTCATTATCGTTTAATCCTTTTTTTACCGTAACGACTAAAGTTGTGGAAATGTTATATTCGTTCAGATGCGCGATCGCGCCTTCTCTTACCTCTCGCAAATCCGCCCCTCGTAACTCTAAAAGTGCCTCTTTCTCAAAACTATCAAATTGTAAATATATTTCAATACCCGGTTTATATTGACTCAGACGTTCGACAAATTTTTTATCCTTAGCAATTCTTACCCCATTGGTATTAATCATCAAATGTTTAATAGGTTTAGTTTTGACTAAATCCATAACAGCAAAAAAGTCAGGATGTAGAGTAGGTTCCCCACCACTTAATTGCACAATTTGGGGTTCTCCTTCATTTTCTACGATCGCGTCTAACATTTGTTCAATATGTGCTAAAGAGCGATGATTGCGAGGTTGATGACTTTGGGGAGAAATATCCTCTACTCCAGAATCAGCATAACAAATCGGACAAGATAAATTACAGCGATCAGTTAATTCAACTAAAGTTAAACAACTATGTTGTTCGTGATCGGGACATAAACCACAATCGAATGGACATCCATATTTAATCGGAGTATTAAATTTTAAAGGCATATCCCCTGGTTTAATAAATTGCTGGGAGAGTTTATAATATTCGATATCATCAGCAATTAATACCTCTTGATGTCCGTGAGTGGGACAATGTTTGACGAGATAAACTTTTTCATCTCTAAAGATAATTTTTGCCTCGACTTTCGTGAGACAATGATGACAAACACTATTCGTTAACGCGTAAAATAAATAAGGTCTAGTAGGCATAAGGATATTTAGGATTGGGTATTAGGTTTGAGAAACACAAAGAAACCGGATTTCTGAGGAAGTATCGGTTGTTTCCATCTAATTTAGGGAAAGAAACCCGGTTTCTGAGGGACTCCTTTAGGGCGGGCACGGGGGCACCGCCCCTACAGACTAGGGATTTTTGGCGTTTTATCGTTTTTGGCTAAGGTATTGACAAAGAAACCGGGTTTCTGAGCAAGTGTCGGTTTTTTCCACCAACTTTAGGGAAAGAAACCCGGTTTCTGCTCAAGGGGTTTAATGGGGATAAATTGAAATAAATGAGGGATACTTTTCCGATAATAGACTAAGGCTAATAAACAAGCTACTTGAATGGCACTCATCCCTAAAAATGGATGAAAATCGGGCTTAATAAAATCAATGATAAAGCGAAATCCTAAATAGCCAATCATATAAAATTTAAACAAGTCTCCTTCTTGTTTTTGGTAACGACTGCGAAAGTGGAAAAAAGTCATTAGGCTAATTAAGAAGACAATTTCATAGATTTGGGTAGGATGTCGAGCAATACCATCGCCAAAATCAATACCCCAAGGTAAATTAGTGGGTATTCCATAGGTACGATCGCTTAATCCAGTTAAAAAACAACCAATGCGCCCGATCGCGGTTCCCAGAAGTAAAGGATAAACAAAAACATCTCCGGTGGAACGATTAACACCGATAATCTTTTTGGTTAATTCTACCCCAATTACAGCCCCTAACATTGCTCCGACAACGGTTTTACCTTGGAGGAAAAGTAAAATTAAGTATTGCCAATTATTCCATAATAAATCAATATGTTGGAAAATTACCAATATTTTCGCTCCGAGCAAGGCTCCGATCATTCCCCCCACAATAATTGTAGTCCGTTGGGGAGCATCAAGAATATCTTGACGACGACAATTCATCAACACCAGCCGCAGCGCGATCGTATAAGCCAAGGCCTCAAATAACAAATGGGGATGAATTTTTAAGGAGCCTATCCAAATATAAACGGGGAATGTCATCGGCTAATAGGTAATGGGTAATGGGTGATAGGTGATAGGTAATAGGTAATGGGTGATAGGTAATAGGTAATAGGTAATAGGT
>JBEDKD010000305.1:0-2602 GCA_041172365.1 Cyanobacteriota bacterium | reverse complement strand
ATGGGTAATGGGTAATTAATAATTATCAATTGTTAATTGTTAATTGTTAATTGTTAACCCTCTTCCTTCTTCCCTCTTCCCTCTTCCTTCTTCCTTCTTCCTTCTTCCTTCTTCCTTCTTCCTTCTTCCTTCTTCCCTCTTCCTTCTTCCTTAATTTGTTTATTTAGAAAAAGACATCAGCGTTAGAGCGTCCGGTAGTTTTCAACCAGTTTTGGACTTCAATATAATTATTAGGAGCTAACCGGATCGCCTCCTTCCAATATTCAGCCGCTTGATCAAACAAATCCTCTGCTACCTCATCATTTCCGGAGTCTTTTTCCTTTTCCCCTTGATAATGATAAATCACAGCAATATTATTCAACGCTTGGGGCATTCTCGGATTGAGATCCAATGCTTCTTTATAAAGTTCTAGTGCCTTTTCATGTTCTCCATTACTGGTATGAATTAAGGCAATATTGTAGAGGATATAACTGCGATCATTGGGGTCGTCTTCTAAAGTCAATGCTTCATTATAATTCTTTAAAGCTTCCGCGTATTCACCATCAGCTTGAGCCGACATTCCATCACGGTAATAAGCAAAGGCTTCCTTTGATTTTTTGTTAGTTGGCAGAATTTTGAGAATAATATCTGCCATTACGGTAAAACTTTTGTCAATAAAGTTATCATTTTTTTGTGTTCTGGGCATATTCGTTGGTGATTAGGATGGATGGGTATTTTTATACTTTACATTATCTGGGATTCAACATCTCAGTTTCTTAACCGGGTTTGGAGACCAAAAATATTCATGTTAGTCAAGGGTTTTCCCTGAGAAACCTGGTTTTTTTCTTTTGCTCGATCGCGACTTACCTGCCAAAATGTTATAAATTCCGTGCTTAATTATATCAAACATCGTCCCATAAGTCAAGAACAAGAAAAAAAGAAAAAGCGCGATCGGGCATACCCCGCGATGTTGGGAGACTTGGTAAACCAACCCCGTTTCGAGGGAAACTAGGAACTTAAGTTATAATGGAAAGCAAAGACTTATTATTTGCACTGAGGAAAAAGCATGGCTCCGAATGTTACTGTCATGCAAGCCGTCGAACAACTCAACTATCGAGTTACAGTGGGAGATGTCGCGGTGAAGGCAGGCTTAGATGTTAATATCGCGCAACGAGAACTTTTAAACCTCGCGTCAGAAGCAGGGGGACATTTACAAGTCGCGGAGTCAGGCGATATTGCTTACCTCTTCCCCAAAAACTTTAGAGACATTTTACGCGATAAATTCTTGCGCCTCCAATTACAAGAATGGTGGGGAAAAATCTGGCGTATTTTATTCTACCTCATTCGCATTTCCTTTGGCTTAGTATTGATCGCGTCTTTAATGATAATTTTTGTCTCGATCTACCTCTTAATTATTGCCATTAACTCTTCCAATAATAGTAATTCTGGAGGAGAAAAATCAGGCTTTAACCTTTGGTTTTTCCCTACTTATTGGTGGAATGATATTTTCTGGTTGTTTTACTGGAATGACGATCCCTATTATCGCGAAAAACGACAAAAGACTTCCCCAGAGTCACGTCGTGAGATGAATTTTTTTGAAGCCGTTTTCTCCTTTCTCTTTGGCGACGGCAACCCCAATTTTGATTTAGAAGAACGACGATGGAAATCGATCGCGAAAGTCATTCGTAATAACCAAGGAGCCGTTACCTCCGAACAAATAGCCCCCTATTTAGATAACTTAGGCAAAGGTTACGCGTTAGAATACGAAGAATATATGTTACCCGTATTAGCCAAATTTGATGGCCGTCCCGAAGTCAGTCCCCAAGGGCAAATTATCTATCATTTCTCCGAATTACAAACAACAGCAAAGAAAAACAAGTCTCACGAAATTTCCCCCTATTTACGGGAATCTCTTTGGGGTTTTAGTGAAGCCAATTCCGGCCAAATTCTCTTAGCCACCGGACTAGGAATGATTAATTTTGTCGGTGCATTAGTCTTAGGTAATTTATTTACCAAAGCCGCCACTATAGGCAAAATAAATGGATTAGGAGGATTTTTAGGATTTGTCCAAGGCATTTATCCCATTCTCTTAATTTATGGAATCGGATTTTTAACAATTCCCTTAATTCGTTATTTCTGGATTCAATGGCGCAATAGCAAAATTGAAGCCAAGAATATCGAAAGACAATTACGAGCCGAAGTCTTAGACAAACCCGATGCCCTATTGGAACAAAAATTAAATTATGCCCGAAAATTTACCGCCGAAAAAGTGATTGAAGAGGGCGATTTAGCCTATACAAGTGAAAAGGATCTCATTGAACAAGAAATCGAACAAACAGCCAAAATAGATGCAGAATGGGAACGAAAACTTAATCAATCTTCCCGATCAAATCTGGATATTTGAGGGAAATACAGTAAGGAATGAAAAGGGGATAAAGGAGTGCAGACATCTTGCCTAATTTCCCTCTCAAGGGCTACCCAACAAACCCAATAGTCAAATTATGTATAGCAACCGCCAGGGCTATTAGGACAGATTTTGTAGGGGCGGGTTTACCCGAATTTATCCCACAAACAAATAACCTCCAAAAACCCGCCCCACCCCACTAATAATGTCCATCAACAG
>JBEDKD010000304.1:0-7298 GCA_041172365.1 Cyanobacteriota bacterium | reverse complement strand
CACGGAGACAATTTATTATTGTTTCGACATTAACCGCGGGTTTTGCGTTAGCATCTCACCCCATTACTCAAGCCGTTATTAAAACAGATAATAATGGATTAATCGAGGGCGCAGTGAAAATTCCCGTTAAAGATGGAGAAATACCAGCTTATCGCGCTATGCCCGCGACGGGTAATAATTTTCCGATCATTTTAGTGATTCAAGAAATTTTTGGGGTTCATGCTTATATTCAAGATGTTTGTCGGCGTTTTGCGAAATTGGGATATCTCGCGATCGCGCCCCAATTATATGCTCGTCAAGGAGACGTATCAAATCTTACAGACATTCAAGAAATTATTAGTAAAGTCGTATCTAAAGTACCCGATGCACAAGTAATGTCGGACTTAGATGCCACCTTAAATTGGGCAGAAAAATCAAGTAAAGGGAATATTAATAAAATAGGAATAACCGGATTTTGTTGGGGTGGACGGATTGTATGGTTATATGCCGCCCATAACCCTAAAGTCAAAGCCGGAGTCGCGTGGTATGGCCGTTTAATAGCAGATGTAAACTCCTTAACACCCAAAAATCCTATAGATATCGCGGCAAGTTTAAAAGTCCCGATTTTGGGGTTATACGGGGGGAAAGATGATTATATTCCCAATGACACGGTGATGAAAATGCAGGAAGTATTGAACAAAGGTAAGAGCGGTTCTGAAATAATTATTTATCCTGAGATCCCACATGGTTTCCATGCCGACTATCGCCAAACTTATCGAGAAAAAGAAGCTAAGGATGCTTGGCAAAAATTACTGAATTGGTTGAAAAAATATGGGGTAAGTTAAGAAAAATCGGATTTTTATAGTTTTACCTCACACTAAACCCCTCTCCTATGGAATGGAAATTAAATAACTTGAGGATTTGGTTTTTCGGGGAAGCATTGAGATCGAAAACAGCCCAGAGCCCCGCACTACTTTATTAATTTTTCATTCCTATCAGCGGAGGGGGAATGAGAAGGAGGGAGAGGAGAAATAATTGATTAAGCACATTCGCGCAGAAATTCTAAAGCTTCTTCTTCCCAACAAAGGGCGGGAAATAAAAAACTTAAATTTTTATTAATTTCATCGGCTATCTCATCGACATCTTCTCTTTCAAATAAATCATTCAAAGCATCCATATCGCGTTTTTTTAATGGTTCTAAAGAAAGCATTTGAGCTTCTTCAAAGCTGTCCTCTATAATGAAAAAAGGAGGCGTTATATTTAAAATAAACGCGAGTATTTCCTGGGGATTTATGTGTATTTCGGGAAGTTCTCTTGTTGATAAAGGACAAGCAAAACTTGAACGCAAATCCCCGCCACTGTTTTCGGAATTTATGCGATATTTACTCACAGAAGTATCAAGTAATTGTAACATATCTGTGAGTTCATCTCCGATTTTTTTCAGGCTCTGTTGTTCTGGTGAATCTTTTTGCATAGTAACCCTCATACAATTACTCTATTTTTGGCAATTAATACCATTATTCATAAGGAACAAAAAAACTATCAACACAGTAGAAATTCCTGATTTTTGGTACTAATCGAACTAGGACAACTAATCAGAGAATTGCACCCAGGTCTGAATTAGAAATAAAGGCTATGATGACTCGGAATGGGCAACAATTGTCACCCAATTTTCTCTACTGTAAAAGAAAACAGGATATAGAGCATCCGTAAATTTACAAGTTTTTTCTGATTTCCATGTATCGTCAGCACCCAAAATAACCGTAAATTTACGGAGAGGCTCATTTATTTTTTGCCTTGTTTTCGGTCAACTTTTTCTGATCTAGCTGTCGTTGGCTTCAGTCTTAGGCCTTCTGGAGGACTCAGTTCCCTTGGGTTATGAAACCCATTGACGGATCTAAAAATTATCCCTAAGTAGTTATGGGAGTGCGATCGCGTCTTGTGATATGGGACTGTTGTGATATGCAACTCTTGTGATAGCCGACTTCGGAATAAAAGCTACAGGGGGGAGAAAAACTCGACCCCAAACACCTCCGCGAAGGAGTCAGCCACAACGGGCCGGACTTGATCTATTGTAATACCCGGAAGAAACTGTGCTAAACTTCCTACGGTTTTATCTTTAATTCCACAGGGGACAATGCGCCCAAACCCGGTTAAGTCGGGACAAACATTTAACGCGAACCCGTGCATGGTGATCCAACGACTGACTTTAATACCGATGGCTGCGACTTTCCGCCCCTCTACCCAAACCCCCGTTAAACCCTCAACGCGATCGGCCTTGAGCCCAAAAACCCCCACAGTCCGAATTAAGACTTCCTCTAATTGACGGAGATACCAATGTAAGTCGGCGCGATAGTTTTGTAAATTAAGAATAGGATAACCCACCAACTGCCCCGGACAATGATAAGTCACTTCACCCCCGCGCTCCACTCGATGCAACTCATAACCCTCCGAGGGAGCAAATTTGACAAATTCTAAATTTGAACCCTGTCCTAATGTATAAACAGGCGGATGTTCTAGTAAAATAAGAGTATCCGGTAAATCCGGGCGATCGCGACGTTCCTTCACCACGCGTCGCTGCATCTCCCAAGCTTCAGCATAAGGAGTCAGTCCCCTATGCACTAGCCAACAAGGGATTGGGGGATCTCCAGAAGTTAGGGAGTTAGGGGAAGAAAACACCGTCGCGATCGAGTCTCCAAAAGCTAAAAATAAAGAAAGAGGGAAATTAAGGGATATTTAAGCTGGTAGAATCAAGATTTGTCAAGCTATGCAAAAGATTCTCAATGGATCTGTCTTGCAAGTTACAAAATGTTACCGTGAAATTATACCCAGATTCAGAAGGGAGGGCTATATGAAGCTTGTTATCCAGGGGAAAAATATTGAAATCACTGACGCGATTCGAGATTATGTGGATCAAAAGATCGAAAAAGCAGTGGATCATTTTCAGGCATTGACAACGGAGGTAGATGTTCATCTATCTGTGGCGCGTAACCCCAGGATAAATCCCAACCAGACCGCGGAAGTGACCATCTATGCCAATGGTAGCGTTATTCGGGCTGAAGAAAGCAGTGAAAATCTGTATGCCAGTATTGACTTAGTGGCCGACAAAATCGCTCGTCAACTACGCAAATACAAAGAAAAACGCAACGATAAAAACCATAATCCCAAAACGGGTGCGGTGGTGGAACCAGAACCGATTGTCTCAGATCTGATTGGCGATCGTACTCCTGAGTTACCGACAGAAGTCGTGCGGAATAAATATTTCGCGATGTCTCCCATGAGTGTTCAGGAAGCCCTGGAACAATTACAGGTTATCGATCACGATTTCTATATGTTCCTTAATAAGGAAACTAATGAAATTAACGTGATCTATGAACGTAAAACTCATGGCGGTTATGGTTTAATCCAACCCCGAAATGGGAATGGTGCGAAAAAATAATCCGGTTTAAGGAAAAAGGAAAAAGTTAGAATCGCTCCTTCCTTGTCACTTTTTCCCTTGTGATGGTAAAAATCCCCTCAAAAACCCTAGTTGTTGATAGCTTGCAGGGTTTTGAGCGCCTCTTCGACATGAGCTTTAAAGTTGAGCATAGAGTCAAAGATATGACGCACAATTCCCTGCTTGTCGATCACATAAGTGACACGACCCGGAAGCACAAAAAGAGTCGCGGGAACACCGTATAATTGACGGACTTTGTTTTCTGTATCGCTTAATAGGGTAAAGGGAAGTTGATATTTATTGGCGAATTGCTGATGGGATTGGGATGTGTCTGCACTCACACCGATCACCTCAGCACCCGCGTCTGTAAAAACTTCATAAGTATCCCGAAAGGCACAAGCTTCCGCGGTGCATCCGGGTGTGTCGTCCTTGGGGTAAAAATAGAGGACGACATTTTTTTTGCCGATATAATCTTTGAGACTGACTGGGGTTCCTTTTTCGGAGGTTAAGGTAAATTCAGGTGCTTTGTCTCCTACTTTAATCGCCATATTTTCTCCTAAATGTTAACTTTTGTTATGATATCGCAAAGAAGGAAGAAGGAAGAAGGAAGAAGGAAGAAGGAAGAAGGAAGAAGGAAGAAGGAAGAAGGAAGAAGGAAGAAGGAAGAATTTTAACCACAAAGGCACAGAGGCACAAAGGAAGAGGGAAGAAGGAAGAAGGAAGAAGGAAGAAGAAAACGGCCCGATTACCTATTACCGATTGCCTAATCCCCATTCCCCATTCCCCATTTAGGAGAAAAACGCGATCGCGTGTTTGCAGAAGGACAATAGCTGGTAAAATTGAAAAATAGGACTTATACTGAAACTAAGTTTTTTGACAAAAATAGTTTTGAGAGAGAAAGCAAGTTTCTCTTCTGTGAAACGAGTAAGTCCTCAAAAAGAGTGTCAAATATACAAGTTTCTCCTTTTTGTTATCTTTAAACACCATCAGGGTTATCTTAATTTATTAATTGACACTCCTCGGACCCGATCGCTGGTTTTGTGGCTATTATCAATGAGGTAAAAATGGTTTCCTATTTTCATCGTAGCAACCGTAGTATAATTCCCCTGGGGAAAAACAGAATATTGGCTAAATTTAAACTGCGCTCTCAAATTATTTTAGGATATTTAGTTCCTTTGTTCCTGTTAATCATAACCGCGATATTTGTCTATATTAAAGCTGATGACGTTAAGCAACAAATGACCGGGCATAATATTGGGGAAACGATTGTCTTAAAAGCCGATCGTTTGGCGATTAGTATTGCCGGAATCAATCAAGCCAGTCGTGATTATATCCTCAATCCTATCCCCGAAAATTTCCAGTTTTTCCAGAAAGAAAAAGCCTTATCTCAAACCGCGGCTAAATCTTTAAGGGAAACGGTGCAAAATTTACCCCAAAAAACACAATGGAATCAACTATTACAACTGGCTCAAAAGTCCATTGAGTTTAATCAACAATTAATTGATTTAGCGAAGGGGGGTAAAGTCAAAAAGGCAATTAATCTTTATCAAACTGATCAACAGGAAATTTTAGGGCATCAATTACAAGATTCTCTGGAAAAGTTTACTGGGCAAGAAATTGAACTCCAAAACACCAAAAATGAAACCTTAAACTTGAATTTAAAGTTTTTATTACAACTTTTTTTTGGTGCGATAGTGATTGCTATTGTCGTGACGATCTCCTTAGGGATTTTTATTGCTAAACTAATTAGTGATGAGATTGGTAATTCTACTATTTTACTAGCTTCTTCGGTGGCGGAAATTGCCGCGGCGGCGGAAGAACAGGAAGAGACAACTAGAGAACAAGTTACCGCGATCGCTCAAGTTGTCACGACTTTAGATGAACTAGAAGCGTCTTCAAGGTTATCCGCGGAACAAGCTGAATTAGCCGCGAATGGTACTCGTAAAGCTTTGATTTTAGTGAGTGGAGGTTCTCCCAATGAATCTATTAGTATAACTGGCTCCAGTTTAAGACGACAAATGGGAGTAATTGCCGAAAGAATGATGCAATTAACTTCTCAATTAAGTCAAATTGGTAATATTAGTAATGTCGTCAGTGATATTGCTAATCAAACAAATATGTTAGCCTTAAACGCCGCGGTGGAAGCCGTACACGCGGGTGAACATGGCAAAGGATTTACAGTTGTTTCTAGTGAAATTCGCCGACTCGCGGATCAAACTAAACAATATGCCGAACGAATTAAAGTATTAACCGCGGATATTCAAACAGCTACTCAAGCCACAGGAATTGCCACGGATGATGGCAATAAAATTGTCATAGAAGTGGTAGAAGCAATGAGTCATATTACCATGAATGTACAACAAATTGCCCTTAATGCTCGTCAACAGGCGACGGCAACTCAACAGTCTGCGGAAGTGATGAAAAGTCTCAGTATGACATCCCAACAAATTGCCAATAGTATCTCGGAAACACAAGTGGGTATTCAAAATCTTAATCAAGCTGCCCAAAATCTTAAATCTATGGTTGATGTTAAGGGATAATCATGGGGCTTTTTGATGAAAAGAGAGAATTTGCTTTATAATTAAAGCTATGCGATTCGTTTCTGCGTAGGAAAACAATGATGAATTATGGTGTGTATTTATATGGGATTTTTCCCTCTCCTGGGCCGGAAAATTTAACGGTGGAGGGAATGGATAAGCAATCGGTTTTTAGTCAAGTTTTGGAGGGTTTTACCTTTCTTTATTCTGAGGCAAAGCAGACCAAATATTTAACGTCTCGTCGCAATTTACTTTGTCACGAAAAAGTTTTAGAGGACGCGATGGCCGCGGGTTTTTATAATTTACTTCCTCTCCGTTTTGGTTTGGTGGTGAAGGATTGGGACGCGGTGGAATCACAATTAATTAAACCTTATAAAAATCAGTTGATTTCTCTTTTTGAACACTTAGACGGAAAACGGGAAGTTAGTATTAAAATTTTCTGGGATAGTACCAGGGAATTACAAGATTTATTAGAGGAAAATCAAACTTTACGTCAACAACGTGATAGTTTAATTGGTAAAAGTTTAAGTATGGATGAAACCATCGCGATCGGGCAACGTATTGAAGTCGCGTTAGAAAATCGGAAAAGAGGAATTATTCAAGAATTTAGAGACGCGTTGAATCTTTTAGCCTTTGAAGTGATCGAAAGTGATACTTTGATGGAGAAGATGATTTATAATGCCGCGTATTTAATTCCTTGGGATTCGGAAGAAAAGTTTAGTGTTATAGTGGAAGAAATAGATGGAAAATTCGGCGATCGCTTACGCATACGTTATAACAATTTTACCGCGCCCTATACCTTTGCCCAATTAAATTAACTCAATTAACATTAAACTAAGGAGAAAAAATGTATGTTATTAAAGTTATTAACCCTACCTATTTTAGGTCCCATTGAGGGGGTAATCTGGATTGGGGAACAAATACAGGAAAGAGTCGATTCGGAAATCGACGATCGCGATAATTTGCAGAAACAGTTATTATCGTTACAATTAGCCTTTGACTTAGGAGATATTTCCGAAGAAGAGTTTGAAGAAAAAGAAGAGGAACTTTTAATGAAAATCCAAGCCTTAGAAGAGGCGGAAAATGCCGAAGAAATGGACGCGATCGCCCCCTAATCCCCTATCCGAGAAGGAGATGGGGAACAGTATCCCCTCAAGCCCTCTGAATAAGCAGTGCTGTTTCATTCTCACCGAAAAAACCATCTTTGGCGATCGCGAATCTTACCGTAGATACTGTCTTGAACTGTCAAGGGGTAGCGCTCAAATAATTGGGGTCAAAGGGCTTTTGGGATTTTAAAATCCCAAAAGCCAAATGCACCAGTTTCCTCATCAGCGCACCAATCACCT
>JBEDKD010000303.1:0-2636 GCA_041172365.1 Cyanobacteriota bacterium | reverse complement strand
GTAAACTGATCGCGGAAAATTAAGTTTAAATTCCCCGTTTCTTCTCCCGCGGTTGCACCCACATGAAGCGGTGCTAAGGTTTCAATAATTCCGTAAGCTTTGTGATACATTTATTCTACTCCCTTTGCCAAAATTCCTAAAACTTTATTGACATCTTTCAGATAATACTCGATCGCGTCAACGTTGAGTCGTGTGTCTGACAATTGCAAGAACCTCCAAATATTACCAGAAGTAACAACTCCTAAAATCACTGGATTTTTATTTCCTTTCCAAAGCTTTTCGCGCTTTTTCTAAGGTAAAATCACTGTAAGCTATTAGATTCACCTCCTTCATTATCCTTGGGTTTAGGATCTAATGGTAGGGCTAAACCACAACCCCAACGTTTAAATGAAACACCCTCTTTGGGAAACCACTCTTCCGGCCAATCTTCCCAACATTTATCGAGGGTTTCTTTTAACACATAAACAGTACCAGGGGGTACTGCATACCGCCCCCGCGACAGCCGTTTTGTTTGTCCCTCACCTCCCAAACGATAACGGAAAGGCGACGGGCGTTCCGTGAGTAAAGCTTCCCTTTGCCAAGCCGGAACCCACTCACTATTTTTCTCCTGATTTTTCTGCACCATTGGTTCCCTGTAAGAGTGGCGGTTAGACCCCCACACCGCAGGAGTAATCAAGGCAAATGTTTTTCCGACAGGTTCGGAAATTAACTGCTTGATTTCAGGGGAAATATCCCTACATTCAATATTTACTAAATGTCCTTCTCCTCCAAACCGATACCAACCTGGTTTGATTTCTAAATTAGAAAGGTAAACCAAGGACACATCGGGGTTTAACTGCACTGCATTTTCTAAAAATAAACTGCCCTGCTGCCGATCTTTTTCAGGATTTACAACTCGTCTTTGATCCTCTTGTAGTCGGGGGTGCAGGTGAGGGACTTCTTTCCACAGAAAAGTTTCTTCTTTTTCATCTTTTTCTCTGACGACAGAAGGATTTTGTCGATCGCGTAATTTTTGCCAATCATCAATTAATACCCAAGTTCCTTTCTCAAATTTGTCATTATCTGGCGTTTCCCATTTGCCCTCCTTTTGGACTTGCCATTTGCCATCATGCCATGCGATTTGCTGATGAATTTTTTTATCTTTGACTAAGCAATTAAAAGGAGTAGGAACATAAAATTTTTGCGGGTTGTGATTACACGCCCAAAATGGCCCGGCCAACTGCAAATCTTTTATTTTCTCTGGCGGTAAAGAAGCAGCAAAGATACCTGATAAAGTTGCGGCACTAGGGGGAAAGCTAGTTCCAGAACGTCCAACTAAGTTCTCTGGTGATAAAAACTTCCCGGCACTGCCGTAGAGTAATCCTAATGGTTCAATGACAATTAGGTGGGCAAATGGCAGTTTTTCCGATCTGTTTTCCACTACGGTAGATGTTGATGTTATGTGCATAGGTGAAATCCTACTTTAGCTAAGTTAATAAACCACTCGTTAAACAGTTCTGTGACATCTTTTTTAGCATTTTTTTCTTCATACCCTAAAATTCCAGTTCTCAATCCATCTCCATAACAATGCTCCCACCAATAATTTCTATTAATTACAGCCTCGCACTCAGGAAAATAAATTTTAAAGAGTGCTTCAGCAATTTCAGTATTACCCTTGAAGGCGTGACGCGATTCTAAGGTAGCAACATCGTTATAAATATGGGTCCAGTTAGGCTTAGTTTTATTGCCTTTGGGTAGAGATGCTAAAGTGTCTTTGTCTCTATCTTGATAATGTTTCAATACTGGCAACAACCACCAAGGGCAAACCCATTCGATATGAGTGCCACCGTTAAATAAGATGCGGATCGCGATCCGGTCTTTGCCATTATTTTTGGCTGATTTTTCGGCTAATTGACAATGTTGTAATACATCTCGCTGGGGTACATTTGGTGCAGCCCAGACAAAGCCAACGCTGACAGTAATAGGTTGTTTGTGTTTTTGCCAAATACTAGGAAACTCCTCAGAAAACCAACTGATGCAATCTTGCCCCGTTAAAGGGGTAAATTTTTTGTTGGGTACAGTTTTTTCTGGCACGCGATAAAAAACTCCCATGAAGTCATCACCTCCCGCGTAAATGGTGCGACCGTTAGTATTGGGGATACTCTTTTTAACGCGAGGTTTAAAGGTATTTTCTCCCCATTCCATCATGGCTTTGCTAAATTTCTTGAGTTCTGTAGCTTCACTATCTGGATCTTGTGATAATCTTTTTAGTAAGTCTGCCATGCGATCGCCGTCTCCCTGAAACCAACCAGTCGAGTATTCTTTTTGTGTGGTATTAGTTTCACGATCTTTATTTTTTTTGCGGCTAATGTCGGTAAAGCTGTTTGGTTTTAATTCTTTAGCGAGGACATTCAGACGATGGGGGGGGAGATTTGTGTCTATTTGTTCTTTCAACTTGCTAACTATTTCGATTTTCAACTTGCTAACTATTTCGATCGCGATCGCCTCATGTGTGATTAACCGCTTCACCAATTCAGGAATGCTTAACTCTTCATCGGGATCGATGAATGCCGCACCATATTCTTTTTTCTTTTCTGCATCTACATTTAGGTTTGCTGCTTCTGCAAAAGCTTCTCCCAGTTTCCAACTTAGCCGCG
>JBEDKD010000302.1:0-3230 GCA_041172365.1 Cyanobacteriota bacterium | reverse complement strand
GGTTTCTGCTTAAGTTGAAAATAGAGAGGTTAAAAAGTTGTTTCCGGCTTCATTGAGATCGTCATCTAGGGAAAAAGTTAGACTGCGAACTCGGATACCGTTAATTGGTGTGTCTATTGGCACTTTCAGGTTTTTAGGGTAGATGAGAATTGCATTTTTACAGTTTACTGTATGTGCGTAGAACCCTATTTGAGAAAGATCCTTATCGTCGACTTGATCGGGAACTTTATATTTTGTATCGAGGACATATTCGACTTTTTTTGTTTCAATATCACAGAGGAGTAAGTCAATCCGAACGGAATAATTTTTGTCATGTCTGACTCGGTGTTGTTGTTTGACAAATAAGCCTTTTGGTGTATTTGCGTTGAGCCATTCAGCGACAAATTGTTCATATAAATTTGCCATGTTTATGAGAAAAGGAAGCATTTCGCGATCGCCTTTTTCGTGACTTGGGCCTGTATTCTCCAAAAAGAAACGACATAACCCGTGTAATAGTTGATAATCTTGATTCAAACGGTGATAATTTCTATCAATACAATCTTGTGCCGTAAAAGATTTTAAGGTGACAAATCCTTGGAGTGCGTGAAAGGCTTTTCGCACCGTCGATGACTCTGATTCCCGGCACAAACCACTACGGCAAATGATAAAAAGTGTCCAAGCCAGAATTTGATTATCTTCGATATCCCCTGTTTGTTCATTATAGTGGCATTTTAGTTTAACTTCCCAAGGTTTTTGAAGGGCTGACCGCAAATCGACGCGACCGCGAATATAGGCAAGCTTTTCTGTTTTGGATAAGTAATCACGATATAATCCTTTGCGACAACGTTCGAGAATTTTATGGGCAAGGATGTTAGCTAATCTTTCATAGGCTTGTTCTACCGATTGGCACTCTATCTCTCCCTCCAGAAAATTTATCTTAATTTTGTAGGCATAGTCAAGCATCCCGAATAAGTTTGTTAGAGGAACTTTGGGGCTGATGACAATGTGAAATTCGGGAGTAATTGGGATGTGGCCGACTCTGCCTTTAGATGTTAATTCCCATTTATTTTTTGTTTTCGGGGTGGGAAATTCTATCTCGATTTCCTTGGCATAATTTTGGTGTATTTTCTCTCCTACAGATTCGGGAATAACATCTGGATCAAAGGTTGCTGGTTCATATTCTTTGAGTTTGATTTGCCGTGATTCTTGTTTCATAGATGCTGTAACGCGATATTGTGGGCGAAAATAGTAGCATTAGCTTATTTAGTGCTGAATTTATCTTTGATTTTATCCCAGAGAAAATCATCCATTTTTTCTGGGTTATCAAAGAAGTATTCTTCGAGGTATGGCTCAATTTCCATTTGCCAAATGTCTTGGATGTCATCAGCTAAGGTTTCTGTCAAAAAGAATGAGATGCCTAGTTCATAATGTTTGTTGTTAATTGCCTGATTGACATTTTTGAGAATACTAATTAATTCATCAACGGCAAAATTTTTTGTCTCTTTATGATAGTTTCGCAGTAGTTCATAGTTAGGATAAAGAGGGATGAATGCGAAGCGGCGGCGGAGGGCGTTATCGACTAAAGCAATAGAACGATCCGCGGTGTTCATTGTGCCGATAATGCGGACATTTGTAGGGATTCTAAATCGTTTACCGCTGGCTAGTGTAATAAAACGTTTTCTGTCTTCTCGATCATCTAGGAGATACATTAACTCGCCAAAGACTTGAGATAAATTTGCGCGATTAATTTCATCAATAATGAGCACGCAAGTGTCTTCATAGACTTCGGCTTTTTCGCAAAATTGTAGGAATCTACCCGGAACTATTGAGTAGGTTAATTGGCCATTTTCATTTTGTGGGCGGAGGCCTTCGATAAAGTCTTCGTAGGTATAGGCGGGGTGAAATTGGATAATGTCTGAGAAGCCGTCACCGCCGCCGATTAAGTGTTTGGCAAGTCTTTCAGCTATGAAGGTTTTTCCGGTTCCGGGGGGGCCTTGGATGATGGCTTGGCTTTTGCGGTTAATGGTGTGTATCCATTGGGTGAGTTGGGTTGTTTCAAAACCAGTAATTTCTGAAATTTCTTCTATTTCATACACAGGATTAAATTCATTTTCATATACAGAAAGATATTGACGGATAACATCATCTAAATTCTTATTTACACTAGAGATAATCAATAATGGAAATATTTTTTTAAAGGTTTGTACTATTCTGTGAATTAACTGTTTAGCAGAATATCCTAATAGTTCTTCTGATTTAAGTGATATGGCAATCTCAATATCCTTACCTGAAATTTTGTCATCAAAAAATTCTGATAGTCTTCTGTCTATCAAAATAATATCTTCTAATAGTTCATAAATAGATTCTGGGAGATTATCTTGGTAATACTTATCAGAAGACCAGCTATGAAAACTGATCCTATATTTTGGTAATAAATTATCAAGGTGATGTTTATTTGAAAGGTGAAAGCGTTTAAGTATTTCGACAGTCTCCACGTTATCCCTATAATTATTTTGGTAACTTTCTAGGATTAAATCAAAATATTTCTTGTCTGCATAAAAACTAAAAGTTAATTGATCGTCATGTAAGTTTAGCCTTAACAGAGCATCATGTATACAAGGGACATATTCAACCTCAAAATAAAAAGCTACACTGTATAATACTGTGAAGTCCCCATTAATGGTAGTCCCAAATTTTTCATGCTTGATATTTATATATTTTTTGATAAAATCCGGCAACTGATCTTCTACCTGACTTGAAATATAATGGAAGGGTTCCTCCACATATTTTAAGAAATCCTTGAAGAAATCTTTTAAGAAATCTTTTTGGTGTGCTATGTAAAATGTTAAAGTTTGATCTTTTAAAAATTCTGGTAATAAGTTAAATGTTTTTTCGGAAAAAGGGCATTCAGGATGTACAAAAATTTTTTCCATTTGTTTTGTGTTTTTAAGGTGACTCAATTGTTTCTCTTAACTGATTGTAGCCGATCGCGATTAGTGCTATATTTTAATCAAGTTCAGCTTCTATCTCCTCAGCCGAAATCGCTTCTCCTGAAAAAATACCAGCTACCGATAACCGCGGATCTGATCAATATTGATCTTGATGATGCCATGCGACGAAATCCACAAAAGTTAGAACCTCTTGCAAAGTTTGTTGAGGGAAAAATCCCAATTTATCAGAAAATGAGATCATAACGCAAGTGGCTAGTTATAACCGGGTTCGATTCGATCCCTCCTAGCCCCCACCCCCCC
>JBEDKD010000301.1:0-7935 GCA_041172365.1 Cyanobacteriota bacterium | reverse complement strand
GTTTTGGGGCAACCACGGGGGGATTGCCCCTACTCGAATTGCCATTTGTTTTGGGGCAACCACGGGGGGATTGCCCCTACTCGAATTGCCATTTGTTTTGGGGCAACCACGGGGGGATTGCCCCTACAGTATCATCCCTTAATTGTGCAACGCCTAAGATTTGGGTCAAGTATCGAGTAGATATTGTTCGCGGAGCAAAAGCCATATCTATTCCCAGATAAACAGAAACCGGGTTTCTTTGGAGACGCGGTTGGTGTGACGACAAAGTTTAGTAAAGAAACCCGGTTTCTCCAGGTTTCAGGGGCGCGATCGCGCCCCTGATAAATTCCACCCGGATTGAAATACAGCAGTTCCCGTGGTGATGAAACACGGTAGGGACAGGGCATTGCCGTGTCCCTAGGAGGATTGAACTTCGATAACAATAACAACAAAGGAATTAGGTATGACTGAGGACATCAAGAAAAAAATCACCAAAATCACGGAAATTGTTACCCCTTTTGATGATTTTGAATATGAAGCACTGTTAGAGGAAATTCAAGGCAACATCATCAAATCCCACGGACGAAATCATGCGGTTCATTTGTTCTTAAAATTTACCGGGCCCCAGGAAGCAGTGAAGAAATGGATTGGCAATTTTACTCACAAGTATGTCACATCAGCCCTGGCTCAAGCGCAGCAGGCAAAGGAGCTTCGGCAGAATAAAGATGTACCGGGCAAAATATTTGCCAACTTCTTTTTGACACAGGCTGGTTACACATACTTAGGGTATTCTAAAGATCAGCTACCCCATGAAGAAACCACAGAAAATCCCTTTGAGCTAGGGATGAAACATCCCACGATTCAGGAGCAACTCGGCGATAATGTCAATCAATGGGAAGATGGATTTCAAAATGAAATTCACGCTCTCGTCTTGCTTGCCGCGGATAAAATAGTCGGTCCGAGAACTGAAGAGGCAAAGCTGTTGGAACGTAAGGATCAAACCAAGTTGCGTAAGCAGCCTGCTCTATTGGCAAAAAAAGTGGAGAAAATAAAACAAGAACTGGCCGCGATCGCGCAAATTGTCCACCAGGACATAGGTTACGTCCTCAGAGATGAAAAGACGGGAGAAGACATCGAACACTTCGGATTTCGAGATGGAGTCAGTCAACCGCTGTTCTTGAAGCGAGATATTGACAAGGAAAGAGAAAATAGCGACTTTTCTAAATGGGACCCCCGTGCCCCCCTAAACTTGGTTTTGTGCAAAGATCCCTTGGGTAAAAAAGAGGAGAGTTACGGCAGTTTCTTGGTGTACCGCAAACTAGAGCAAAACGTTAAAGGGTGGAAGGATGATGTTGACAAGCTCGCGGAGACGCTCAAAGGTTCTGGTGATCCAGATCCCGCTTTAGCTGGTGCATACACGATGGGACGCTTTCAGGATGGAACACCCGTCGTCCTCCAACAAACGCCAAGCCATAAACACCCTGAAGAGAACAACTTTAATTATGCAGACGATCCCCTAGGTCTCAAGTGCCCCTTCCACGCCCACGCTCGCAAGACCAATCCCCGTGGCGAGATACAGAAACAAATCAACGCCGAAGTTTCTCTAGAAAAAGAGAAGATGAATCGTATTGTTCGTCGGGGAATCAACTATGGACATCTCCCCGGCGAAAACCCCACAAAGGACGCGGGACTGCTGTTTTTGTGTTTCCAAGCCAGTTTATCGAATCAGTTCCACGTCATGCAGCACGGATGGGCGAATGCTCGTGACTTTGTTCAACCTAATGTGGGTACAGATGCAGTCATTGGTGTGGAAAAGAATGACAAAGGAACAGTAGTCACGGAGACATACCAATGGCCAACTAACTGGGGGCAGTCAGGGCAAACGGAAGCTGACTTCACCCATTGGGTAACAATGAAAGGCGGGGAATATTTCTTTGCCCCCAGCATGAGTTTCCTCAAAGATTTGGCTTCCCCTCCCTCGCGCAATATCGTACTTCGGGGAGTCCCGAAAAAAGAGATCGAAGCTGCTAAGGAAATTATTGCTGAACTCCGCAATTACCAAGATCATAACTGGTCAATTGGTTTACACGGAGATACTATTGAGCCGGACGGATTCCTCACCTTCTTCAACCAGCGAAACCTGCCATTCGAGTTTTATTTGCTCAATCAAGTTGTACTGGGTGACTGTACTGCCTATGATAAGAACATCAAAACCGTGGAAAAATACATCGAAGATGTACGCAACCAGGAGATTGAGGCAAGCGAATATAAGATCGCGGAACTTATGGAATACAAAGAACTGTACTGGGCCATTGGTCTAAATGGAGATACCCGTGAGCCGGACGGATTTCTTAGTTTCTTTGGCGAACGAGAGCTACCATTCCAGTTTTTTGTGCGGAGCAAAAATGTTTCGATGGGTGATAAAGGAGCCTATGATCAGAACATCGAAACGCTGAATGACTACATTAGCTCCCTAGATTACTAAGTAGGTTATGACGGTGGTGACAAGCTCTCTGAACTATTATGGGTTCAGGCTTGTCACTAACGATAAGGCAAAGGAGGGATGCTCCCTAGCCATTACCCATCACCGATTACCCATTACCTGATCATCCGACGATTTCACGGACGCGATCGGCTAGAGAAACTTCGAGACGTGGACCATGAATTTGTACGACTAAAGAGGCTAAATAATTTCCCCATCGTGCGGCTTGTGTCGTAGTTAAACCATTAGTTAAACCATAGAGTACACCACCCGCGAAGGCATCACCCGCACCGACAGTATCAATCGCGGTGACTTTAAACCCAGGAACGCGAGTGACTTGTTTATTCTCTACAACTAAACAGCCATTCGCACCATCAGTAAGAAATGCCAAATTAACTAATTCTCCTAATTTGGCCGCACAGTCATCAAGGGACTGAGTACCGCAAAAATGACGTGCTTCATCGGCATTACAAAAAACTGTATCACAATATTCTGAGATGATGTGATGAAAGTCATCGGTAAAGCGTTCGACTAAAAAACCATCGGAAAAGGTAAACGCGACTTTGACATTATTGCGTTTGGCTTGCTCCATTGTTTCCACACTGGCTTTGCGTGGAGTTTCCCCATCCCAAAGATAGCCTTCAATATAACTATATTTACAGCGTTTTAGGCGATCGATATTAATATCAGTCGATGCTAAAGTAGTAGAAACCCCTAAATGAGTACAGAGGGTTCTTTCCGCGTCGGGAGTGGTTAATACCACACAAGTCCCCGTGGGGCCATGAGACTCGGGCGCGGGATGGACATCAAACTCGATTCCGGCCGCCAATAAGTCTTCTCGATAAAACTCTCCATTAGTATCTTGGGCGACTTTTCCCGAATAAAAGCCTTTTCCGCCACTCTGGGAAATCGCGATCATTGTATTAGCCGCGGAGCCGCCCGATCGCATTTGTAGGGAACTATGCTCTAAATCATGTAAAATTTGGCCTTGAGTATGAGCATCCATGAGAGTCATACCACCACGATTGAGGGTATGCTTTTCAATAAAACCTTCTTCTACAAAGGCTAAAATATCTACAAGTGCATTTCCGACACCAAAGACATCTACTGATTTTTCTTGATTATTGTCCGTCATATATCCTTTACGTTGACTTTTTCTCGAAATTATATAATATCTTGACACAGGAACGAATCAAAGACTATTTGTTAACAGTTATCCGTTAATAATTAACCAGAGAAAAAAAAATATTCTCTTTTCTTCTTTCTTTTTGCCTTTTCTTCTCTGTGTCCTCTGTGCCTTTGTGGTTCATTCTTTAAAAATCTCATTCAACATCGAAAATTACTATGAATATTTCTGCTCTTCCTGTATTAATTCAACAAATGTTAGAACCGGAGTTTTATCCTCACCTGGTAACTGAACCGATCGCGTTAATTCAAACCCATATTTCTTTTGTTTTGCTCACAGGGGATTATGTTTATAAGATTAAAAAGCCGGTTAATTTTGGTTTTGTCGATTTTTCTACCCTTGACAAAAGAAAACATTTCTGCTATGAAGAGTTACGTCTGAATCAACGGACTGCACCGGATTTATATCTGGAAGTGTTACCGATTGTACAAGGGCGCGATCGTGTGTTTTTTTCTGCCGATGCAGAAGAAATCTCAGTGATTGAATATGCGATAAAAATGCGACAATTTCCCCAAGAGACATTATTAATTAATATGTTTGAACGAGGGGAGTTAACGGAAAAACACCTGGAAACCCTGGGAAAAGAAGTAGCCAAAATTCATAGAAATGCACCCACAAGTGATTATATCCGTAAATTTGGTGAAGTTGCACGAATTAGAGAGGCGATGAATAACAACTATCGCCAAACGGAAAAATATATTGGTTGGGTACAAAATCCCCAAAAATATGAAGAAACGAGAGGTTATACGGAGCAGTTTTTTGAACAAAATAAAGAAGTGTTTAAACAACGTATCGAACAAGATAAAATTCGAGAATGTCATGGTGATTTACATTTAAAAAATGTCGCATTTTGGCAAGATAAAATTGTGATTTTTGACTGTATTGAATTTAATGAACCGTTCCGATATGTTGATTTTATCTATGATGTGGCTTTTACGGTGATGGACTTAGAATCACGGTCAAGAAAAGATTTCGCGAATGTTTTTTTGAATAGCTATTTAGAACAGACTGGAGATTGGGAAGGGGTGCAAGTTTTACCTTTATACTTGAGTCGTCAAGCTTATGTAAGGGCAAAAGTTAATTCATTAATGTTAGATGATTCGGCGATTAGCCCAGAGGAAAAAGAAAAGATTTTGCCCCTAGCTTCTCATTATTATACCTTGGCTTGGGAATATACACAACCTCGGCAAGGTAAAATTATTTTAATGTCGGGTTTATCGGGTTCTGGCAAGAGTACGATCGCCCGATATTTAGCGCGTAAAATTAATGCGATTCATATTCGTTCCGATGCGGTGAGAAAGCATATCGCGGGAATTGATTTATATGAAAAAGGGAGTGCAGATATCTATACTCCTGAAATGACACAAAAGACATATCAAAGATTAGCTGAATTAGGTATGATGTTAGCCCAAAAAGGTTTTTCAGTAATCTTAGATGCTAAATATGATCGATTGTCTTTAAGAGAAAATGCCATAAATTTAGCGCGATCTCATCAATTAGAAGTACAAATAATTTCCTGTAATGCCCCCCTGGAAGTGTTACGAGAAAGATTGGAGAAAAGGGTTGGTGATATTACGGATGCTAATGTTGATTTATTGGCATCACAAATAGAGAGTGCGGAACCTTTTAGCGAATTAGAGAAAGAGTTTGTCCATGAAATTGACACGACTCTAGGTTTAGAAGTACAATTACAACAATTATGATAAAGTCCGAGGAGATGAGTAATTATGGAAAAAATACCTGGAATCAAGCCAGGGTTGATAATTGGGATTTCATTATCTCTGTTTTTTTCATTTAGTTTTGCTTTATTGGGTGCGACAAGAAATGCTAGTATTTTACTAGGAATTATGGGAGGAGTCGCGGGAGGGTTTATTGTTGTTTTCTATTCTGATGATAGGGAACCGCCGCCGTCAGAAATAAGGGAAGAAGAGAACAGTAAATTAAGGGATTCACCCTCTATTTATCCAGCCAAAGAAACAGGGAAAAATACTCTTTTGCAAACTCCCAAAAAGCCAGCACCTACTCTTTCCTTATTAGAATGGTTATTCAAGCCTAATCGTAGAGAATAGCCAAAATATACGACTCTATTACCCACCACCCATTACCGATTACCGATTACCGATTACCCATTATGTTCTTTTTATCAAAATTTCTGCCCTTATTCATCTATCCTTTGGGATTAACTTTTCTCTTAATGACGATCGCGATCGCGATTTTTTGGCGATATCCCAAGTGGTCCGCGATTTCTCTAATTGGTGCTTTAACAATTTTACTTTTAGCCAGTAATGGTTGGATCTCTCAAGAATTAGCGCGATCGCTAGAATGGCAATATTTACTCACAGGTGAAGTGCCAAATGCTGAAGCAATAGTTGTCTTAGGTGGTGGAATAAAACCAGCTTCTTATCCCCGCCAGTGGATCGAAGTCAATGAAGCGGGCGATCGCGTGATTTATGGAGCCAAATTATATCGGGAAGGAAAAGCACCGTGGTTAATTTTAAGTGGGGGTAGAATTGACTGGAAAGATGGAGGAAACTCAGAAGCCGCAGATATGGCAGAATTAGCTCAAACAATGGGAGTGCCTAGTTCTGCTATTATACAAGAGCAGAAGTCTTTTAATACCTATTCAAATGCTGTCAATGTGCGGAAAATTTTAGAGTCTAAGGGAATTAAAGGGAATATTTTATTAGTGACATCCGCGTTACATATGCCACGCTCTATTCTCATTTTCGAGAATCAAAAAATTTCCACAATTCCGGCAGCTACGGACTTTTTTGTCACCCAACAAGATTTAGAAGACTCTCAAAATTGGCAAATGTTTTTATTAAATCTCGTTCCCAGTGCCAAGAGTTTAGATATGACAACAAAAGCGTTAAAAGAGTATGTGGGATTAATTGTTTATCATTTGTTAGGATGGTTGTAGCTTCTACATCTGAGTTTATCCAAGAATTTTAACTGACGATACAAAACCTCAATTTTCGACAACTTCACACCTTTTTGCGCGGCATATCGGAGAGGAGTCCCAAAAATTGCTTCTACTTCTAAGGGTCTTTTTTCATCATAATCTATTTTCATACTGGTGCGATAAGGTGTCATTTTTTCGGTATAATAAAGCATCTTAGTGATAAATTCATCACTAATAATCCGCCCATAACTTTTGGCTGCGACAACAACTTCCGCCATTAATTCTTCTACTAAAAATCGAGTATCATAATTTCCCATAATTTCATCGGTTCGAGCATCTAAAATCACAGATAATCCATTATAAGGAATATTCCAAACTAATTTTTGCCATTTGGATAAAAGTAAATCTTCACTAAATTCAATGGGAATACCTGCTTTTTCAAAATCACTAGCAATGTCACGCATTCTCTCTGTGATTCCTACTTTTTGATACTCATCACTATATTCACCAAGGGTAATATAACCATAATCTAAGTGACGAATGAGACCATGATTTCCTTTGTTTGAACAGATAAAACAAAGACCACCTATCACGGGATTATTCCCGACTATTTGAGCGATATCGGCTTCCGTACCTAGTCCATTTTGTAACACTAAAAAAATGGTATTTTTTTGAATTAAAGGGGGTAATAATTGGCTTAATAAGTGATTTTGTGTACTTTTTAACGCGATCATCACGACATCACAGGAGGGCATTTTTTCCACATCCTGATACGCGTTGACTTGGGGCAAGGTAAAATTGCCATCTTTGGATTCAATAATTAAGCCATTTTGTTTGACGTATTCGTAGTCACTTCTTAATAAAAAGTGAACTTCTCGCCCCGCTTGTTGTAGTTTCGCACCGTAGAAACCACCAATAGCACCAGTCCCAATAATAGCATATTTGCGATTTGACATAATTAGAAGAAGAAGGAAGAGGGAAGAGGGAAGAAGGAAGAAGGAAGAGGGAAGAAGGAAGAAGGAAGAGGGAAGAAGGAAGAAGAAGGATTCACGAAAAGTGGGATTATGAGAAACCGGGTTTATGAGGTTGGGGATTCTCATTAATGCTTTACCTGCCATCAGAAACCCGGTTTCTTTCCTTTCCTATCACTTATCAACAGAGCCGCGGTAACAACATCTGTGTTCATCTGCGTTCATCTGCGGTTAAAAAAAATATTATAAACTAGATGAAATAGTCTTAACTTGGTGTCTTTGTGCCTTTGTGGTTATAGCAACTGCCAAGGCTATTAGGACAGATTTTGTAGGGGCTCTTTCACCCGGATTTATCCCACAAACAAATAACCTCCAAAAACCCGCCCCACCCCACTAATAATGTCCATCAACAGGC
>JBEDKD010000300.1:0-8838 GCA_041172365.1 Cyanobacteriota bacterium | reverse complement strand
GTTTCAGGTAAAAAGTGCGTGATTTGTCGAGTTTTCAAATGGCTCAAATGATGTAGGGAAAGCTAACGCGCCCCTAGCCGCGATATCTTATGTGCGTCGTACAGGAGTTATCCCTTTAGATAGATTTGATATTCCGTTATGGATTTTTCTTTTAGGGGGCGCGGGTATCGTGACAGGTTTGGCAATTTGGGGGGAAAATGTGATTTCAACAGTGGGAGAAAATATTATTGAATTAAAACCAAGTCGGGGTTTTTGTGCAGAATTAGCAACGGCAACAACGGTTTTAGTCGCGTCACGTTTGGGGTTGCCAGTATCGACTTCTCACGCGTTAGTCGGTGCTGTTGTGGGGGTGGGATTTGTGCAAGGGGTAAAAGATGTCAAATTTGATACGGTGAAGTCTATTCTTTTGGCTTGGGTTGTCACTATTCCCTTAGCGACTTTAATTTCAGCCGGGATTTTTAGTGTGTTACGTTTGTTATAAAAATGATAGGATTTCCTACAGGATTAAGCCCTGTGACGGGGAAGATGCCCGTTCCACATTATTCTCTTGTGAGTTAGAGCCAGAAACCGGGTTTCTTATGGCAATACCTTCGCCAAAATCTCACCCGAAAGGGTGGAATTTTGCGTTGAGTACCTTGTCGCTCATTAAAAATACCTTCCCAAAAACCCAGAAATGCTTTGATGGGGGTAGTTTCTGAAATAACAATTTCTTAAGGTAAATTTGACGCGTTTGTTTAATCAGTAGGGGAAATAAAATGAACCACAAAGACACAAAGGCACAAAGGCGATCAATCCATTTTTCTCTTACGTCTTTTTACCTTCTACTTACATTAATTCCCTAAAAGTAAGCAGGTATGCACAAAAGTTATAGGGACAATGACTATAAAGCATTTGACTTGACATCAACAATAGTTTAATATCATTTAGAGAATTCATTTGAACAAGATATAAGCACTGAATGAATATAGCAAAGCAGACTGTCTGTCAATCAATTACATATAAAAATTGGCGATCGCGTCCGGGGTATATCAGCGAGGGAGATTCTGACTTTGAATCTATCCATGTTCTCATCGGTCAATTTCTGGCTGATCGCCATTCACCAGATCCTTTACCAGACACATTACTGCTGACAGAAAACCCCAAATTTCAGTGGGGTTACGGACAACCCCTAGAGAAGGTGATTAATTCTCAGGAAGATTTGGAATTTCTGATGAAACACCCCCAGCTATTTCGCAATGCCATTTCTATCATTGAACCCTGGGAACACGTCGGACAAAATCCACATCTTGAAGATGTCCGGGCATCCCTTAATGTTGCCTATATTGCCCAAAAAATTGCTGATTGTGATTCAATTTTATTTCCTGTATGGTCTTCTGGACTACTCGATCCTGATGTGGTAGTGCCTTTGATTACATCAGGGTTAGCTGTGGTAGTGGAAGGCGGCGATCCCTCAGTCCGTGATGCGGCTACTTTTGCCGGTGGCAAATGCTCCCTTAATGATCTCCATTGTCTGGTAGAAAAACTGTTAATTTCGCGATCGCCTACGAGTGCTTTAGCTTTGTTTATTTGTTTGGGACATCAATTGGCCGCCCAAGGACATATCAATCTAATCAAACAAGCCGTTCGACAAGTGCAGAGTTTAGAGTCCCTCGCGAGAGACTACGATGGGAAAATGTTAAAGGCACTGAAGCGTGTTTGTCAAAAGATTGAAGAAGTTGGCAGTTCCCTCAAAATTACCAAGGGTAACGGGCAGATCATTGCCGAAGGTTGGGATCATCCAGAATTTGCTGTGGGACCGAATGAACATAAAGAAGTTGGTGGGCGAAGGTTACATCACTACAAGTCCCCAGATGGCGAGGCTCTTGGTATTCCCGAAGAGTTAATCACCTCTCACGAAATCACTGCTGATCAATATGAAGGTGTAATTGACACAGCCATTGAGTATGAGCAGGAAGTGAATATTGCTATGTTTCACTCCGATGAAGTTAACCAAGAAGCGATCTTATTTGCTAACTGGGCATACCGTTTGCTGCATGATGCTATTATTCCCCATCGCTCAATTTTAGCAGGTAGTCGGCTGGCATGGTTACTGAAATTACCGGACGCGATCGAGATTTTGTGTTCTACCACTATTGGCGATGAAATTGTGACAGAATGTTCTGCGACTTGCATCATCTACAAAGATTTTGAGAGTAAACAAATTCGGCGATCGTTTACTTGTCAGTTTCACCCAGAGTTATTGTCTGATTTGCGAACAGTGGGAATGTGTGAACCTCCCAGCTATGCAAGGTTGAAGACTGATGATGGTGCAAGGCTATTTGCCCGAATGTTATACGAAGGGATGCAAGAGTAAGCCGGGAACAGAAAGAGCGATCGCTCTAACCAAGCTAAGTTATTCAAAAGAAAGTATGTCACATCTTAACTACCTAGAAATTCTGCAAAACGGTTTACCACCAAGCAACCTCGCACCCAAAAATATTGTCATTATTGGCGCAGGAATAGCCGGATTAATGGCAGGCTTATTGCTCAAAGAAGCGGGGCATAACGTCACTATATTAGAAGCCCATAAACGCTTAGGTGGGCGCATTTTAACTTATCGAGATTTTGCGGGAAAGATGTATGGTGAATTTGGTGCTATGCGGTTTCCGCGCCAACATCCCCTCGGACAGTATTTGATTAACAAAAAATTTAAACTTCCAACTCAACCGTTTCCTATCTACGATGAAGACACTTTTATCCACCTACAGGGCAAATCAGTACGGAGGAAAGACTTTCACCCTAATCAGTTTGATTTTAATTTACCACAACATGAAGCCAATAAGACTCCAGAACAATTATTACAAAATGCCGTTCAACCTTTAATTGATATTGTAAAAAATGAAAATAAGGAATTGGCATGGCAGCATCTAGTACGAGATTTTGATCAATACTCCCTCATTGGCTATCTGAAGTGGCGAGGTTTAAGTGATGCTGCACTCTCCTTATTAGGTTCAGTTCTTAACTTAGAATCACGTTATCACTTCTCATTAGTGGAATGGTTTACCCACTACTATGAAGATGTTTTTGGTGACTTAGTTTATATTACTGATGGAGCAGATTCCTTACCCAAAGCCTTTGAAGCTTACTTGATGGACAATATCCGCATGGGGAGTCAAGTTTGTGCCATTGAACAGACGGATCATCAAGTAGTTATCTTTTTTCAAACCACGCCTGGTTTTGCTCAGAGCATTACAGCCGATGAATGTATTATTACTATTCCTTTTGTTCTCTTGCGACATTTAGAAATTAATGGCTTAGATCCAGCAAAGTGGTCTGCTATTCGGAACTCTTATTATGGTAGAGCGCATAAGATTTTTATGCAATTTAGCGATCGCTGGTGGGAAAAAAAGTATGAGATCACTCATGGAGTCACCATTACCGATCTGGCAATTCGTCAAGTGGTTTATACTCCAGCCGGACAAGATCATCGCTATCAAAAAGGAGTAATTATTGCCTCCTATGGATGGGAGCAAGACAGCATGGCTTATAGTCCTTTATCTGAAGAACAGCGAGTAACTCAAGCCCTAGAAGATTTAGTGAAAATTCATCCCGAAGCCAAAGATACCTTTGAGTTTGGGGTTTCATACGATTGGTCACTTGATGCTTTTGCGGGAGGAATTGGTCCATTATTTCGTCCCTACGAAATGAGTAGCCAATTCTATCTCGACTTGATTCGTCCTGTGAATCGGATTTGGTTTGCTAATGATGCTTGCGATCGCAGTCATCGTCGTTGGATTGAAGGTTCTCTCAGAGCCGCGATCAAGAATGCCTATGCTCTGCATATTGGCATGAGAAACGAATTACCCGGTAAAGATTAAGTTTAGAAAGGAGTTTTGAAAATGACTAAAAAAAATAATCCTCAACTTGCTGTAATCAACTCTATAAAGAATAAAGTCACTAAGATTTCGTCTTTTGCAGAGATATGGGAGTCTCCTTCAGGCGAAAAATCTCTTTATAGCACTATTACTTTTCAGCCAGGCGAAATTATTTCGAGATTTGAAAGCAAAACAAGATTAACAGAGCCAAACTACTTAACACTACAGTTAGATGAACATGAACATATTATGCTGGAACCAGAGTTTTTGCAATATATAAATCACAGTTGTCAACCCAATGTTTTCTTTGATACCCAAAAATATGTTGTAACTTGTTTAAAAAAAATAGAGGCAGGTGAAGAAATAACTTTTTTCTATCCCTCGACAGAATGGTCTATGGCAAGTAGCTTTAATTGTTATTGTACCAGTCAGGAATGTTTGGAAATTATTCAGGGAGCCGCACATTTACAGCCAAATATCTTAAATAAATACAAAATAAGTGATTATATAAAACAAAAGCTATATCAATCCTTTAATGTTTAAGAAGAAACCCGGTCAATAAGTGCGAAACTAAGTTTGATGATCACAAAATTGCATAAGGTCTACTTTGGCACTATACTATTTTAATAAAACTTACAATCCTTTTTCTCTATCATGGAAGAACCTAATATGAAACAGCAAAAACCAATTTTATCTAGCTTAAAAGACTTAAAAAAAAAGCGTTACCGTCCTATAAGTATGCGACAAATATGTTTCGATAAATTAAAAAATAAATATCCCAACCTTCATATTTTTTATGTGTTTTTTAACATCACTGCTATATGGGCTGGTTTTTTTCTTCTACTTGACTCATGGGTTGCTGGAATAAATCTTTTAGCAGCACCGATCCCTAAATTTATTCCAGAAATTCTGTTGCGTTATCTAAGCATATTAATAATTGGTCTGATATTGCTTCTCTTAGATGACTTCTCTTTAAAGGAGTTACTATTTGGAAGAAAAACTCCTTCTGAAAAATCTGTTGATACTATGAATTTTAGGGAGAAAATATTTCATAATTTTAAATGTAATTATCCTAATTTATCTACTCTTTACACTCTCATTGCTATCCTTTTATGTTGGTGTGCTATGTTCGGCTTTTTTTACAATATTTCAGTTCAGCCTTTTATCCGATCGATAATATTAATACTTGGTGGGTTGTTTTTTCTTTATATTGATGATATGAAACTAGATGAACTTTAACAATTAATGTGAACATTGAATAGATAATGACAAATCCAAAAAGCTCCTATCGGCAATTATCCTATCAAAAAGCCAAAAATAATGACTGGTGGAAACGTCAAGATTTGCGCTATGTTGACGGTCATTTATTTTTAGGAAACCAAAATCTTTACGAACTTGCTTGTTCGGCGGCAAAACCTTGTTATGTATATAATAGTTCTCGGATAAAAGAGAATATTTTGCGCCTTCATTCAGCATTAGAATCTGTCTCTTTGCCATATCGCATTTTTTATGCTATGAAAGCTAATCGTAATTTTTCTGTATTAACATATATACGCGGACTTGGGTTATCTGGTGTTGATTGTTGTTCTCCACAAGAACTTATCTTAGCTAGACAGATGGGCTTTTTGGAAAAAGAAATTACTTATACAGGTACTTCAGTCTCTAACGAAGACCTAACTATCATTGCCAGACATCCTAGTATTTTTCTTAACTGTGACTCTTTAAGCCAAATTCGTCGTGTCGGACAATTAAATTCAAGAAAAGAAATCGGTATCCGTGTTAATCCAAAGATGGGTTTAAGCTATGCTGATAAGCAAGAACTTGGATATTCTGGAAACAAAACTACCAAATTTGGCATCTATAAAGATTCATTTGTTGAAGCATTAAAGTTAGCAAACAATTACAAATTGGAAGTTAGTGGAATTCATTATCACGCAGGCTGGGGATTTTTGAATTCGCAACTACCAAAATTAGAAATGGTTTTAAATGAGCTTCACTGGTTTATCAACCAAGTGCCGACACTAAAATATGTCAATCTTGGTGGTGGGCTTGGAGTTCCTATTACTCAAGAAGATCATTGCCTTGATGTGACAGAATGGGCAAAAATTATTGCTAAGTTTCTTGCCAATCGAGATTTCCATGTCTTTTTTGAGCCTGGTGATTATATTGTCAAGGATGCGGGGCTGCTTTTGTTACAAATCAACACTATCGAGCGGAAAGGAGATACAAATTTTGTTTATGTAAATGGTGGCTTTAATATAAATCTCGAACCAGCTTTCTATCAACTGCCTCTAGAAGTAGTTCCACTATTATTACCGAAAGAAAAAGATATTGATTCTGATGGAATAATAGTCACTATTGCTGGCAATATCAATGAGGCAATCGATATTTTAGCAACAGACATCTATCTTCCACCAGTACAAGAGGGTGATTTTTTAGCTTTTTTGAATGCAGGTGGTTATGGTTCATCTATGAGTTCAAATCACTGTATGCGAGGGAATTTTATGGAATATTTCATTTATAATAAAAGTTAAAATTATTTTGTAAAACAGCTACTACTACAGGTAGCCGCTTGAAGTTCTAAAGTTAGTAACTAGAGTTTGCGATCGCTTTGGAACCACCGCAGGTGCTCGCATCCTTGAGAGTGTTGTATTGTAGATGATCGATCTCCGATAGTATTGTCGCGACTGTCTTGATTGTCAAGTGCGATCGCTTGTATTTCAAAAATCAAATATGAGTAAACTCTTCGTCTAACTCATCGGGTGGATTGCCCATAAAGGCAATATCTAATTTTCTAGCTAAATAGTAATACTTTACACGCAATTATAGAAAACTTACTCGGTATTTTTGAGGGTGTGATCAGAGATATATTTCAGATGCCATAATTCCATAATTCATATCTTGCACCACCAGATTATTGAGAAAATCATAGTGTTAAACCTTTATTGATCCGTAGTGTAGGCACTGCCCACCTTAGCTTTATTAAGGTATCGCGTTGGTATGTCTGAAAGTTATAGGTGTAATAAGTTTCAGGCATTTGACTTTAGCTATGTATCCTATTAAACTAAACTTCAGGATGCAAGGTTGAAGACTCATGATGGTGCAAGGCTATTTGCCCGACTCTTATACGAAGGGATGCAAGAATGAGCCTGCAATAGAAATAGCGATCGCTCTAACCAAGCTCACTTATTCAAAAGTATGGTATGAGATAACTACCTGGTAAAGATTAAGTAAGGAGTTTTGAAAATGACTAAAAAAAATCATCCTCAACTTGCTGTAATCAACTTTATGCAGCGAAGTGCCGAAGATAAAAATTTACAACAACTACTACAACAGGTATTAGGAGTAGGCGATGGCAATATTAGTAATGAAAAGGAATTAGATCGGGATGAAAGGGAAGCTATTAAAGGAGAAAAAGGTGCTGAATTAACAGAATTTGCCCGTTCTCAGGGTTTTGATTTCTCTGTGCAAGATTTGCAGACTGTAGTACAAGCATTTGAAGATTATCGTGAGAGGAAAATTTCTGATGTCGCTTTATTTAAAATTCTCGGTATCGCTCGTGATGCTATAGCTTTGTTATCAACACAAAAAATAATTAATTTATTTTCACGAGGACGAACCTATGAAAAAGTCGTCTCGGAATCATCTACAAAAGACAAACGCAGTAACTATAAAATTGCCGCCATTAAATTTATGCAGCAAAGTGCTGATAATGAAATTATACAAAAAAAGTTAGAGAAAATCTTAGGAGTCGGTGATGGAGACATTAGTAATGAGAACAAATTAGATAAAGATGAAGCAGAGGCTCTTAAAGGAAAGCAAGGTGTTAAATTCATAGAGTTTGCCCGCGAACAGGGCTTTGATTTCTCTTTACAAGATTTGATTGATGTTGTAGAAGCATTTGAGAACTATCGTGAGGGGAAAATTTCCGATCTTGAATTATTCCAAATTTTAGAATTATCGGCTGATAATGTACATCTC
The DNA here is from genome assembly GCA_041172365.1 of Cyanobacteriota bacterium. Classification (GTDB taxonomy): domain Bacteria; phylum Cyanobacteriota; class Cyanobacteriia; order Cyanobacteriales; family Microcoleaceae; genus JBEDKD01. Next base: position 1,003 of record JBEDKD010000300.1, on the reverse strand, counting down.
ATACCTTCTCTCAAAGTTCAAGAGGTAAGTTATCGTGGTCAACGCTATATCAAAATTGATGGCGTATCTATTCCCATATACACTACTAGAGGGCAAACAAAAAATGATTCGCAAACTGATGAAGACACTTTTTTTGGTTAGATTTTTTCAAGGATTTCTTGAAAAAGCGATCGCCTGATTTATACAAAAAAATTATCATTTCCGATTAAAACTACCAGATACCATCTCTCTTGATTTCCCCTATTCGATGAAGGCAAAACTTCAGACTCACTTTCCGGGTGCTTTGCCTTTAACAACATCTATTGAGTAATCATGTTGGTGCAATGCAATTTGGTACTTTGTCCATCATTATAATGCTTTACTTCCTTGTTGACCATTACTATTCAGGACTACCATCTTGACAAGCTTTTTGAGGAATGATACAATGATGTCCAATAATTAATTCTGAAACCAAAGATTCAGAATCAAAGAAATAAACAGATTAACTAGCGAAATAACTTAAATTGTGAAACTAATAAACAACTCAACCTGGCTACAATTAGCAATTGATTTAAAAAGTTCTGTGATTCAAGCAATTTGGCGAAGGGTAATAGCAACTATGATCTTTGCTTTGCTAATCACAATTGCTTATCATCAAGGATTTGCAGTAAGTCAACCAATTCTCGCTACTTTAATACCCGGAGTTGTCCTCGGACTTTTATTAGTTTTTAGAACTAATACAGCTTATGAGCGATTTTGGGAAGGTTGTAAACTTTGGTATAACTTGCTCAATGCTAGTCGCAATTTATGCCGAAATATTTTGGCAATTATTCCCACAGATAATGCTGAAGATTCGAGCAGAAAAATAGCACATATTAGATTAGTTGGACTTTTAATAGTTACGATTAAACTGCATTTAAGAAATGAAAATATTGATCGTAATATGCCAATATATATGTTTATAACAGAACAACAATATTTACAGTTAAAAGAAGCGAATAATATGCCAATTACAATTATTAAT
>JBEDKD010000299.1:0-16932 GCA_041172365.1 Cyanobacteriota bacterium | reverse complement strand
CTCCCTTAAATGAAGCGACGGATTTAATCTCTCAATATGAGAAATACTTAAATCGTAAATAATATTTTGTAGGCGAAGCATTCCGGCAGATAAGTTATTGGTGAAAACGAGGGATTTACGGCCGGAATGCTTCGCCAGTCCTGATTAAGAAATATTAAAGTTTTCTTCTACTGGGATAAATCTCTGCTATAATAAAGATGAGCGCAGGTATCCAAAGGAGAATTAAAATGGACAGCGATCGCTGCAATAGAACGGGATGTACTGGCATAATTGAAGATGGCTATTGTAATGTTTGTGGTATGGCTGCCATCAAAAATCAAGATATTAGTCTGCTGAAAAATGCGGTGACAAAATCTAGTGGAAGTATCCCTACGGGTGCGACTTCTTCTCCCTTAACAAATCGCTCTTCTAAGGGTTCCCGACGCACCACCACTAGCACTTCTGGGAGAAGTAGTCGTCGTCAATTAGGCGCGGGTTTGGTATCAATTCCTGAATTGCCTTCGACGGAACCGGAAAAGGCGATTTTACTCGATCCTAAAGTTCCTGAAAATAAACGGTTTTGCTCTAATTGTGATAATTCTTTAAAACGAGAAAAGGGTTTTTGTCCTAAATGTGGTAAGAAATATTCTTTTATTCCTTCCTTAAATCCTGGGGATTTAATTGTTAATCAATATGAGGTGAAAGGCGCGATCGCGTATGGTGGTTTAGGTTGGATTTATTTAGGGTTTGATAAAACTCTTTCGCGTTATGTGGTGTTGAAGGGTTTATTAAATACAGAAGATGAAGCTAGTGCCGCGGTAGCCGTGGCGGAGCGTCAGTTTTTAGCCTCAGTCAAACACGCGAATATTGTGGGGATTTATACTTTTGTTAATCATGGTACTGAAGGCTTTATTATTATGGAATATGTGGGCGGTAAAACGCTCAAGGAAATTCGTAAATCACGGGGACCTTTACCTGTTTCGGAAGCGATCGCGTATATCCATCGAATTTTAAGCGCGTTTGCCTATTTGCATTCATTGGGGTTAGTTTATTGTGACTTTAAACCCGATAACGTCATGTTAGAAAGTAATGACGTGAAACTGATTGACTTAGGTGGTGTACGTCGCATTAATGATTTAGAAGGTGATATTTATGGCACGGTTGGTTATAGTGCTCCAGAAGCAGGAGAAGGGCCGACTTTTGCCTCGGATTTGTTTACCATAGGGAGGACTCTTGCGGTTTTAATAACCGATATTCCGGGGTTTAGTAAAGATCATCTTTATACCTTACCCACCCCCCAGGAAGAACCCCTTTTTATTCAACAGGAATCTTTATATCGTTTTTTGGTAAAAGCTACGGCCCAAAATCCTGACGATCGCTTTCAGTCTGCCGATGAAATGGCCGAACAATTATTAGGGATATTGCGGGAAATTGTCGCGGTAGAAACGAATACCCCTCGCCCTGCACCGAGTAGTATTTTTGGCGGCGATATGTTATCCTTAATTAGTGGTAATGATTCCAAACCCATCCAGCCAAGTTATCTACAATTACCGATGCCGATTTTAGATAATACTGATCCGGCATTTAATACTATTGTTTACGCGAGTGTGCAGCCCGATCCCCATAAACAAGTCGCGAATTTTCGCCAAATTGTTGAGCAATTCCCGAACTCGAAAGAAGCGGTTTTTCGCTTAGTTAATAGTTTGATTGATATTGCTGCTTATACGGAAGTAGAACAACTTTTAAGTCAAATGGAAGAGAAAGATCCCTGGGAATGGCGGGTGTTTTGGTACAGGGGAAAATGTTTGATGGCACTGGGGAAAGGCAAAGAAGCAGAAGAGACTTTTAATCAAGTTTATTTTGATTTACCTGGGGAATTAGTGGCGAAATTAGCTTTTGCTTTAGCCTGCGAAATTTCCCATAATTATCCGGTTGCTATCAAAATGTATGATATTGTCTCCAAAACTGATCCGAGTTATACCGCGGCGGCCTTTGGTTTATCTCGTTGTCGTCGCGCTATGGGCGATCGCAAGGGGGCTGTGGAAGCGTTGGAAAGAGTGCCTCAAACTTCTAGTTTATGGATGAGATCGCGGGTGGAAATTGCCCGGACTTTGATTGATAAAAAACGCTCAAAACCAGGCACGAATGAGTTAAAACAAGCCTCAGAAGCCATAGACACGATCGCGCTCGAAGGAATGGAGCGTTATCAATTAACGAAACAAGTGTTAGAAACCGCGTTGGAGTTAATAGAAACAAAAGCGTTAGTGCCAGCAAATTCGATTTCGATTTTAGGACAACCGTTGGAGGAGTTGCATTTACGCAGAGGTTTAGAAAAAGCGTTGCGAGATATGGCACATTTGACAACGGGAGCGGAAAAAATTAGTTTAGTTGATGAGGCTAACCGAGTGCGTCCAAAAACGTTATTCTAAAGACGCGATCGCAAACCGGGTTTTTTCATCCCTCTGAGCATCAGGCGCGCGTTGTCGCTGAAAAACCCGGTTTCTCACCCCACCCAGAGGCGATCAGAAACCGGGTTTTTTCATCTGTTTGAGCATCAGGAAGCGTTATCGCTGAAAAACCCGGTTTCTCACCCCCAATAGAGGCTTGTACCTACTACAAATTTGGGTTATAATATCTCTTTTTCACTCATTAACTTTGGGGAAAATCCCCCATTAGCTATTACCTATTCCCCATTACCCAAAATTATGCAATGTCCCAATTGTGGTAGTCAAGTTGAAAGCCGCGATCGCTTTTGTGAAGAATGCGGCGAGTCATTAATAAAAAGTGTCAACAATAAACCCGGATGTAATAAATGTGGAGCCCCCGCGGAGGAAATTGATAATGAAGGATTTTGTTCGGTGTGTGGCTTTCATAATAAAATACGGGAAACCGATCATATTGAGATTAATATTGATGTCAAATTAGGCGGTGTCAGTGATGTGGGAGTGAAACGTCGCGAAAATCAAGATTTTTTAGCCTGTGCTAAAGTTGAGGAAAAAAATACTGCTATTTTGGTCGTTTGTGATGGTATTTCTAGTTCCCAAACTCCCGAATTAGCCGCCAAAGCTGCCGCGGAAATTACTTGTCAAAGTTTAGTGAATTATGTGAAAAATAATGTCGAATTAAATCAGGCAATCCCCGACACGATCGCGGCTTGTTTAGAGTCTATTTGTCAAATTCCTTATACTAATGAAATGGACAACGCGCCCGCGACTACCATTGTCGCCGCGATCGTGCAAGAGCAGATGGCAAAAATTTTCTGGTTAGGGGATAGTCGTGCCTATTGGATTTCTCGCGAAGATTCTCAAATTTTAACCGTTGATCATTCCTGGGTAAATGAGATGGTGGCATCGGGAAAAATGACCGCCGAAGACGCGTTACAATCCGAATATGCTCATGCTATTACACGATGGTTAGGGGCAGATATGGGCGATGAAATTCAATTATCTTTCGTTGATTTTAAAATTCCGGGTTCCGGTTATTTATTATTATGTAGTGATGGCCTTTGGAATTATGCTCCTGATGCACAAACTCTGACAAATTTAGTTTATGAAACTACCTCCGATGAAGATGCTGTGACATTATCTCGTCGATTGGTGCAATGGGCGCGATCGCAAGGCGGACATGATAATATTACAGTAGCAATTCTTTCCCTATTAGATTCGTAGGTTGGGTTGAGAGCCGCGTCGCGTGCGCGCAGCGCAAAACCCAACGCATTTCTTGGGTTGAGGCACGTTCCCCTGGGGTGCGTGTAGCGCAAAACCCAACGGAGAAAAAATGGGGAAGGTATTGCTTGAAGTGTTGGGTTTTGCTATCGCTCAACCCAACCTACTGCCGAATTATGCTAAAATAAAATCCGGTGAAAACCAGACTAAATTCTTTGAGCAAATCTTACTCTTTTAGATACTACTCACGGGTAAAAAATCTATGGCGACTCAATTCAAAGCTGAGGTATTCCAAAATCAATTTCTTTCCCAAGGGACTAAAGAAGTCAACGCGATCATGACGGTTTCTTCTGATGGAGATGGTGTTTCCGTTTCTCCTCCGGGTGGCAAACTTTTTGGGGTAATCTGTGATGTCTCAGGATCGATGGGAGGACAAAAAATTCAAGCCGCGAAAAATGCCACGATCGCGCTCGTTAATTTACTCCCTAATGACGCTTATTTCTTTATTGTAGCAGGAGCGAGTCAATCTCATCTAATTTTCCCCATGTCTCAAGGAACTTTGGAGAATAAACAAAAAGCGATCGCGGCCATAAAAAAAATACAAGCAGGGGGCGGCACAATGATGTCTCGTTGGCTCTTTGAAGCTTTAGAACAATTTAAGCAAATGCCCGACGCGATCCGTCAAGCTTTATTATTAACAGATGGACAAAATGATGATTCAGATGAACAACTATTGCATCGAGTTTTACAAGCCAGTGAAGGTATTTTTCAATGCGACTGTCGTGGTGTCGGGACCGATTGGCGAGTCAAACAATTACAATTAATTTCCAGTAAACTTTTGGGAACTACCGATATTATTTCCGATCCTTCTCTCATCGAAAATGATTTCCGAATGATTCTGGAAAAAGCCATGACTAAAAATATTAGTGATGTCGCGTTACGTCTTTGGACACCTCAAGGTGCTAAGATCAAATTCTGTAAACAAGTCAGCCCCGATATTGTCGATTTAACTAACCGTGCTCAACCTGTTAAACCTCAAATTTCAGATTATCCTACAGGCGCGTGGGGAAAAAGTGAATCCCGTGATTATCACTTCTGTATTGAAGTTTCTCCGGGTAATGTCGGTGATGAAATGTTAGCAGGTAGAGCTAGTTTAATTTATACTATTAATGGGGTAGAAAATAAGGTCGCAGAAGCCCGTATTTTAGCCACTTGGACCGATGATGACGCGAAATCTACAAAAATAGATAGACGCGTCGCTCATTACACCGGACAAGCCGAATTAGCTCAATCTATTCAAGAAGGTTTAGAAGCCCGCGATCGTGGAGATATAGAAGTCGCGACGGTGAAACTAGGTAAAGCAGTAAAATTAGCTCACGACTCAGGAAATGAAGCTACCGCGAAATTATTAAAAAAAGTTGTTGATATAGAAGATGCAGCAACGGGAACCATTAAACTAAAACGGAATATAGCAAAAGAAGACGCGATGGCCTTAGAAACTCGTTCCACGAAAACAACTCGCATTCCTAAATCTCAGTAAACAATTAATCGCCAAAAATCGCCCCAAAAACATTATTTTTTACCCAATTTTCCCTTTGTCTGATAACCCCCTATGTCCCTCTATCAATGTCCAAAAGGTCACGATTCCACCGAGCCTGATTATTGTTCCGAATGCGGCACAAAAATCCAGGGTATTTCTCAATTAGAAGTCGCGGTTAATGTTGGTACTTTAACCGTGTCCACTTCCCCAAAAAATGTTATTACTTGTCCCGATTGTACCGCGCCCCATGAGCCGGATAGTGGTGATTTTTGCGAAATTTGTGGTTATAATTTTGTCACAGGTTCTCATGGGGATATTCCTACAATTACACCCACTTCTCCTGTTGCTGAAGTCCCCACGGTAACGCCCTCTCATCTTCCTTCTTTTGAGATTATTGCTACTATTGATCCATCCTTAAAAACTCCAGAAAGTCCCGATCCTCCTAGGGATCAATCACCCCTTACTTTTTCTTTAGATCAAGAAATGAATTTGATCGGGAGGACCAGCGATCGCCGCGGTATTTTCCCTCAAATTTCATTAGATGTTGATGATGCCATTTCTCACCGTCATGCTCTTATTATTCGTCAGAATGATGGCACATTATTGTTACGAGATGTAGGCTCATCGAATGGTACGAGCTTAAACGGTGTGGATTTACCGTCAATGGTAGATAAACCCCTCAAAGAGGGTGATAAAATAACTTTAGGACATTGGACTGTTCTCACGGTAAAAATGAAGTAAAACTGAAATCAGAAACCGGGTTTATCAGGGCAAAAAGATTCTTTCTCATCGGGAGCATCCCATTTGGGTAAATTGGTAGTGAGAGCAATAGGCGATCCCCAAGGCTGTTTCTTTCTCACCCAAAAGTGCTAGTGTAGGGGCGGGTTCACCGAAATCTTTGATACCCAGCGACAAATGAGATAAACCCGCCCCATCCCCTAGGGATCTGTGGGGCGGGTTTATCTAGGTTATTTGTAGGTAGTAACATTGATCGGGCGAACCCGCCCCTACCTACAAAATATTGATTTTTCGTAATTTTTGCCCCTAATGAAACAGCCCTGCTTTTAGCTCCCTAGGGAGCCTCTGGCTCCCATGACAGGTTTTTTTGGGGACATTAGGATGCTCCCTTTTTCATCTCTAGTCTCAAGCCAGACACCCGGTTTATTTATTAAAATCAAAGGAGATAAATCCATGAGTAAAACCAGTGCCGTTACCAGGAAAAAAAAATTAATAGAAAAATTCACAACTCCGCAAATTCTTAAAGGAGGTTTATATCTAACTTGGGGTGTTAGTGTCTTATTATTAATCACGATTATTACGGGAGTTCAAGGACAAAGAAACGCGCTCAAAACCGTCGGAAAAGACTCAGCCCCCAGTATTCTTACCGCCCAACAACTCAAAGATAGTTTAATAGGTATGGATGCGGAGGCCGTTAATGAATTACTTGTCAAACCCGGACAAAATCCAGATGCAATTAAAGGTTATCAGGAGCGATATCAGACTTTTTCGGAAAGAATTGTGGCCGCATCAGAAAATATTACCTATGAACCCGAACGCAAACAAATTAAAATTATAGTTCTCGCGCTCAATGACTATATTACAAAGATTCAACGGGCACGGGATTTTCATGAACGCGGCGATCGGCCAAATCTTCTCAATAGTTATCGAGAAGCCCGCGAAGTTATGGATCAAACTCTTTTACCTGCGGCTGATACCCTTGATGAAGTTAACTTTAAAGAGTTAGATAAAACTTATATTTCCCAAAAATATGAGACAGCCCGTGCTCTTTTTTCCATAATACTTTCTGGGTTACTTTTATTAGGTGTCTTAGTCGGTTTGCAAATGTTTATTTACTATCGAATGCGACGCATTTTAAATCCTATGTTATTAGGAGCAAGCACGATCGCGGTCTTTTTTCTCGGTCACGCGATCGGGAGTTTACAGAGAGCATCTGATCATCTTAAAGTCGCGAAAGAAGACGCGTTTACTTCTCTTCATGCTTTGCGACAAACTCGCGCCCTTGCTTATATGGCCAATGCAGATGAAAGTCGATATCTGTTGGATAAAGCCAATGCTCCTCAACATGAAAAAGCCTTTTTTGAGAAAGTGGCAAAAATTGTAACACTACCTCCGAATCAAACTTTTGAAAGTATTATCAGCACCTTGAAAACATTAAAACCAGGACAAACGGTATCAGGTTTTAATGGTTTGATGGCGGTGGAATTAACAAATATTACGTTTCCAGGGGAAAAAGAGGCGGCTTTAGAATCTCTTGCTACTTTTGCTCGTTATTTGGAGATTGATCAACAAGTTCGCCAATTAGAAAAAAGTGGTAAATACTCCGACGCGATCGCGCTTAATATTGGTACAAAAGAACCGCAATCTAACTGGGCTTTTGAGCAATTTAAAAAAGCGAATACAAAAACGCGGGAGATTAATGAAAAGGCATTTTATGATTCTATTAAAGAGGGTGGTGAGGATTTAAAAGACTTTGAAATTACCACTCCCGTTGCCATGCTCGCGATCGGTATGCTGACACTTTTTGGACTACTCCCTCGTCTGAAGGAATACTCGTAAGCTGTTACTTTTAATTCCAGTAGCACAGGCATCTTGCCTGTGCTACCTTATGTAGTTTAAATGTGTAGAGGCTTAAACACTCGTACAGATGCAGAAACAGGGTTTTCCAACCCTAAAAACTCGCTTTATCTGATTATTTTCTATTTTCAAGAGTCACGGCTTGCCATGTTTTTGCCTGCTCCATTAATTCTGTAATTAAATCAGTTTTACTGTTAGTATAAGCAGCGCGATCGCGAGGAAATCGCATAGCCGACTGACGTTTAAGTTGTTCATATTGTTGTGCGGCTTCTGGATGAGTTCGCAAAAAATCTCGAAACAAAATCGGGTTTTCCCATTGTTGCGTCCCCCAAGTCACAATATGTAAATGATGAGTCATGGGCATTCCTTTGCGAAAAAAATGACGATTCGGAACACCAAACTCACCTAAATAATTATATTCCAATGTTTGTAATGCTTCAATGGTATCAGGAGACGGAGGCACTTTTTCTACTCCCAAAAGCATATCTATAACGGGTTTAGCCGCAAGTCCTGGCACCGCGGTACTGCCAATATGAACAAGCTCAATTACTGTATTACCTAATTTTTCTAAAATCAGTCTTTTTTCTTGTTCAAACTGTTCAGGCCATTGGGAATTATAATCAATCATCTTGATAATATATTCCATTTTGTCTCCTTTGTCAAAAGTAGCTATTTGGGGAGTTACTCTTATTTATACCTCAATTAAGAGCCATTAATGATATTATAACACAATGGTATGTAGTAAATTGTCACGTTGATTTTTTTATTTCCTCTAAGAAATATCCCAAAACAGACGGATTTTTACGCGTATCCCTATACTAACAAATAGTAAAAAACTTACTAATTCAATGAGTTTAGAAAATATCCCTGAAAAGATTACCTCAGAAGATTGTGCCGCCGATATTATGGCGACAATTCCCCTTGTCATGCGGTTTATTCAAACGGAAATGCGCGGCCAAGGATCACCTCATCATTTATCAGTTCCCCAGTTTCGGACTTTGATGTTTCTTTATCTTAATCCGGGTTCATCTTTATCGAGTTTAGCCGATCATTTGGGGGTAACTCGTCCTACCGCGTCTGCGATCACAGAGCGCTTAGTGCAACGGAGTTTCATTGATCGTCGAGAAGATCCCCAAGAGCGTCGTGCAGTGGTTCTCACATTAACAGAAGAAGGGCGCGATCGCCTTCAACAAATGCGTCAGATAACTCGTACTAAAATTGCTGGAATGTTAGTAGAATTATCTGATGAACAATTGTTATATATTGGGGAAAGTTTAGCACTTTTGAATCAAATTTTTAGAGAGAGCGGGAATTAACTACACCAACATTTTGCAGGATTTTCAGGGGTTTATACTGCTTCAAAATCTGCATTTCCTCCTCATTACGGACTAATAATGTCCCCGCAAATCCCAAGGAATTTACCGCGATTGACGCAAATTTTTCTTGAGATCGCGGTATAATTAACATCCATTGTTTTGTCAATAATAAATTATAAGGTTGATGGGGTTGAGTATCTCTGTCTTCAGCACGCGATCGCGCTCCCAGAGAATCTAATAAAATATCATAATACTCCCAAGTAATTTGAGCCGCGTCTGGGGGAGAATAAGAGGAAAGATCCTCTAATTGGGCAAAAGCATGAACAAAAGGAAAAGCCGAAATTTTCCCCACTAAATTATCATTTAATAAAGCCGTAGAAAAAACCGATTCAATCGGAATTTGCACCCCAGAAGGCACTAAAGGTAAGGGAACTAATTGTAAATGTTTATGACGTTGACTAGCTCCCGCGTCTTTACCAGCATTATAGAAAACTAAACTATCAAACTCGCGCAAAACACACCACATCGCGTGAAAATCTTCTACTGTTAACCAACTTTCCTGTTTCTCAAAAGCGCGGGTAATAATCAAAAGATGATTATCTACCACATTAAACTTATTGAGTAAACATAAATGGGTATCGGAAATATCACCTACAAATAAATCTTCTTCGTAGGGCAAAAAGGGATTAAAATCTTTTCCCGATGTCTTGGTTAATTTTTCCAATTTTTGTTTAGCTTCTTCTTTGCGAGTAATATTTGATAAAGTTCTCACTAAAAAAGTAATCCCATTTTCTTCGACAAATTCATATTCTGTGGGAATTGATAGAAGGGCCCCACATTGCAACGCAAATTCAGTACATTCTTTAACTTTAGCCCATACTTCACCCGGTGACAAAAAGGTACGCGAGGGCGTGGTAAGTATTTTTACTGACATAATAATAAATCTTCCCGATGCTACAAAAAAGACCTATTCATATACTAAGGGATCGTGATCGCTTTTGCACAATTAGTAACATTACTTAGCGATCGGCTGTGCCTATTGTCGTAAAGACTAAGGAAGGAAAATGTAATAAAGTAGTGCAGGCATCTTGCCTGCTTTCGCTCTCAAGGGCTCCCCGAAAAACCAAATACTCCAGTTATTTAATTTCCATTCTTAACTAAAATTTAGTCAGGGAGTCGCGATCGCATTTTTCCGGGGGTTTCGATGCCATTACAAATATCACGGGATTCTCGTGTAGTAAATTGAGGATTTTCCAGACTATAATTGCGAATTAAATTACATCCCTCCCTCAATAAATCATCAAGATTAAAATTCCATAACATCACCATTCCATCCGCGCTGGCACTAGCCAACATTTCCCCATCAGGACTAAAATTAACACTCCAAATTCCGGCACTATGTCCCTTCAAAGTTTTTAACAATTTGCCATCAATTTTCCAGACTCGAACTAATTGATCAATACACCCAGAAACGATCATTTGACTATCAGGACTAAAACTGATACTTGTCAAAGGTTGTCGATGTTTTAAAAGACTTAAAGGGGAACCATCTTTGCGCCAAATTCGTACAGAGCCATCCGCACTAGCCGCGGCTAAAATCGCACCATCAGGACTAAAATTGACACTGACAATACCCGAATTTTTTTCCTCGGAAAAAACGAGTAATTTTCCTTTACTCGTCACTTCTTTTGGGACAACATTACCTTCATTAAAAATTTTAGCTAAACTCCAAACAATGACAGTACCATCTTTGGAACCCGAGGCTAATAATTGATTATCACGACTAAAACTGAGACTTGTTACCGGACTATCATGGCCATTTAATGTTACTAATTCTTCTCCATTAGGAGTCCAAAATTTAATCGTTTTATCTTCACTAGCTGAGGCGAGCAGTTTACCATTAGGGCTAAAAATTACCGAGGTTACTTTTCCCTTATGTCCCTGTAATACTTGTACTAATTCACCATTTAATTGCCATAATTTAATCGTGCGATCGTCACTGGCGCTGGCTAATAATAGCCCATCAGGACTAAAGGTAACTCTTCTAATTTTGCTCTTGTGAGCTTTAAATGCAGTTTTTAATGTGGCATCACGTTTCCAAAGATTAATGGTATTATCATCATTAGCCGTCACTAAAAAACTACTATCAGGACTAAAAGTAACAAAATTAAAATGATTATTCCCCCCCCGTAATTGATGACGCTCTTTAAAAGTATAAACCACTTGTTCTAAGGACATCAATACCCGCATTCTGACATCAGAAGTAACCCCTAACGAAAATTCCATTTCGCGTACAGCTTTTAAACTTTCGAGCAGGGCTTCTACGCGCTGATTTCCATCAAGTAAGGCATCGGAGAAATAACTCAAAGTCATAATTTTATTATTGCGCTCTTCCAGAGAAGGTTTAATCCAAAAAGCACCGATTAAAAAAGCCGCGATGAGTGCAGCACCACCCGTAAAAATTTGCATTCTTAAGACTTTTTCTCGCTGTAATTGAGCGATAGTTTCTTTTCGTTTTTCTTGTTCTTTTGCTAATTCTTCTAATAATTCATTTTCCCGTCTGAGTTGGGTAATTTCAGCTTGATTTTGTTCTTCTTTTTGGCATAATCTTGTATATTCTAACTCTTGAGATGAGGCTAAAAATTGATAATCTTGATTACTTAAACTTTTACCATTAGCCCATTCTTGAGCATCTAGTAATGCTTGTCCTCGTAATAAACGGGATTCATCTTGACAGTTAGATGCTAACCATGCAGTTAATGATTCTGCATAGGGGCGTAAATTTTCTAGTATTTTTTCTACCCAGTTAATATTAAAAATTTCTGCATAAATGCGATTAGAAATGGTTAATTTACCCTCATTTCTCACCACTAAACCACTTAATCTTAATTCCGTTTGTTCCGGCGAGTCATCAGCTAAGATCCCCCCTTCTACCCTTAATAAGGGCGGTGTTTTCTCCCCGTTTCTCAAGGGGGATTGGGGGGGGATCGCGTGTAATATCTTTTGATATAATCCCAAGAGACGGCTGGCCGTTTGTTGGTTTCTCAGAACGCGATCGCGAATAGTTTTCAAATGAGTAGGTTCGTCATTAGCTTCCCAATTATCAATAATAGACTGTTTCACAATCTCCCTAACAAAATCAGTAGTAATGCCATCATGAGAAACCCCTTCTTGGGGAAATTGTACTATTAATTTACAGAGTTTTTGAGTTAAAAAAGGTTGTCCACCTGTCCAATTTAAAATCTCGCGTAACACCAGTGAAGGGTGATTAACTTTACCTTCTAAACCCTTTAATAAAGGTTGAGACTCATCAAATTGAAACCCATGTAATTCGATCGCGTGACCAATATTAAAAGGAGTCCGAGTAGGATCAGTAATTAAATCCGAGGGAGTCGCGACCCCCAATAAAGCAAAAGTAATGCGTTGAAAATCCGATTTATGAGCACGTTTATTATAACAAGAACGAATTAAAGTAAAAAAATCATCCAAAGATTCTTGAAAACTCAAAACACTATCAATTTCATCAATAAAAATAACAATTTTTTGTGAAATATTGGGTAACAAAACCTCTTCAATTAACTCACCTAAGCGTTGCACCGGAGAAATTAATTGCCGTTCCCGCCACCAAGTCATAAACTCAAGGGGATTAAACAGATTAAAATTACTGAGAAGTTTATAAGCAACACTGCCATACCATTGATCTAAAGAAACTTGACGATTTCCAATATCAGAAATATCAATAGTAGCACAAGCAAAACCCTCAGAAGAAAGTTTTTGCATAGTGCGGACTAATAAACTCGATTTGCCCATTTGACGGGAATTAAGAACATAACAAAACTCACCCGCTTTCAGTGCTTCATAAAGTTCAAAATCCGCTTGACGGATCACATAAGTGGGGGAGTCTTCAGGGAGACAACCCCCAATTTGATATTGATAAGAAGATTGATAAGTATTTGTCAGCATTTTAGTTAGTCGTGACACTCGCCAGAGGTTGAAACCTCTGGCTAATAGCTGAAGTCCTCTGAAGAGGACTATATATTTATTTTAGTCTCTTTTAAGGGATTTTAACAGGGAGCATCCCAATTTTGTAGGGGCGTTCGATGAAACAATTTGCTAAAAACCGGGCAAGAAAATGAGATTTAACTACTTTTTCACTTCTTCTGTTCCTTCTCCGCAGACAGCTTGATCATTTTTAAGTAAAGGAGGATTCGGTTTGCTTGTACCAGCTTTTTTCTCTTTACACAAGATACTAACAGTTGTTATTTTTTGTGTCACTTTGTCAAAGTTGACTAAGAAAACACCACCCACAAAACTTTTAAGCTTTTGATTCTTTGCCCCCCCATAATTAAATGCAGTATTTTTAGTCATCTCAATTGAATAACGATAATTAGTTGTCTCAGTTTTTATGCCAATTCGCAAAGCATCAATAGAATTAACAAATGAACCATTTTCAGCATACTTCGATTGTTGGGTACTATTCATGGAACCTACATACTGTTTTGCCTCAGATTCCTTAGCTCTCAAGGGAATAGCTCTCTTTTCATTAAGAATGGGAATAGAGGAGACCACTATAAAAATGTAAAACATTAAAATTACCAACTTTTCATAATGGCGGCAATATTGAGATGAACTGGGAGACGAAAAAAAAGATTTGACTAAGTGGCATAATGGTAAATAGATGACAGTCATAATCAATCCCATCATAATTAAAGTTTCTCCCTCATCGCCGGCAACAAATTCTCCTTGAGCTGTTGTTAACCCTGACGAAACCACAATAAAATACCAAACTTGTAGAAGAAGAACAAGAAAAGATACTGTTTTAAAAAAAAACATCAGAATTTTTCCAATCCCAGTAAAAATAATGGACAAAAATTCAGCAATTTTTTGCATTTTTTCTCCTTAAATTGACGATTAATTTAAGGGGTAAGACTAGGCACAAGCCTCAATACAACTCTTTATTAAACCTGTGTTTTACCTGTTCCACAAACCAATTTACCATTTTTGTTTTGGGGAGGTTGGGGGTGAATTATACCCACTTCATCAGTAATACATAGGATGCTTTCTATTCTCATTTTATTCTGGGCATTATCTGACTTTACTCCTATGACAAAGACACCACCAACAAAACTTCTAAGCTTTTCTGACGTTGCCACTCCATAATTAAATGCAGCATTTTTAGTCGTCTCAATTGAATAACGATAATTAGTTGTCTCAGTTTTTATGCCAAGCCCCAAAGCATCAATAGAATTAGCAAATGAACCGTTTTCAGCATATTTTGATTGTTGGGCACGGTTCATTAAACCTACATACTGCCTCGCTTCCGATTGTTTTGCTTTATTGGCTTGCCCCTCAAATGATGGAAGGCTGAAAACAGGTAGACTTGCGATAACAGGTAGCATGAGCAGAAATAAAATAAACCACAATTTACCGCATGATTTGGGTGAATCGTTCATGGTTTCTTGATTCTTAGTCATAGTTGTTTCTCCTAAAATTAATCTACATTTAGAGTCTTTATTAGATAAAAACTCGCGGCAACAATAGGATAAGAGGCAACGTGCATTGACATAATTGTATTGGCAAAATAGGGGGATTTGACGTTCATAAACTTGTAAACGGCAAATCCTTTCATCACAAATCCCATAATAAAGCCGATTGCAATTATTCCCGCGGTTGCTGCATAGGCATTAGGAATTGATGTAGAAACATTAAGGGAGGCGGTTAAAAAAAACTTGGCAAAGCCTAACCCGATGAAGAAGAGATAAACGAGAAAGTTGAAAACCCCTTTATTGATATTTTTTAAGTAACCAGTCCGTTGATAAAATTTAATAAATAGCACCGCGAAGATGGTAGCCCATACTAAGTTGATCGGAAAAAAAGATTCGCTACCAAAAACTGTGCTTAATCCAATCATTACCAGATAAATAACATTGGCAAAACCTGTCAATAAACAGGATTTAAGATAATAGATATTTTCTCGTTTAGACAAAATAAATGCTTCAATCAATACAGTTAATAAAAAAGGGATTCCAGAAAAATCACTTATTAAACTCCAAGGAATCATTAAAAGATCATTGGCAGTCAGAATACCTATTGGTAGCCTCATACCACGACTACAAGAACTCAGACTCATTAGAGGTGCTAGTAAATTTATTACAAGAGAAAAACCGATTAATATTCTGATAACTGATTTAGTGATATGCTGTAATAATTTCATTTTTTACCTATCCCTCTTTCATTGACTGAGAAAAAAATTACCAATCTTTCTTGATTCTTATTCCGATTAATTTACATTGGCTCTAGGGGAAGAAAAACCGGGTTTATTACCCATAAAACCCGGTTTATTTGCTTCTCGTTAATACTAAACTTGAACATGGGTTGGAGAGGATGCTTTATTGAGGGGTTTTGCAGAATTTTTGATCGCGTCATGCACTACCTTATTCCCAATGATAAAATCCCGTAATTCGACTCGCGTGATTTTAACTCCCCAAGGTTCAGTAGCCACATCTAATTCTTCCACTAATTTCTCATTAATTGCGGCCCTCGCGGTAAATAATTGATCTAATTCATATTGAGCGATTTCTGTGCGAATTTGTGTCACTAATAAATTCATCATTGCCGATTTGAGATTTTCCACTTTGTAATAAGCTCTTTCCACATCTGTCAGTCGCCAATAAACTACAAAATCCGTTGTGACAGAAATTCGATCTTTCGTTGTACATTGTTTGGGGGGAATTTCTAAAATTTGCTCTTTTAGGGTTTGGTGATACGCGACTTGTTCCATAAATGGAATCAAAAAAGTTAAACCGGGTTCTAATTTTTTACCTTCATATTTTCCCAACATTTCTACTAATGCGGCATCCCCTTGTTTGATGATTTTGACACTATTCGCTAAGGTGACGCTTCCTGTCAGGGTAAGAAATGTCAATAACAGCCATAAATCCATAGTTTTTCTCCTTTTTTCTTCAATAAATCGTAGTTTTGTGAAAATGATTAGGCAAAAGTCCGGGTTTTTAAGACTGAAATAGTGTCTCAGGTGCGATAATCAGTGTGTTTCCTTCTCGACGCAAAACATAGACTCTTTGCTGAGACGCGATCGCGAGGTCTTTATCGGCACAACGGGCTGACCAAAAACAGCCTTCATACATAACTCTTCCCGTCGCTCCGGGTGAAATTTCTGTGACGGTTTTGGCTTCTATGGCATCAGGAATAATCACCTTTTTTCGCTGAATAAATGCCGGACGAACCCAGATTAAAAAGGTAAAACAAAGCCCCATCCAGTACATAATTTGGATGTCAACGCCATCGTACATTATGTAATCCCAAATAAAACCCATTGTCACGGAAGCACGCCATAAAATAGCCGAGACAATTAGAGCACAAATTCCCATCATTAGAGCGTAAAGTCTAAATTTACTTCCTAATGCTTTGGGTAGTATTAATTCACAGCTAGATAAGATAATTGCTGTAAATAACCATAACCAAGGTGGTGTGAATATAAAAACGGGTTGATTTGTTGCTGTGCCCAGTAATTCAATTAAGGGAGAGTTCATAATTTATTCACCTCCTCTGAGATGACTCAACCTTTGTCATCTCCTATCAAACCAGACTGTAATTTGAGATCGTGACTGACTTCTTCGACTTCTCATCGACTTCTCATCGACTTCTCATCAACTTGTTTTAGATTGCGTCATCAAGCAATATGTTATTTAATAATATTATCTTTTAATACCCCTACAACCGTATCATCCTAGGCATGGGCAACAATTCGATCAGTAGTGCGCGCCTCCTCGCGATCGCGTGGTGGCAATCCCATCATGTTTGTGAAATGGTATAACTG
>JBEDKD010000298.1:0-7764 GCA_041172365.1 Cyanobacteriota bacterium | reverse complement strand
ATCTAGGGTTTTGGGTGATAAATTGTCGCCCAAATGCTTCGCCCCTACAGGTTACATCTCTGGGTAAGTGCTTATTGAAGTGGATGCAATAAATAACCCCATTTGCCATTTTTCTGGACTCGGGCTTGATTTTTGATAAAGTTTTCTGCCCAGTCAAATTGAGGGGTGATAATCATTTTTCCGGTTTCGTGAATATATCCCCATTGATTATTGATTTTAACTGGGGCTAATCCTTCGGTAAAGTCTTTCGCGTTGTCGAATTGGGGAACGATCGCGCTCTTTCCTTTGCGATCAATATATCCATATTTATTATTAAGTTTGACACGGGCTAAGTTTTGTTGAAAAGGATAAGCTTCATCAAATTGGGGAAGAATTATCATCGTTCCCATTCCATCAACATAACCATATTTTTGCTGAATCTTTACCCAGGCAATATTATCGACTAAATTTCCGACGTTATCAAAAGTGGCAGGAACTACTAATTTTCCGGTTTTCTCAATGATACCATAAAGAGTATCTTTTTTGACTCTCGCGAAGTTTCCTTCAAAATTATCTACTCCCTCAAATTGAGGCGCGATTCTGATTTTGCCATTGATATCGACATATCCCCATAAATTCCCTTGTCTTACTCTTCCCCATCCGAAATAGATGGTATCGACATAATCAAATTCTAACTTAAATCCGGCACCGATGGGGAGAGGAGAAGTCGGAAGTGATAAATAACCCCATTTCTTCCCTTGACAAACTCTGGTGATACCATCTCTAAAGGGATCGGCATAATCAAATTGAGGTGGTATGACAAAATTTCCCTTTTTATCTATAAATCCTATTTTATCGCGTACCCACACTCTCCCGAGTCCTTGGGAAACGCGATCGCCTCCCTCAAATTTTAAAGGAATAATCGTTTTTCCCGTGATATCAATATAACCATATTTATCGCCATTCCACACTAAAGCTAATCCTTCACAAAATTGATCCGCTCCATCAAATTGAGGTGAGATAATAGTTTTACCTAGAGCATCAATATATCCCCATTTCCCCGCGACTTCTACGGGTAATAAGTCATCTTCAAAATGGACAATGGTATCAAATTTAGCAGATATTTGAAAATCTCCTTGACGGTTAATTAAACCATATTGATTATTTTTTCTGACACAAGCTTTACCCTGGTAAAATACTTCTACTCCCATAAATTGAGGCAAAATAACGGTTTTTCCTTTATCGTCTAAATATCCCCATTTTCCATTTTGTTTAACCGGGGCTAATCCTTCAAAAAATGGTTCTATTTGTTCAAATTCTGCTGTCCCTAAAAATTCCGGTTTTAAATAATTATGGGCGGCTAAGGTATCGAAAATTTTATCAAAATATAAAGTCGCATCACTCCCTTGATAAAGTTGACGAATTTGTAGCCATCCATCCCGTTTTTGACCAATTAAATATTTATCGGCTAAATACGAGGCTAATAGGGATTTTACATCTTGCTTGCGACGTTGACGATTAATTTGTTCAGTCCATAATTGATTAGCTTGAGCGCGTATAGTATCAGGATAATTTTCTGTGACATTGATTAAATCTCCACTTTTCCATTGCCAAATTAAAATCGGTAAGGCTGAATCTAAGGGATTTTCACTAAAGATATCAAAGCTTCTTTGATAGGTAATAAATTGCCATTTTTTATCTTGATTTATATCTTGTAAGTAATAAGCAATATCCCCCCATTTATACTCCTTTTTTATATATTGTTTAGTGGATTTTTGATATTGATAAATCCACGAGATAAAGTTAGTTTGGTTCAGATTGCATCCCGTGACAATAATTTCAGGTTCCCCACCTTTATCCAAATCTATAATACGCACCGCGAAGGAGCTATAATATTTATTTTTATTGACCAAAATCGGTAAGCTTTGATTATGAACTACTTGGGCTTGGCGTGTAATGGTTAAACGAAAATCTTTGACTTCCGCTCCCACACTACCCACGGCATCTTGAAAATAATCTTGGGAGGGAAAAGAAAGAGGATTTCCGACTATATAAGGAGAAATTGGTGAAATTTGCCAAGGTTTACTTAAGGTTTGATAAAGGGCCGCGACTACTTCTCCTCTAGTGGCATTTTGATTGGGATTGAGTTGACGTACATTGGGATAATTAACAATTAATTTCGCTTCCGCGGCCGCCGCGATCGCGTTCACCGCGTAATCAGGAATTTGATTAACATCCTCAAAATACTTTTTAACAATTTGAGCGGAATTGGGAGGAATGGGACATTTTAAACCATTAGCTAAGGCCAAGAAAATCTGGAGACGAGAAAGGGGTGCTGTAGGTTTAAAGGTGCGATCGGGATAACCGGATAAAAAACCAGATTCCGTTACCTTTTGAATGACTTGATAAGCCCAATAAGTAGTAGGTACATCACTAAAATCAAGGGTTTTTCGGACAGGAAGAATATCAGGAAAAAGATTAAGTAAAAGGGCGGCAAATTCGGCCCTATTTACAGGAGCATTGGGACGAAATGTGCCATCGGGATAACCACGAATGAGATTACGTTGGGCTAACTGATTAATACAAGAGCCTGCCCAATGATTTTCCAGATCGGAAAAAAGAAGAGTATTTGCCATAGCATATTAGTGGTAAACTCGCTTTATTCTCTTTTAACACGAAGAGGGTTATCGCGCAGAGAAAATAATGAAAACATTTATCGTGGTTTTCCCTTGGGTAAGGCACAGATATCTCAGGGGGGGTTCGCGTAAATATTCCTGTTTAGGCAAAGACTATAGATAAACCCGCCCCGACGCGGCTCATCTTGTACCTCATTTAATGGAAAACCGCGATATCGCAACCTCGACGGTGGTTGACGTTGTTAATGGCGCAAACCATTAATTTTATTGCTTCTTCCTTCTTCCTTCTTCCCTCTTCCTTCTTCTCTTCCTTCTTCCCTCTTCCTTCTTCCCTCTTCCTTCTTCCTTCTTCCTTCTTCTATATATCAATTTTTGTCTCTGGTGGTGAAACAAGGTGCATCCCAAGGTTTAAAATAATTATCGCCCTCCCACTCCATAAAAGAATGATCGCAGCCCATAAATTCCTCGCACTGCTTCCTTCTCTGAGTAATGATCAACTTAAAGATTATTTACTTACCGCGGATATGGATGTCTTGGTACAGGTTTTGTCGGAAGTGAAAGAGGTTTCTCAAGTATTAAGGATTGTGGAATTGTCTCTGCACAGAGATATGAAGTGGGGTGCTCAATTGGCGGGTGCTGTGATGCCAAAGCTACAACCCGAAACCGTCGCGTTAGTGTCTAAATTAAACGTATCTATACGATTGAAACATCAATTATTGGGGCTCACGGGTTCGGATTTTGCCATCCCTTTGTTATTAGAATCTCTGTATCATGGTGATGATTGGGCGATACGGAGCGCGATACAGGCTTTAGTGAAGATTGGTAGTAAGTTGGTAGTGGTGGAATTAACGCGATCGCTTGCCTATCCACATTCGGAAAAAGTAAGAGCATGGGCAGCTTGGGGATTATCCCAGATTAATAGTAATAGCGCATTGACAGGTCTGACGATCGCGCTTAATCATTCTTTATCAGAGGTTCGGATTTGGAGTGTCTGGGCACTAGGAGAAATGAAAACCTCCAAGGCTATTGCCATTCTCCTGAAAGCCTTAAACCATGAAGACTCCCAAGTACGTTGGCGCGCCGCTCAAGCCTTGGGAAAAAAAGGCAATCAAATGATTGTACCTTACTTATTAAAAGCATTACAAGATGATAATAACATAGTTCGAGGTCGTGTGGCTTCCGCGTTGGGACTGATTGGTGATCCCGCGGCGATTCCTGCACTTTTGAATATCTTAGAATTACAGGAGCCTGATAGTTATTTAGTAGGCTTGCGAGCCTCCGAAGCTTTGGGCAAAATTGGTGGCACAAAAGCAACCAGGGGTTTGATTAATGCTTTGGCTCACCCCGACTCAGATGTGCGAGGGAGTGTGGTTTCTGCCTTGGGGAATATTGGTACAAAAGACGCGATCGCGGCCTTGGTGGGAGCCCTCCAAGATCGTGATCCGATTGTGCGCGGAAGAATCTGCGAAAGCTTGGGAAAACGGAATGGAGAAAGCGCGATCGCGGGACTACTACAAGCCCTCAAGGATCCCGAATATTATGTGCGATGGCGAGCCGTTGCCGGATTAGGAAACATTGGCAATGATCAGGTAGTTCCCCAGTTAATAGAATGTTTGAATGATGAAATCGAACCTGTG
This sequence comes from Cyanobacteriota bacterium, assembly GCA_041172365.1. Taxonomy (GTDB): domain Bacteria; phylum Cyanobacteriota; class Cyanobacteriia; order Cyanobacteriales; family Microcoleaceae; genus JBEDKD01. The sequence goes on along the minus strand of JBEDKD010000298.1, from coordinate 3,512 downwards.
CGTCAAAGGGCAATTAAATCTTTAGAAGAAATCGGTTCCGAGTCTGCGTTGAAAGGGTTACGAGAAGGATTAAATCATCCCTTAGAAGATGTGCGTCGCCACGCGGCTCAAGAATTACAAAAAAAGAGAAGAGATGTCGTTGATTTTGATACTATCTTTCCTAAATCGGGTCAATCTTATCATTTGCCGAAACTTTTAATTACTTCCGAAGCCGAAGCCAGTGAATATCTCCTCGATCCTATTACTGGTTTCTTTATTCAATCCTTGATTTCCATAGGTAGTCCGGGGGTGATGCCTCCCCAGGGTTTTATCAAGATACCGAACCGACTGCGCCTAGAGTTTGATGATATTGAAACACCTATAAGCGATCCTGATTACTGTTTACCCTGTTTTGATGATATCATCAAAGTAATTAACTTTGTTGGGAAAATGCCGCGTTCCGATGGACGTATTCTCATTCACTGTCACGCGGGCATTAGTCGATCTACCGCGATCGCGTTGATTGTTTGCGCGATAATTTTGGGTGCTGGAAAAGAAGAGGAAGCTTTGGGCGCGGTATTGACATCTCGTCCTCAAGCTAGGCCAAATCGTTGGATTGTGGAATTGGCTGATATTGCTTTGGACCGTGATGGCAAACTCATTGAAACTATCAAAAAAGCGAACCTTTATTGGGGGAGTTAATTTTCTTTTTTTGCAATATTTTTGCTCAATTAATCATATTATGTTGGTTGTGAAAGTGATGCTTAACACGATCCCGAAATTTTGGCAACGATTAAATCTCCAAGATAGTTCTTGGCGCATTCATCAAAAAATTGGCTATGGTTATTTTTTAGCTATTGGCATTGGTTTTTTTGGTTCTCTTCTGGGATTAGCGATCGCGGATTATTATCAAGAAAAAGGGATTAAGCAACAATATGATGCTCATATCCAGGCTCAACTTCTGGAAAATTTTCAATACTCAGCTCTTCAAGCTCAATCACAGGGTTCACGTCTCGTGGGATTTCTTGATGATTCTGATACTCTACACCTCAGAAAAACAGAGTTTATTAAAACCATAAAATATGTCATTTTGTTCCAAAAAGAAGTTGAAGAATATCTCAATAATAAACCCAGTTGGTTAGTAAAAGAACCGATTCCATTAAAACAATTATTACAGTCTTATGTCAATGATTTAAGCAACTATCAACAAGAAATCGAACTGCACCTGGAAAAAATTAAAACCAATTCTTCACAAGAGCAAATGATGGCATCTATTTCTGTCATCCAAAATGGCAAAATTGCGATGATGCTTGATATTCATTTAGCCCAAATAAACCACCTTTTAGAAATTGCCCAAAGACAAGAAATCGAAAGCAGTCAAAAGCTGAGAGAAATATATGGTTTAGAGAAGACAATTATTCTGATTAGTATGTTGCTGTCTGTCACCTTAGCCGGATTAATCGCGTATCGTACCAGTCGGGCGATCGCGGAACCCGTTATTACAGTAACCGCGGTGGCAGAAAAAGTCGCGCAAGAGTCAAATTTTGATTTACGAGCCCCCGTGTCTAGTCAAGATGAAATAGCCTCTTTCGCGATCTCATTAAATCATCTGATTGAAAGGGTATCAACCCACACAAAAGAGTTAGAAAAAGCCAAGGCAAATGCCGAAAGTGCCAATCTCGCGAAAAGTCAATTTTTGGCGAATATGAGCCATGAATTACGCACTCCATTGAATGCGATTCTGGGATATAGTGAAATTTTAACAGAAGAATCTGAAGTTTTGGGACTCGATGAATTTTTACCCGATTTAGAGAAAATTCAAACCGCGGGCAAACATTTACTTTCTCTAATTAATGATATTCTGGATTTATCGAAAATAGAAGCGGGAAAAATGCGGATTTATTGGGAAAAATTTGATATTATCACTCTGATTGATGAGATCGCGGCAACGGTTAAACCCCTGATCAATAAAAATAATAATGTCTTCCAAATAGAATGTGATAGTAATATCAATATCATGTACTCTGATATGACAAAAGTGCGACAGGTTTTATTAAATCTTTTAAGTAATGCCGCGAAGTTCACTCATCAAGGAAAAATTACATTAAAAGCCTGGGTGATACCGGGTAAAGAAGAAAATGAGTCGGGAGAAAATCATTTTTCACCTTTAGCATTAGCTTGTCCTCTTCCTCATACTCAAAAAAGTGAAGATTGGATTTGTTTTGAAGTCAAAGATACCGGAATTGGAATGTCGGAAAACGAACAACACCGTTTATTTGAAGCCTTTACTCAAGGGGATACATCTGCGACTCGTAAGTATGGTGGCACAGGCTTAGGATTAACGATTAGTCGTCATTTTTGTCAAATGATGGGTGGGGAAATTTTAGTCGAAAGTGAATTAGAAAAAGGTTCTACTTTTACCGTGCGCTTACCCCTTCAATATAAACAATAGAGCGCGATCGCGCCCCAAGTAAAATATTTTTATAACTCTTGACAAAAACAACCAGAAATGGTATAATTCTCAATCACCAATCTGGTATTATTAATAAAGATGACTCATTTATTTTCCTTGAAGCATGAGAGTTGGTGGCGTTATCGTGCCGGAGTAACAACCCTTCCCACTCTCTTCGTTTGGATAGTAGTTATTATCTGCATATTGCCATTTTTATTAAATCTTGTAGGATATGATTTTAGCTCACCGAATTCGGCTCATTCCTTATTACAAATTACCGAAAATAATAGAGACGCGAGCGTTGATCAAATACACCATATTTTAGGGGGTAGTTTTCTACATACCATATTAGAATGGAGTGCCGTCTGTGCGGCGATTTTCACCGTGATTCTTGCCTTTTCTTACTTTAGTATTAAACATGATGTCACCACTCCCATTATCGGTGTCACGTTGTTATGCGCGGGTATTATGGACGCGTTTCACACCTTCGCGGCCGATCGCTTAATTGATGCCGTGGCTAATAATGAACATCTCATCCCTTTTACTTGGGCAATTTGTCGTATCGGTAATGCTTTACTTACTCTATTTGGTGTTAGTCTTTTCCTAATCAGTCGCCCGAAAAGATGGCAAGGGAATGTCACTTTTATGATCTTAGTGAGTGTTATTTTTGCCATGATCTCCTATGGCGTTATTAACTTTTGTATAACCCAGGAAAGTTTACCAAAAACTCTTTTTCCTGATTCCCTTATTACTCGTCCTTGGGATATTCTGCCTTTATTATTATTTATAATTTCAGGAGTTTGGGTTTATCCACGATTTTATCAAAAAAATCCTAGTCTTTTTTCCCACGCGCTAATTGTTAGCACTATTCCTAATGCTTTTACACAAATGCACATGGTTTTCGGTTCCACCAATCTCTTTGATAATCATTTTAATATTGCCCATTTTCTCAAAATTATTGCCTATTTAGTACCCCTGGGTGGTTTAGTTTTTGATTATACTTATACCCATCAAGAAGTCAATGAAATTAATAATTATTTATCCAGAGAAATTGAGGACCGCAAACAAATAGAGTCGTTTC
>JBEDKD010000297.1:0-13757 GCA_041172365.1 Cyanobacteriota bacterium | reverse complement strand
TTATTAATTTAGAATTCTTAGGGGTAAATTACATTAATCGTCAGATAGAATTGATTGATTATACATCCCAAGATATTTTAGAAATGGGTTCAGATTTCTTGAAGATTCTGATTCATCCCGATGATTTAGAGCGCGTTATGCACCATGTAATAGTAAAAATGAGTCAAGGGAAAGATAATGAAGTTTATAGTATTGAATATCGCATTCGTCACAAAGATGACTCCTTTCGTTGGTTTATTAGTCGAGATACTATTTTTAAACGCAATACTGACGGAAAAGTGATTGAATATATTGGTATTGCCGAAGATATTAGCGATCGCAAAGACTCCGAAGAATTATTACAACGTCAATTCGCCGCGGTGGAAGCCGCGATCGATGGAATTGCCATTTTAAAAGATTACCAGTATACTTTTTTAAATAAAGCCCATCTCAATATGTTTGGTTATGAAAGAGCTGAAGAAGTCATGGGCAAAACTTGGAAAATTTTTTATTCCCCAGAGGAAATAGACTATTTTGATCAAAATGTTGTGCCTTTGCTCATGGAGGAGAAGAAGTGGCAAGGTGAAACGATCGCGACTCGTAAAGATGGGAGTAAATTTGCCCAAGAAGTCTCTCTGACGATGACTGACACGGGGGATTTAATTTGTGTTTCTCGTGATATTACCGAGCGCAAAAAAACTGAAGAAAAACTGAAACAATTAGTCAAAGAATTATCGGACTTTAAATATGCCTTAGATCAATCATCAATTGTGGCAATTACTAACCCCCAAGGATTTATTACTTATGTGAATGAGAATTTCTGTAAAATTTCTGGTTACTCCCCCGAAGAGTTAATTGGTAATAATCATTCTTTGGTTAATTCAGATTATCACTCAGGAGAATTTTTTGGTAATTTTTGGTCAACAATTACCCGAGGTAAAGTGTGGCGAGGGGAGATGAAAAATAAAGCTAAAGACGGAACTTATTATTGGGTTGATTCCACCATTGTCCCTTTTTTAAATGAAAAGGGTATCCCTATCCAATATTTAGCTATTCGCCGTGATATTACTGATGCTAAACGGGCTGAAGAGGAACTACAAACAGCTAATCATCAATTAACTTTAGCCAATCGAGAATTGGCACGGGCAAACCGACTCAAACAGGAATTTTTGGCTAACATGAGTCACGAATTACGAACGCCTCTTAATGCGATTTTAGGAATGTCGGAAGGTTTACAGGACGAATTCTTAGGGATTCTGAATACCCGTCAGAAAAAAGCAGTCCTTAGTATCCAAGAAAGCGGTCAACATTTACTAGAATTAATTAATGATATTCTTGATTTAGCTAAAATTGAATCGGGCAAAATAGAACTGGATAAGAAACCGATTATTATCCCCTATCTTTGCGAATCGAGTCTAACTTTTCTGAAACAACAAGCCCTTAATAAAAATATCCAATTACAGACATTTATCCCTGACAATATCAGGTATTTTGTCGCCGATGAAAGACGGGTCCGCCAAATCTTAATTAATCTTCTCAGTAACGCGGTTAAATTTACTCCTAATGGGGGAGTTGTTACCTTAGAAGTCAGAATTGAAGACAAGAAAAAAGACGATTTGATCCCCCCAACTCCCCTTGTGAAGCAGGGCAACCACCGGGATCAAGAGTTAACCCCCCTTGACAAGCCGGGGGGCAACCACCTTGATAAGCAGAGGGAGGGGGGATTGACTTATCCCTCCCAAGAGATTATTTTTGCTATCAAAGATACTGGTATTGGGATCGCGCCGGAAAATTTAGATCGACTTTTTCAGTCTTTTGTGCAAATTGATAGTAGTCTTAGTCGCCAATATGAGGGTACGGGATTGGGTTTAGCTTTAGTGCGTCGTCTCACTGAGCTGCATGGAGGCAATGTTACCGTTGAAAGTAAAATTAATCAAGGTAGTTGTTTTACCGTCCGACTTCCTTATGTGATATTATCAACAGATAAGTCCCTCACGCCTTCAGCTCTGGAGGGTACTCCCAAAGGGGAGTCTTTCCTCTCTCTTCCATGCCCTATTCCTCATCCCCTTATTCTTTTAGCTGAAGACAATCAAGCTAATATTGACAGTATTTCTGATTATCTCATGAGTCGTGATTATCGCTTAATTATTGCTCGTAATGGAGAAGACGCGATCGCGATCGCCAAAGCCTCCAAACCCCATCTGATTCTCATGGATATATCCATGCCTGGGATGGATGGTTTAGAAGCCACTACCCTGATCCGTGCCGATCAGGAATTGAGAAATATTCCTATTATTGCCCTCACCGCCTTCGCGATGCCCGGAGATCGAGAAAAATGTATCGCCGCGGGAGTGAATGAATATTTAACAAAACCTGTAAGATTTAAACATCTGTTAAATATGATTGTCCAATTACTGAGTCAGTAGGAAAATAGTATGATTAAGCCCGCCTCTCTCCTGGTTATTGATGATAAACCCACTAATCTCGAAGTGATTGAATCACTCTTATCCGATGAAGATTATGACATTCATTACGCGTCCAGTGGACCGAAAGCTTTGGATCGTTTAGATAGTATTAAACCCGATGTAATACTCTTAGATGTAATGATGCCGGAAATGGATGGCATGGAAGTTTGTCGCCGGATCAAAGCTAATTCTTCTTGGTGTCATATTCCGATTATTATGGTAACAATTCTTGATGCTAAGGAAGATTTAGCTCGTTGTATGGACGCGGGGGCTGATGATTTTATCAGTAAACCGATTAATGGCATAGAATTACGGGCTAGAATTCGCTCAATGTTACGAATTAAACAACAATATGATCGAGTACAATCCTTGTTAGAAATGCGAGAAGATATGGTTAATATGATGGTACATGATTTACGAAATCCCCTATCGAGCATTCTTTTATCCTGTGGAATTTTACAAATAAATAAATTCGACGAAATTAGGAAAAAAAAGATAATCGAACGAATGCTTTTTTCCGTGAATCGCTTACAATCTCATATTGATACTTTATTGTTATTAGCTAAGTTAGAATCCGCCAAAATGGTGTTACATCTCGTCGAGGAAGATGTCTCTATTTTGGCGAAAAAAGTCATGGAAAATTTTGCCACTATTGCTGATTCCAAAAAGATTAAGTTCACTTTAGATGTGCCACCATTGACTTATCCTATTCCCATAGATATCCCCATTTTTATGCGAATTTTGGAAAATTTACTGGCTAACGCGATCAAATTTTCTCCCCGTGATAGTGAAATCACCATAAAAATTGAATATCCAGAAACTTTATCTGAGACTGAATCGGTTTCTGAGCTTACCCCTAAACTCCGTATTCAAGTGATTGATGAAGGTCCGGGGGTAAGTGCAGAATTACAAGAGCGTATTTTTGAGAAATATGAAATCGGCGATCGCGTCACGGGAGTCAAACAAACGGGTTTAGGATTAGCCTTTTGTAAAACCGCGGTAGAAGCTCATAATGGTAAAATCTTTGTCGAAAATCGCCCTTCTCCCTCAAAAGGTGCAATTTTCGCGATCGAAATTTAAGTAGGGGCGAAGCATTTGCCACGACTGTATTTACCTCATATCAGAAATCTATATTGGCAAATGCTTCGCCCTCTTCACAAGGGGCGAAGCATCTGCCACGACTGTATTTACCTCATATCAGAAATCTATATTGGCAAATGCTTCGCCCTCTTCGTGTCTCGCAATTTTTCCTATAATGAAACAGCCCTAAGCCAATAAACCAGGTTTATTTACCCTCAGAGAAACCGGGTTTAACTAATCTGAATTAATCCAGTATATTCCGTTAATAATTCATCATAAGTTAAACTATCACTTTCATCTTGAGGACTCCAAATTAATTCAAATCGTAATAAGGATTCAGGTGGCACAATAGAAAGCCTCGTTAAAGCCGCTTTTAACCCAGCTTCATCCCGAATTTCTCCAAATAAAGGTTGCTCATTCTCGCTTCCTATTAAAAATGTCACCACAATATACGCGGCTGGATCTTCATCAGGATTCGTAATAATTTCTCCTTGTGTAACTTGCCCTCGTAAATTCGTCAATGTTTCTGCACTTAACTTACTGCGCTCTTCCATTAACCAATAATCAAAGGCGGTTTCCGCAGATTCTAAACCCTTAAACTGTTGAGAATTGCCTAAACAATGAGTCCAATTTTCAGGACTTCTTAATAGAGCTAACGCGGACTCTTTTAATAATTCACTTAAACCCTCATCGGTTGATGTATCCGCGCTTAAACTTAATTCTGTTAATTGACGTTGAATTTGTCGGGCTTCTGCTAATAACGCGACTTGTAATTTCGTGACATTAATTCCCCCTTTATCGTTTTTGGCTTTATTCTTTTTATGGTAATACATTGAATAGCCTAAAACACCCGCACCACCCGCTCCCACTAATCCCCAATACATTAACTCTTTTGATTGATCCGAAGTATTTGTCATCGAAGAAGAGGATTTTTTTCCCTCGGCTTGAGCTGAAGGAAGGGGAGAGGGAATACAATTAATAGAAGGTGAAGGTTTGGGCGAATTTCCATTAGGAGAAGAAGTCGGAGAAGAAACAGATGTGGGTGACTGAGTTACACAAAATGGTAATGATGTGGGTGACGCGATCGGAGTCGTAGTAGGTGTAGAATTATAGGGACGATTGTAAGAGGGCGCACCGTACAAAATCACTGGATAATTACTCCTCGGTACTGGAGGAGGATAATAAAATTGTGGTGGTGGTTGATTAGTGGAAGGTTGAGAATTATAGGGACGATTATAAGAGGGAGAATCGGGCAAAATCACTGGATAATTACTCCTCGGTACTGGGGGAGGATAGGATGATCTTTGTGGTGGTTGATTATAGGATGGAGTCGTTTGTTGAGTATTAGTTTTCGTGGTAGAATTTGAGCGAGATGGAGTCGAATTAGAGCTACGAGAAGAGCCACGAAAGGAACCCCCTCCACTTCTCCCCCCACTGCTTCTCGCGTCTGCTTTTTCGTTAATTTTCCACCAGTGATCATTACTGTCAGGAGAGAGATTTATCCGAATTTCTGATATTAACAAGAATCCGATCGCGCTAGTCACCCAAACCAGAGTATTTTTTCGCATAAGTATCAACCTTGATCATTTTTTCCAGTATAGTGTATTTCTTGATTATCTAACAGATCAGGACGACGATCGCGTGTTCGTTGTAACTGTTGCTCTAAACGCCAGCGATCAATTTCGCGATGATTTCCCGATAATAAAACATCAGGAACTTTCCAGCCCCGAAATTCAGGAGGACGAGTATAATGAGGATAATCGAGTAAATTCTGCTGAAAACTCTCATTAAGTAAAGACTCAACTTTACCAACAGTACCAGGCAGCAATCTTAAAACACCATTAATTAGAGTAAGAGCCGGAATTTCACCACTGGTTAAGACAAAATCTCCCAAAGAAATTTCCCGCGTGACAATATTCATAACTCGCTCATCAACCCCTTCATAATGGCCACAAATTAAGACTAATTGATCATAATTCGTAGCCAAATCTTGAAAAAGTTTTTGTTGCATAGTTTCCCCTTGAGGAGTAAGATAAATCACTTCTCGACGGGGTAAAATAGGGAGAGATTCAACCGCGTGAAAAATCGGTTCAGGTTTCATTACCATTCCCACACCCCCCCCATAGGGTTCATCATCTACTTTATGATGTTTATCAGTAGTAAAATCACGGGGGTTAGTGAGATTAACTGTCGCGATATTCTTCGCGAAAGCTTTCCCCATTAAACCGGAATTAAGGGGAGAGGTAAAAAAATCGGGGAAAAGGGTAATGATATCAAATCTCACAGTTTTTCAGGTTGCTCTAGTGCCATCTTCTCTATTATATCTAAAAAGGAAGAGGGAAGAGGGAAGAAGGAAGAAGGAAGAAGGAAGAAGGAAGAAGGAAGAAGGAAGAAGGAAGAAGGAAGAAGGAAGAAGGAAGGAGCATCCCGTTTTTGTAGGGGCGAAGCATTCGCGAGATAGTCTCCCTCGATAAGCGAAAATTTTATGACGCGAATGCTTCGCCCGATCAACCAAATTCTATCTTTACAAAAATGAGATACTCCCAAAGGAAGAAAGTTAACAACGGCTCAAAAAGGATGTAACGGATGAGTTATTTCTTTTTCCTCTCATCCCCATTCCTAATACCTGACTTATGGGTATTTTTTACTGTTTGCGAATTAACGCGCTATAAGGTACAACTCGCTGCACTTCTTCCACTGTTGTCACACCCGTTGTCACTTTATCAATGGCCGCCCAACGAAAGGAAATATACCCCCTTTCTTGTAAATAACGATATAATTGTGTCATAGTACCGTCATAAATAATTTGACGACTGATATCATCCAAATCTAATAACTCCACGATCGCCTCTCTTCCCGAATAACCTGTTTGAAAACAATTAGCACATCCTTTTCCTTTGCGGAAAGTAGATAAATCAATTTGTTTTTTTTCTAATCCTAAAACGCTTAATTCTTGCTCAGTTGGCGTATATGGAGCCGCACAATAGGAGCAAATTTTTCGCACTAATCGTTGTCCGACTATACCTAATAAAGCATCACTAATCAACCCCGGATCGGGGCCAATATCTTTTAAACGAGGTATCGCACCTAACGCGTCATTTGTGTGTAATGTTGTTAAGACTAAATGCCCTGTTAATGCGGCTCGCACTGCTGTATCTGCGGTTTCACGATCGCGTATTTCTCCCACCATAATCACATCAGGATCTTGACGTAAAATAGCCCGTAAACCCGCAGCTAAAGTCATGCCCGCCCTTTCATGGACTTGAGTTTGGGTAATTCCGGGTAATACATATTCAACGGGATCTTCGACAGTGACAACATTAATATCCTCCGTAGCAACATTCATTAAACTGGTATAAAGGGTACTGGTTTTTCCTGAACCCGTAGGACCCGTAAAAATAATCATGCCCTGGGGTTGATGTAATAATTTTTTATAGATATCTAAGGCTTGGGAAGCAAACCCTAAACTATGCAAATCGGTAAAGGGATTTTCTTCAGGTAATAAACGAATAACCGCTTTTTCTCCCCAGACACAAGGTAAGACACTGACTCGCATATCTAACCCGATATTTGCACCTTTTCCCCCGGCATAATTCTCGCCAATTCTACCATCTTGAGGGCGACGACTTTCGGCAATATCCATATTTGACATCACTTTCAAGGCGACAATAACTTTACGTCCGACTTCGGGGGAAAGTGTGGTAATTTTGCGTAAAATTCCATCAATTCGATAACGTATTTTCAAACATTCTTTGAAGGGTTCTAAGTGAATATCACTAGCACGATTTCGTAATGCACCGGAAATTAATGTTTTAATTCGTTCAATTTGATCTACTGCTTTTGATAGATAAAGTTCCGTAGTTTCACTAACATTTTCTCGTTCCAATTCTCCCGTTAAAGGGTTCACTAAGGGCATGGCACTAATGCGAGTCGGATCGAGATGTTGAGTATGAAACCATGAGCTATAACTTTTTTCATCAATCTGGACTATTTTTATATCGCTAAAACTCCGATCACTGAGCATTTTAATGATATCTTCAGAGATAGAAACTGGACTGGCTAAGTAATAACAATTACGCCATAACAGCAAAGGAATAATAGGAGGTAAAATATCGCGATCGGGAAATTCTCGAAAAAAGCGTTGACTTACTTCAGGATCAAGTAAGTGTAACTTCAGCATTCCCTGTGGATCAATTAACACATTGAGTGCTTCTTCACAGGTAATGCTACGATTTCTTAATTGTTGCCAAGCTGAGAGAAAAGAGGTAGAATTTGTCATAAATTTTTCGGGAGTCACAATGATATTAATTACAGCAGATTCCACACTTATGAAGTACGGTAGGGACACGGCAGTGCCGTGTCCCTACAAGGATTAATTTGTAACTGGTGTACCTCATAAGAGAGGGAATCGCTGTATCAAGTAAGTAGATGCTTAACTTAGTTTCTGGGAGTAAAAAATTGCACAAAGGGCTTCTCTGGGTTAAAATTATTGCTCTCTAACTAAGCTGTTACACATTTTGAATTGCTATTAGTAACACAGGCTTCCAGCCTGTGACAAGCAGGATGCTTGTCCTACTTTATCTGGTTTAAATGCGTAACCGCTTACTTATAATTTCATTATAAACAAAAAAAGTGACACGATCGCGCTACAATAGTATCCTACGCATAACCGAGGGGTTTGCCCACCCGGATAAATCTCAAATCTCAACTCATTAATGAAATGAAACTACGCGTTTTTTTTACTATCCTAATTGCTGGTGTCTTCACCCTGTTAAGTCTGAGTGGGGGTGCTTTTTACTGGTTATTTACCCATACTCCTCTCAATTTACTCCAAGGGGGACCGATCGCGACTCCCTCTGGCGCGATGTTTGTCTCCAAAAGTTCTCCCCTGATGATATCTCTTTTAGTAAACCCCGATCGCGTGGAAGCTTTAAATCAAGTCTTTACTCCTCCTACGCAAAGGGCGATCGCGCATTCGGAATTTAATCAAATCAAACAAAGTTTACTCACCAATACTGATTTTAATTATGGGAGAGATATTCAACCTTGGTTAGGAAATGAAATCACATTTGCGGTGACAAATTATGATTTTGATCGAGATAATCAAAATGGTCAAAAACCCGGATTCTTATTAGCAATGGCTAGTAAAAATCCCGTCAAAAGTCAAGATTTCTTAGAAGTTTATTGGCAAAAACGAGTTTTGGCGGGGGAAGATATTATTTTTGAACCCTATAAAGGCGTTAAAATTATTTACAAACAACCCGACTCTTTTTTCAACACTCCTAGTAAATTCTCTCCCGATTTAGCCACCGCGATCGTCAATAAATTCGTCTTATTTGCCAATAACCCCAAAGTATTACGCAATGCCATTAATAATCTCCAAGCCGTCAATTGGAGTTTGAATAATGCCCCGGAATATCAAAAAACTTTAGGGCAATTAGAAGGGGGACGAGTGGGTTTAATCTATCTCAATTTTAATCAATTAACCAATTGGATTACCCAAGCAAAACCCAGTGATCAAGAAGAAATAGAGTCTCCCCTTTCTTCTATATTGACTCTCGCGTTGGCAACCCAGAAAGAAGGATTACTGGCACAAACAGCTTTATTAGCTCCCTCCAACCCACAATTACCCAAAGTTTCACTTTTATCAAAACCTGTCAAAGCATTACAATATATTCCCCCCAATAGTTTCTTAGTAGCAGCCAGTAGTAATCTTAATCAACTTTGGCAAGCAGTTTCCACTGGTTTATCAGATAATGATATTCTGGAGAAAATTGTTACCCAAACCTTAGCTGATTTAAAAATATCTTCAGGCATTGACTTACCGAAAGATATTTTTTCCTGGGTAAAAGGTGAATACGCTTTAGCTTTATTACCTCGTTTGGAGCAACAACAAACCGATGTGATTTTTGTAGCCGAAAAATCAGAGGAATCTCCAGACGTGATGAAAAAATTAAACGCGATCGCGCAGGAAAAAGGATATAGTATCGGAGCATTTAACCTAGAAGATCAAACCCTATCCGCGTGGACACAATTAACCACAAATCCGGTTAATAAATCGGAGAAGCCAGGTAAAACAAACGTAATTAAAACCGAAGCAAAAGGCGTTCATGCTACCGTCGATAATTATGAAATTTTCACCACATCCGTCGCATCAATAGCAGACGCGTTAAAAGCCGCGAAAACCGTATCTTTTGTCAGTAATACCAACTTTGCCAAAAGTGAGGAAGTCTTACCCCCAGAAAATCACGGTTATTTTTATTTAGACTGGGCAGAAAGTCATGGTAGTTGGGAACGTCAATTTCCTTTATTAAGACTGGTAGAATTATCAGCCAAACCCTTCTTTGATCATCTGCGATCGATTTCTTTAACCAGTATTGATCAAAAAGACGGTATTCGTCGTGCTTCCGCCTTAATCAAACTCCAATAAATTTTTCGGTTGAGTTGAAGGGGAGATAAAATCAATTTTTTATCTGTCGTATTCAACCCAACCGACAACGATAATAGGTGGGGTTGAAGGGGAGAGAAAATCAATTTTCTACTATGTCGTATTCAACCCAACCTACAACTACAACTTACCAGCCCCAAGTACCCGGAGAACCTTTAAAAGGGCCGACAATATCCTTAGTAATCCAACCACCATAAAAACTACCCGGTTGAGGTTCCACTTTTTCCCCATCCACATAACAAACATCCATCAAACCCGGGTAAAACGCGACATAATCCTGAATAGAAGCAAACGCGGGTGTGGGAGTATGATAAAACCAAGCCGCTTTTTGGGCTTCTTTCTCACCCACTCGCAGGGTATAATAACCTGCTTGCCCCTTCCATTCACACCAAGAAACCCCAGGAGAGGGGAGTAAATACTGCATCAGAATATCATCAGGAGGGATATAGTAAATAGGGGGATGACTGGTTTCCAAAACCCTCTGACTGCAATGGGTATCAGCAATGATCACCCCATTAAAAATCACTTGGATATGTTTGCTACACTCCTCCAGACGTGGGGGACGCGGATAATCCCAGACAGACTCTTGGCCCGGACCCGGTGGAATACGATCGCGATTCACCTTGTTAATTCTCCCTAAAATAAATAATGTCAAATCAGAGGGAACTTTTCATATAAAAGGAACCCTCTGTAAGTAATGTACAACAAGGGGATTTTTTCCCTCGCGATCAAAAAACCCTATTTTTAGGGCATTAACCTCTTTAATTATTATTTCACTATGAGTATTCGTGGGATAGATGTTTCCGACTACCAACCGAATGTAAATTGGCAAACTGTGGCAAATTCAGGAATAGCCTTTGCTTTTGTCAAAGCGACAGAAGGAGCCACCCATTTTGCGGATACCTTTGATTATAATTGGGCTGCCATGAAAGCAGTGGGTATTCAGCGAGGCGCGTATCACTTTTTTCGCCCCGCGACGAATGTCCAAGCTCAAGTTGATAATTTTCTCAAAAGAGTTAAAATTGCACCCGGAGATTTACCCCCTGTCTTAGATGTAGAGACAACCGCGGGATTAGATGGTAATACTATTTGCGATCGCATGGGGATTTGGTTAGACGCGATCGAAGCCGAAACCGGATTACAACCGATTATTTACACCTATCCGGGGTTTTGGGACGGTTTAGGAGTCAAACGTTTCGGTCATTATCCCCTATGGATCGCGCATTATACAAGTGCCCCTCAACCGTGGGTCCCTGGGGCTTGGAAGAGTTGGCTATTCTGGCAATATACAGATAAGGGACGAGTAGCAGGAGTGTCGGGGAATGTAGACATCAACATTTTTGAAAGCCTAACCACGGGAGACACTGGGGGAAAAGTCCTTGATCTGCAAAAACAGCTACAAAAAAAAGGATTTTATAGCGGAGCCCTCGACTCCAGCTATGGTAACAGCACCAAACAAGCCGTCATCGCGCTTCAGAAAGCCGCGGGACTAGACGCGGATGGTATCACAGGATTAAAAACTTGGACAGCACTTCTGGGAAAAATCGCCCCTCAACCCGCGCCCAAACCCACACCCATTGTCATACCCACACCCACACCCGCACCAATACCCACACCAATACCCACACCAATACCCACACCAATACCCACACCCGCGCCAATTCCCTCACCCAGTCCTCAACCGATTGAAGTACCTCCCATCCCTCAAAACCTGATTAAGTTAGTGGATGTAGCCTTATCCTATCGGGGATTAGCGCACCAGGATCAAGCTTTAAATTGGTTACAAGCTCAACAGTCGCAAAATACCTTAAAAGAATTTTCGCGACAGTGGCGCAATCAAAATGTACCTCAACAAACCTATGCCAATTTGGTTGATATCTGTAAATTTTATCGAGGGTTTAGTTATCAAGAGCGATCTTTAGAGTGGTTACAATCGCAAATTCCGCCTAGTGTTTTAACAGAATTTGCCCGTCAATGGCGCAGTCAACAAGGTTCGATATCTCCTATTGCGCCCGTAATTCGGTTAATAGATGTTTGTAAATCCTATCAAAACGTCAGCCATCAAAATCGGGCTTTAGATTGGTTACAAGGGAACATTACACCTGTGGTATTAATAGAATTTGCCCGTCAATGGCGTGGAGCTTCAAGTTCGATCCCAGGGACAGTAATTCGCTTAATTGATGTTGCCAAATATTATAAGGGTATCGGCAATCAAAATCAGGCCTTAGACTGGTTACAAGGGCAAATACCCTCAGCAACGATCGCGGAGTTTGCGCGTCAGTGGCGCACACCTTAAGGATTAAAGATGAGATGTGAGGTGTTAGGTATTAAACCTAGCACCTTCTTCCTTCGGGGAGCCTCTGGGTTTAGCAAATACCATAAGAAAATAGGAGGTATTTCTCTTTCTATATTTGACCGAAAAAGTGATAAGAGAGAAAGAAAATAAACCACAAAGGCACAAAGGCACAAAGGCACAGAGAGGGGCGCGATCGGGTTCCGATTAGGGAATTAAGAGAAGAAAGGTTATCTTTTGAAGATGCTGGTAAAAGCACCATAAAAATCAGTCGCCTAGACATTTTCTCTAAGTTCTCTTTCTTGGTATTCCTCTGTGTCTTCTGTGCCTTTGTGGTTTCTAAAAAAGTGATTAGGTCACAGCAAAAAGACTACTCAAAAAAGTGAAATTCGAGTATTTAGCTATTAATCAACTGCTGAAAATCAGCCAAAGAAGCAATAGTTACAGCCTGTTTGAGCAGTTTTTTCAATTGGTTGATATCATCAATTTTATTAATCATCTCCCTCAAAATACTCGGTACTATTTCAAACCGAATTTCCAGAATGTCGATGACATCTTCTCGACAGGTATTAATGATCGCTTTCTGTATTCCTACACGCTCAATACTGGTAACATAAGGCATTTTTGTCTCCTCCTCAAAACGCTGAATTTATCTCTCAAAAGTATTATCTAATGGCTGAAAAAGTGCCATGAGATAATACTTTTCAACCAATATCCGTTACAGCACCTATACTCCTAAAAAAAACTCCCACTGGTATTTAGCTATTAATCAACTGCTGAAAATCCGCCAATGAAGCAATGGTTACAGCCTGTTTGAGCAGAATTTTTAATTGCTCAATATCCTGAATTTGATTAGTTAAATTGACTAAATCACTAGGTACTGTTGTGAAGCTGGTAGGATAGAGATAATATTTTCTCTCATTGCTTTTTGTATTCCTAAACGCTCAATACTGGTAACATAAGGCATTTTTGTCTCCTCCTCAAAACGCTTAATTTCTGTCTCAAAAGTATTATCTAATGGCTGGGGAATTGCCATGAGATAATACTTTTTAACCAATATCCGTTACAGCACCTATACTCCTAAAAAAAACTCCCACGGGTATTTAGCTATTAATCAACTGCTGAAAATCCGCCAATGAAGCAATAGTTACAGCCTGTTTTAGCAGAATTTTTAATTGGTTGATATCATCAATTTTATTAATCATCTCGATCAAAGGACTCGGTACTATGTCAAACCGAATTTCCAGAATATCGATGACATCTTCTCGACCACGAGTCATCATACCTTTTTGTATTCCTAAACGCTCAATACTGGTAACATAAGGCATTTTTGTCTCCTCCTCAAAACGCTTAATTTCTGTCTGAAAACTATTATCTAATGGCTGGGGAAGTGCCATCAACCAATCAATTAATCGGAATAATTCCCGAATATCTTCCCGACTGTAGCCCTGTTGATAAAGACCTTTTATGATCCTCAGTTTCCATTGTAACC
>JBEDKD010000296.1:0-2756 GCA_041172365.1 Cyanobacteriota bacterium | reverse complement strand
ATGGTAATAGGAGACCGAGAATTTCACAGTGCGAAACTAGGAGAATGGCTGAAGAAGCAGAAAGTATCCTTGATTTGAAGACAAAAAAAGAACACCAATATTCGGGAAAAAAAGGGGAAATATTACTCCCCTTAAGCGAGATTAATAATCCCCGGAAAAAGGACGATACTAAAGGACGTAGAAGTGACACTAGAAAGTCCAAGCAACTACAATATGGTGATATATTCTCAAAGAAAATATGGAAAGAGAAAGGAACAAGAAGTGTGGTATTTATTGACGGATTTAGGTGATGCCAATGAAGTGGTAAACCTGTACAAAAGACGTTGGGGAATAGAGGCAATGTTCAAAGACTATAAGACAGGAGGATATAATATAGAAGAGGCAAAAATGAAGGAAGAACGACTAGAAAAAATACTAATATTAATAGCAATAACTTACACAATTGCGGTAGAAAAAGGGGGGAAATCAAAGGTTGTCCTCACAGATTTTATGTGGAAAGACAGCGAACTATCAAGCAAAAACCGACAAAAAATAGCAACCCTTCGACTAAGCTCAGGGCAAGTTTTTGGGTGGGAGTATATGGGGAAAACTGGGACAGAGGAGGGATAGAAATGGAAAAGTGGGCTAAAAAACTTGTGCAAATTAATCCCAATAAACGTCGATTTTATCAACGGGAATTGAAGGCTCAATAGTATATCCTGTCTATATCCTAGCTCCATCGTCACCCCGTGAGTGGTTCAATTCAAATGAGGCGAAGGACTGAGATCGCGGCGGCTTCAGAAATCAGTTCTTCTAAGGTGTTTTGAACGTTTTGATCCTCCCAAACTAACTCGTCTTCCGCGGTATTATGAAGAGGAGATAAAAATTTGACGACGGACGCGATCGCGCTGGTTTTATTAATAGAGTTAACCACGATGCCTGGTAAAGTTTGGAGATGCTCATTTATAGCCTTCGCAGCGAGACATTGTATGACTGTCCCCTGGAGCGGAACTTCCTGATTTTGATAGGTTTTCATTATGAATGATTCCTCTAAATAGGTGCATTTTAGTTAAGCGCGATCGCGCCTTGAGGTTTAAATCGAGAATTCGAGGTGCTTGTGTTACCTCCTCTCCTAATCACCTTTCTGAAAATCGCCCAATTTTTTATGCAAATGTCATAATTTTTTTTCAGAGCAACCCAAAAGTAACGTTTTGTCAGAAATTCGGCGCGATGCCTCCCGCGAGCCGCTTCGCGGCATCACGCTAGGAAAAGGACACGGGCTCCGAGGTAAACTTTTCTCCCCAAATTAGGACACGCGATCGCGCCGAGAAAATGACACGCGCCCTCTATTATTTCTGGTCAAACAACGGTTGAATTGAGCGATTTCTCTTGCTGTTTACGCTTCATCCGCCAACGTGCCGCAAAAGTGCCAAAGGCTAAAGTACCCAAAATAGTAGCAGGTTCAGGGACAGATTCTGGGTTGGGGTTGTTAATATCGGTTGCGCCACTTCCTGTTGTGAAGCTGGCACCAATATGAGTTACCTTACCACGACTATAGGAAAACAGGTTCTCAAATATTTCAATTGTTCGATTACCACCATTCTCATTAAGAATATGTGTCCCTATGGGAACTCTTGATGTGGAAAGTCCTTGTAAATTATTGACAAAGAAATCGGAACCAACAGATCCCGAAGAGAGAAGTAAACTACCGACAAAAGAGCCATTAGGGGTAATTTTATAACTACCAGTAAAAAGACGATCAAAGCCGAAATTTCTCAAGATTTGATTAGCAGTGTAGGCAAAATCATTATGATCTGTACCGATGAAAATGCCACCACCTTTGCTTTTCAGAGCTAAGGCTTCGCTGATTGTTACTGCTGCCGCAGAAGCAGTAAGGGTATTAGTATTTTTGTTGCGCGAAAAGAAGGAGCTATCTAGAATGAACTCTGGTTGTTTATTAGCAGCCCAGGTATTTAGGGCTGCTAAGTCTGCCACGTTGAGAAGTGATGTTCGGAAAATGGTTGTATCAAACCAAATCTGATTGTAGGTTTTAGAACTGGAATTAAGCCAAGATGCCAAAGTGCCCTTTACTTGAGTTTGAACGTAGTCAACATCGAAGACTGTTCCGTTTTGATAATTCTCTAAGGTATTGGCGATCGCGCTACGAAAGTTACCTAAAGTACCAGTGCCCGGACCTCTAGTTGAATTGAGATAGAGAATATTTTCTGTCGCATTTGCTGATCCTATGGTGGCAGCACGGGTATTTCCAGGGTTGAGAATAAAAAGGGCGGTTCCCAGGGCAACTATTGATAAGTGTTTGATGAGGTTCATTTGATTACTCCCAAAAAATGTGAGGTTGATGTAGATGCGTTGAATCGCGGTAGCTTGACGAGCTTTCTACTCACCTTTATGAAAATCACCCAATTTTTTATGCAAAACGCAGAAAATTTTTTTCAGAGCAACCCAAACGTAAAGTTTTGTAACAATTTCCGAGGAAATGCGTAAAAATTTCACCGATCCTCAGATAGATAGGTAGAGGCTCTTCCATAGCTAGTTTTCTGCTCCCAGTGCCAGCGAAAGGTTGACAATCTTATATATACTTTTTGTATAAAATTTCCCGCTTTGATCACGACAAACCCTGAAAACCCCGTTGCTTTAGTAGACCTCTTGCGAAATTAAATCCTTTCTATTAATTGATCCCGATACTTAACTTCATAATTGTAAATACCAGCAATCAGATTAAATCTCATCCCAAAATTGTGTTTTCTGTTCCTATA
>JBEDKD010000295.1:0-7546 GCA_041172365.1 Cyanobacteriota bacterium | reverse complement strand
CGTTTGAACTCTTCAGCTTTTAAATTTTTGATAGATTCGTAGTCCATAAATTACCATTTATTAATTAACGTCTTACTCATTGTACCATGTTTTTGTTTTCAATTTCGCAAGAGGTCTATTTTTAACCATCGTCGGACCCAGCAAGTGAGGATAGGCTGCTAATATTTCCTTATTCAAAGGGCAATCTAGTTGGGCCTGGTTTTGGATAGTTCTTAATTCCCATGTTCCTCCGAGTTCTGGGTTTCCGGTGGGGTGGGCATTGGCGTAAATCGTCGCACCTGTAATTTGTTGCAGCTTTTCGATAAATTCGGCTCCGGCATCTCCCGCCGCAACATTACATCCATATATATATAGATCGGTAATACCCCATTGCTCAAGCTGGGATGTGTATGTTTCCAAGTTATGCAGTTCTAAGGTACCGTTGCCCAGGTAGAGGATACCAGGAGCACCGTGACTGATGAGGTGAAGGGATATCCCCCGGTCTACCTTATGCAAAATCTCGCTAATTTGCCCCAGGCCATCGGCGAGAGGATCCAGGATATGGACTTCGGCCCCTGGCGGGAGGGTGGCCACTATTTGCTGATAATCGGGAACGTTACTATCAATGATGAAAAGTTGCCGGAAATCGTCGCTAAGGCGAGGATGGGCGGCGTTTTTTTGGGCCAAGGGGGAAGCAGTCTGTTGTAATGTGGAAATTTGCATAGTTTATGCCTCTATAGATGGTTAAAGTTTGGTCCTGTACTTCCCTAAAAATATTGATTTGACCTAGAAAATAGGGTTAACCTAAGATTTTTTGGCGGGATTAATTAGCACAACAATATTAAACAATTCTAAGTAGTTTTGTCAAGCTCTGTAAAGCATCTTTACAGAATCTTTACAAAAGAGGAGTTTTTGTAAAGATTACTTTATAAATGGTTGAGTATTTCACTCATCATAACAGCGCGGTTTTCTTAAGCTGATTTGAGGTGATTTAATCGATAAATTGAGATAGGATAATACGAGATATTTTGAGTGATTAATGGAGTATTTATTTCTACTTAAATTACCTGGTGGGATGGGGTTATCGCATTAAATTTGTTGGGGTTATATGGCGCACAATTGGTGATAGAGAAACCCGGTTTTTTTTGGGGAAAAACCGCCGGGTTTCTGTAGCGTTGTGAGAAACCGGGTTTCTGTAAGGTTTTCATAAAGAGGCGCTGTCATCGCGACTACCTCTCAACCCTGTAGAAACAATAATTAGGCGTGTCTCATCCCATTATAAACCCTGTAGACTAGAGACGCACCTTAGCGTGTCTCTACTTATAGAACCCATTTGGGATCTTTTCCCTCATCAAGTTATAATAATGATCTGTGATCGCTATTGCGGAGGGTGACAACACCACGGTAAGCTCAATAGCAGTAAATGGTTTGGCATCATACACCTTCCTCTCAGTTAGTAGCAATTATCACGCCTTTATTGACAATAAGCGATGGTCGCGTAGGCTCTGCCTGCCGCAGGCATCGCCACATACCCTATTCAACGAAAAGATTATGTCATATTCGACGGATTTAACAGAGGGAGAATGGTTAATTATTGAGCCATTATTACCCCGCAAGAAAAAAACTCGCACCCCAAAATGGAGTAAGAGGGAAATTTTAAATGGTATATTTTATCAACTCAAGAATGGTTGTAATTGGTGCGATCTTCCCAAGGACTTACCACCTTATTCAACGGTTTATTGGCATTACAAGCAGTGGCGAGAACAAGGGGTAATTGAGGAGATTATGGAAACCTGACATCATCGCTTACGAGAACAATTAAAAAAAAAGCCCAAATGGACAACCCTAATTATCATTGATTCTCGGTAAAAAATACTTGCAATGCCTGTATCGCCTCAAAAGGATTTTGTTTTTATAAAGCCACAAATGGCATCAAGAGACATTTAGCTGTTGATATTTTAGGATTTCCTTTTTTCACTCATTGTACCAAGGCAAATGTAACTGATGACTGGGGTTTAATTGAAATGTTGATTGAAAATATTGAGTATTTTCAGTCAAAACCTCTCGCTCTCCCTCTAATAACAATTTTACTTGACAATGGTTATCATCCCGAAACAATTAGGAGAGAATTAGAGAAAGTTTATCCAGAAATTATGACAAAAATTCAGTTGGAACTTTCACCAAAACCATCAAAAGTAGAAAAACAAGCCTTGGCAAAATCAGGATTTGTGCCAGTCAAAGCTAGGTGGGTTATTGAAAGGTCAAATTCTTGGGTAGAAAGATGTAAAAGTTTAGTTAAAAATTTTGAGAGAAGTCTTGAAAATGCTACAACTAAGCTCAATCTTTGTTTTGTCAGACTCATGCTTAAAAGATTAGCCATTGCTGCGATCTCATAGATCCAAAATGGGTTCTATAACAGATAGTGAAAGCGTCTGTCAATGTTTTTTTGACTATTATCAGTTAATTTAATATTTTTTTAATCATTTGAGATCGCTCTGATGGGGCTGCGAAACCTGGTTTCTGATGAGATTGATTACTATGTCAAGGTTTACGGAAGAAACCCGGTTTCTCAAAGATCGCGTCTCGTTGTCATCAGAAACCGGGTTTCTGTAGGGACACCGCAGTGCCGTGTCCCTACTATGTCTCAGAAACCCGGTTTCGGGGGAGCACGATCGCGTCTCGTTGTCATCAGAAACCGGGTTTCTGTAGGGACACCGCAGTGCCGTGTCCCTACTATGTCTCAGAAACCCGGTTTCGGGGGAGCGCGATCGTGCTTTTCCTCATATTCAGGGGAAACAGGATAATTAAGCAGTAGCCGGAGCCACAACCTCACCCTTTAACATCCGTGCCGCCGCATCCAAGAGATGTTCTTCCAGATAAGGCTTAGTAAAGTAACCCCGAGCCCCCAAACTATAAGCCATTTGTTTATGACGATCAGCACCACGAGAAGTCAACATCGCGATCGGTAAATTAGACAATTGCGGATCTTTTTGCATCCGAGATAATAGTTCCAAACCATCCATTCTGGGCATTTCAATATCACAGAAAACGATATCACAAGGCAACCCAGATTTTAGTTTTTCCCATGCCTCTTTACCATCACGAGCCTGTTCAACCCGATAACCCGATTTTTCAAAAGTAATAGAAAGAAGCGAGCGCACGGTAATAGAATCATCCACAATAAGAACAGTAGGCTCTTCCGGTTCAGACATATCAACTTCAATGGTTTTATCATCCCCAGAAGCCAAAGGCATTGTTTCATTCGAAAGACGACCTGTCGCCAGATCAATTAACTCTAAAACATCCGCGATCGCGACAATACGACCATCCCCTAAAACCGTAGCACCCGCGATACCAATCGGTTTCGGAATAGGACCCTCTAATTGTTTAATAACTATTTCCTGTTCCGTAGAAACCTGATCAACTTGCACCGCGAGAAATGTACCCGCCGAACGTAACACAACTACGGATATTAAATCGTCCACTTCTCCCGATCCACCATAAAAATTAGCTCGGGTAATATGACGACTATATTTTAATAATTCCCGTAGATGTTTGAAGGGTAATAAACTGCCACGCCATTCAATACATGATTCACCATCCTGACCGACTTGGATGTGTTCCTTCGGCACATCAAACATATCTTCTACCCCATCCATCGGGAACGCGATACGAGCGCGATCGCTGATACAACAAAGAGCCTTAGAAATACTTAAAACAAGAGGCAAACGAATACTAAAGACCGTCCCCTTACCAATAGTAGAATCAATGGAAATACTGCCACGAATTTCCGTTAAATTAGTGCGTACTACATCCATACCCACACCACGGCCGGAGAAATCGTCCGCTTGATCCTTCGTGCTAAATCCGGGCAGAAACAGCATATCATACACTTCCGAGCGTGATATTTTCTTAGCCTGAGCCGCGGTAATTAAATTTTTCTTCACCGCCTTAGCTTTGACGATTTCAGGGTTGATGCCAGCACCATCATCAGAGATAGAGATAACAGTTTGGTTCCCTTGATGGAAAGCCTTTATCGTGATACGACCCGTGGGAGGTTTCCCCGCGGCTTGACGGACTTCAGGAGTTTCAATCCCATGAGTAATCGCGTTATTAACGAGGTGAGTCATGGGGTCATAAAGCTGCTCTTGGAGCATTTTATCAATTAAAATTTCTTTCCCTTCCACAATTAATTGCGCCTTCTTACCACATTTCACCGAAATATCTCGAACAGCGCGATGGAGACGGTCAGTCGTATGAGCTAAAGGCATCATTCTCGCCTTAGTCAAACCCTCTTGTAACTGAGTAGTAACTTGACGTAATTGACGAGTAACTTGGTCCGCTTCATCTACTAAGAACTCGATATCAGCCGCGGATTCTCGGACTCGCACAATCAGCTCAATAATTTCTTGCGCGAGACTATGGAATGGAGTAAAGCGATCCATTTCTTCCGGTCGCCATTCACTGTTATTATGTCCAGTATCCTCATTGCTACTGCGCCAGGGTGAGCGTCCCTGTTGTCGGTTCGCCAGAAGAGCTATTTCTAATAGACTGCGTTCGTAGAAGTCTTGCATCCGCTGACTAACATCACTGAGCAAAGTAACTTGATGCAAAAGATTTTCCAAGAATTGACGCATCCGTTCCTGATCTTGTTCAAGACTATTACGGTTAACGACTAATTCACCCATAAGGTTACTGAGATTATCCAGTTGTCTCACTGGTACTCTCATAGTTTGCTCAGTCCGTGGTTTACGGGGTCTTTGATCACCACCACGAGGCGGACCGACAATGGTTCCATTAGTAGAAGATTTGCCCGATACTGCGACATCTTTATCAAGGAGGTCTTTCATATCCGAGAAATCCTCTTTCCCATGAGATTTGACAAAACTATCCTCCTTTGAGATCGCTTTAGGTGAATCCTGGGATAAACCGATAGGGGTGGGAAGATTTGTTGGTTCTGTACTAGGACTGGTGAGTGTTTCTCCCAGTTGTAACAATTGTTCTAATTCCGTGTAAATATCAGTGGATGTACTGGCACTAATCGCGTCCTTAGAGTCATCCCTCAACAGAGCATCTAAATCATCAAACGCGGGATAAATAATATCTAGGGCCTTTAAATCAATACCGCTCAATAATTGTTCAGCCACTTCAGGACTTAAGGCTGTTTCTTCTAGTGTGTTAGTAAGGGTTTGGGCATCCACAGATTCTAATAATTGATCAAAATTTGGGAGTTCTGCCGTTTCTATTTGTGAGTGTTCCGGTTCTGTAAATTCATCTAAGAAAAGTGCCAAGATATCTTCATCACTTTCCGTGGAAGTTGACGCGACTGGTGTTTCTAGTAATGGTGCTGGGGTTGAGATATTTTCGCGATTGATATCATTATCCAACAGAGATTCTAACCAATTCGCGTTACTCTCCGTCTCTTCCTCATCAGTGGGAACCGAGGCAGAAATTTCCTCTTGATCATCAAGACCAAAAAGTGCCTCTAAATCTATATCTGCCGTTTCCGTGAGTTCAGGGATTTCCGTATTTGATTCGGGGAGATTAGGTGCCGATGAAGTGCTAGTTACTTCATTGAATAGAGCTTCTAAATCCATATCTTCCGTGGCCATTTCTGGGATGTCGCTGATTGGTGTTGATGTAACATGGGGGAGATTAGTTTTTAAAGATAGTTCTTCTCTTTCTCCTAAAATTTCATTGTGCATAATATTGGGTGTTTGTTCGGTTTGGGGAGTTTCTATTCCCAAACTTTCTATCGGGGCAGACTCCGACGCGGCCGGACTATTACCAAAATTCGGTAATTCCGTTTCTCCTAATTCCGCGAATAACTCTGTCAGACTTTCACTAGCCTCAGAAATAGATGAGATATCTTCTTGGTTATCGGAGCTATCTTCTAACCAATCTAAGTCTAAATCTGCCTCCAATTGTGGAGTTTCTTCAGTTTTTTCTGTTGTTGCCAAAAAAGCAGAAAAATCGTCTATTTCATCGGTAATAATTAATGATACTTCACCTGTAGAATCGTTCATTATTTGCTCTGTTTCATTCATTTCTTGAGCCAAAAAAGTCTCTCCAAATAAACTGGAAAATTCATCCCTTTGAGGAGCTGTTTTTTCCTGCTTTTCCTCCTCTATGTCATCAAATAAGAGATCCGTAAAATCTTCCGAGTGCTGGTTTTCTTGTTGAATATTAAATTCTTCTTCTGGTAGGTTAGCAGGGACAGAAAGTATTTCCATCTCATTATCGTCCCAAGACTCTTCTAAATCTGGGATTTCTTCAAATAAGTCAGCAAGACTGTTTAACTCTGCCATGCCGACTTCTGGCCCTCGTTTTTGATGGGAATTCATTAAGTCAAAATCTTCCTGATCATCATGTTCGACCCCTAATTTGTCTTCGGTATTACTCCAAAGTTCCTCATCCCACCAAGTAGGTTCAGTGCTATTTTCCTTTAAGTTTGATAGGAGGGAGGCTTCAGGATTTTCCCAGTTTTCTAGGGAGGTTTCTTGATTCCATTCAAAGAGGGGTTCCTCTGTGTCTATTTTTTCATTTACCAGAAATACAGTATCCGTTTCAGTAAAGGATAATAATTCCTCTAAGTCTGCCACTACTGTTGCTGGCGTTGGCAATAGTTTGCTCAGATTTTCTCCGACAATGATTTCCGATTCCCGAAGACTTACGACTAATTCTTTGGCTTGTTTAATTTCTTTGAGAATAATGGGGGCGAGGGTTTTATAATTGTTTCCTGAGTACACGATCGCGTTTTCTGCTGCATCAATTAACTGTAACCAGTTTCGTAAATCAAAAGATTCTCCTGCTCCCTTAAGTTGGTGACAAATTTGGGTAAGACTGTTGCGACTTTCCGGTGTATCTGGCTGTTTAAATTCGTCCAACATTTCCCGCAATAATTTGGTAACATCAGCATTAAAAACAAGCTGCATAGCACTTTCCTCAGTCGCAGAACTACGATTTCGTGGTTGACTGATGTTATTAGCTCGTCGTTGAGAAGACGAAGAACTCGTAGTCATAGCTAAGACTTTAGTCTCTGATACTGCTGGAATCACTCCCGTTAAACGCGTATTTAAGTCAGCAAAAAGTGGTTCTACTTCCTCTAACATCACCGCCGCAAATTCTTCTGAGATTCCCGCGGGACTGGACAGTTTTTCGAGGAGTTCTTGCAAGACATCAAACACTCGTAAAAAGACAGATTCTAATTCTTGATCAACTTGAACGTTGCCTTCTTGTAGGATTTTAAAGTTGTCTTCTAAGCGATGGGCTATGTGTTGAATACTCGTTAATCCCAACATCGCGGCTCCACCTTTAACGGAATGGGCCGCTCGAAAAAGTTCGTTAACTAAGTCGGGATCTTCGATGGTAGTTTGGAGGGAAAGTAAACCTTGTTCTATGGTATTGAGGTGATCTCTGGCTTCCTCAATAAAGTAACCCATGATTCGTTCTTGTTGTTCTGGTAGCATATTGAGTAATGGGGATTAGCGATTGGGAATTGGGGATTAGGGATTAGGGATTGGGGATTAGGGATTAGGGATTAGGGATTGGGGATTAGGGATTGGGG